>JBASRM010000171.1:0-21750 GCA_049273835.1 Blastocatellia bacterium | reverse complement strand
GGGTCTACAACCAGGAAGGACGCGCGGCATATTATCACAAAAGATTTGTGTGTCAAGAAAAATATTCAGATCAACCTGAATATAATGACTCAACCTAAAAACCGAGAAATCCCGAACTCGAAACGCTGAACCCGGAACCTAACTTCTATTCATGCCGCAGCGCCGACAGCGGGTCCACCTGCGCCGCTTTTCGCGCGGGCAGCCAACAAGCTATCAGCGCAACCGACGTCAGCAATGACGCGATCACCACGAAGGTTAGCGGGTCAGTTCCCTGCACGCCGTAAAGCTGCTCGGCCATCTGTCGCTGCCATGCGTCAGCACCAAAATACTGACTGGCAAGCAAGCGCTTTAACCCGTAACCGCTCAAGGCACCGGCGGCCAAACCGAGAAGCACTAGTTTCATCCCCTGCCAGACCACCAGTCGCAACACATTCGCC
Organism: Blastocatellia bacterium; assembly: GCA_049273835.1. GTDB lineage: Bacteria > Acidobacteriota > Blastocatellia > UBA7656 > UBA7656 > Onstottus_A. Next base: position 21,313 of record JBASRM010000171.1, on the reverse strand, counting down.
GGCTGAGCTCCCAGCGCCATCCGTATGCCGATCTCATTCGTGCGTTGCGAAACTGAATAGGCAAGGACCCCCGAGAGCCCGATTGCCGCCAGCACCAGCGCCAGCGCTCCGAAGAAGGTGAGCAGCCGGGCGTACAGGCGTTCCTGCCCCAAACTTTCCTCCGCCCTCGCCACCTGCGAGCTGACTTCGGTGATCGGCAGATTGCTGTCGGTGTCGTGCACGGCTTGACGAACGCTCGAAACGAGCGCTGCCGGCTCGCCTGCAGTGCGCAGGGCAAAGTACATCTCGCCGATCTCCTCATCCTCTTGAAGCCAAGGAGTGTAAAGCAACGGTTCTATCTCATTTCGTTGACTGTCGTATTTCGTATCCGCGACGACCCCCACTATCTCAACCTCACGTTTGCTCTCGGTATCGACGACGTGCTTGCCGAGAACGGAGTCGTCAGGAAAGAACCTGCTCGCAAAGGTTTTGTTGACGACAGCAACCTTCGGTGCGTGCGCGGTATCCTGTGCGGTGAAGCTGCGTCCGCCGAGCAGCGGAATCTCCATAGTCGAGAAATAGTTTTCGCGAATCATCTGCCGGTTGCTGATATGCTCGGCTCCACTCTTTTCCGTTTCACCCGGCAGAAGCACGCCCGTGTTGTACGAGTAGTGGGCGATCAGCGGGACGCGGCCAAAGGTCGCCGAGCGCACACCGGGCAGGTTGTCCAAACGCTCAAAGAGTTGCCGGTAGAACTGAAACAGGCGTTCTTCTTTGTATCCACCCTGTTGGGGCTGCACGCCGAACAGCAACAGGTTATCTTGATTGAAGCCGAGGTTGACTCGTTGCAGATTGTACAGCGTTCGGATAAACAATCCGGCGCCGATCAGTAGCAGCAATGACAGAGCTACCTGGGCCACGACCAGCCCGTTGCTCAGCCGTGACACCGCGCCTGTATGACGCTTGCTCTGCTTCAATGCGGTTGACAGATCGAGGTTCGTCGCGCGCCACGCGGGCACCAGACCGAACAGAATGCCGGTCAAACACGAAACGGCGACGGTAAACGCCAACACACGCCAGTTCAGACTCGGCTCAACGCCGGCCGGTAAGAATCGAGCGTTCCGGTCCGCCAAAGCACCCAGAGCACTCTTGCCCCAGAAAGCGAACAGCACCCCTACCACACCGCCCAACCCGGCAAGCAGCACGCTTTCAGTTAACAATTGGCGGATCAACCGCCAGCGGCTCGCGCCGACCGCCAGTCTCAAGCTGATCTCCGCACCGCGCAACGCCGCACGAGCCAACAAAAGGTTGGCGACGTTGGCACACGCAATCAGCAGCACCAGTCCAACGACGATGAACAGCCCGTAGATCGTGGTCGAATACATCTTGCGGCTTTCCATCAAGCCAGCGCTGCCCGACTGCGCGACCAGGCGAGGATAGTCCTGCGGATCGATCTGCACCGGCTCACTATCCCTTCGAGGCGGTGGCATTACTTCCAAAGCTGCTGCTTGAAACGTGGCGTTGAGGCTGTCCCGCGCCTGCTCGCGGGTCGCCCCTGGTTTCAATCGGCCCATCAAGTTGATCCACCATATCCACGGCCTGTCAGGCTTGGCCATCCCTGTTCGTTCGCCCAGCAGCACCGGCTCCGACGACAGCGGGACAGTGACGGCCGGGCGCTGATCCACCTGCAGCGTCCCGGTGAATGCCGGTGGCGTCACGCCGATGATTGTGAACAATGTGTGATTGAGTTTGACTTCCCGGCCTATGACTGCAGGGTCTCCGCCAAAACGCTCCTGCCAGTATCGATGACTTAGCACGACGACCTGCGGCGCTGATGAACTATCATCCGAGTCAGTGATTGCCCGTCCCAGTATTGGTTGCACGCCAAGACCGGAATAATAATCGCCGCTCACCGCCTGTCCGACGATGATCTCCGCTTGTTCATTCACGACTGCGGTCAATTCATAGATGGGACCAAACGCGAACAAATCGGTGAGCGGACCATCCGGCATTTGGACTCGAGCCTGGCGCAGCTTCTCAATGATGTCGTAGCGAAACATCGAGGCCACACGTGTATTGGGGGGGCCCGGCATAAAGCTTCCGCGCATGCCGTTGGTTCTAAAATTGCGGCCGGCTTGCCATTCAAATAGGACCAACCGCTTCGGGTCAGTGACAGGCAGAGTCCTCAGCAAAACCGCATCTACAACACTGAACAGCGCTGTATTTGCACCAATCCCGAGCGCGAGTGAAAGCACCGCAACGGCAGTGAAGCCCTTGCTCTTGAATAGCATCCGCACGCCATATCGGAAATCCTGAAACATTACGTCCTCCGATCTCAGCTGTTGAAGCCAAAGCGCATCCCAAAACGCACCGAGGCTGCGGTGCAGTAGGTTGAGTTTGGTTCGCCAATTGAGCTTTTCCCAATCTTCGAGCAATGTCTCACGATGCCGCAGCTCTGCTTCCCACTCCTGCTTCCAATTCGCGCGCATTCGCCGAGGCACGATCACCCCAATCGCCCGAATCAACCAGAGCCAAAAGCGAAAGGGAGTTGATTGCATAGCATCACCCATTGGTTTCATTCATGGCACGGAGCAGTTCGTGGCGCGCTCCTCGATTCCGATGATCATCAGTTTTACTCGTGCCTTAACGCGGTAAGCGGATCTAGCCTGGTGGCTCGTCGCGCCGGTATCCAGCAAGCAACCAACGCAACGGCGATGAGCAATACCGCGATCGCTGCGAAGGTCAGCGTGTCTGTAGCGCTCACGCCAAACAGCAAGCTTTCCATCCACCGCGTCAACGCGAATGCCGCCCCTAAGCCAAGCGCGACGCCCAGCAGCGCTAGCTTCAGCCCCTGCGACAGAATCAACCTCAGCACATCTCGCGACTGTGCTCCCAGCGCCATCCGAATGCCGAGTTCGCGCGTGCGCTGCCGGACTGCGTAGCAGATCACGCCGTAGACGCCTACGCTTGCCAGCAACAACGCCAGCGCGGCAAAGCTCGCAAGCAACACCAGCGTCAATCGTCTTTGCGCAAGCGAATTGCCTAGCAGTTGATCCATCGTCCAGATCGAGTAGACCGGCAGGTCTTTGTCTATGGAATGAATCGCCTGCTCGACCGAAGCGGCGAGTGCAAGAGCGCTGCCTTCGGTGCGCACGACCAGGCTCACACCCGGCGACGGTTCCTGCGCATAAGGCAGATAGGTTTGCATAGAGGTTGCGCGTTCCACTCCATTTAGTTTGAAGTCGTTGACGACCCCGATCACTTCGCGCCAGAGCTCGTCATCTTTGGGGTAACCTTGATTCAACCGCTTGCCGATGGGGTCTTCGCCCGGCCAGATTACGCGCGCCAGCGTTTCGTTGATGACAACGACCGGAGCGGATTCCGCCGTGTCAGCGGCAGTAAACGAGCGCCCTCGCAACAAACGTATGCCCATCGTCTCGAAGTAATCCCGACTCACAGGAATGTTGTCCGATTTCGGAAGGTCAGCGCGCGATGGCACAGGTTTGTCGGAGGCAATAAAGACCCTTTGCCAGCTCGATCCTCTTATCGGCACTGACATCGCCAGCGCTGCGGAACGCACGCCGGGCACGGCTCCGACACGCGCAAGGCATTCGTCATAAAACAGGCGTCTCTTGCCTGAATCATATCTTCCGTCCGACAGGCGCACCCGCATCGTCAGCAGGTTGTCGGCATCGAAGCCCAGATCAACGTTCAGCAGGTTATACATCGAACGCACCAACAACCCGGCCCCGACTAGCAGCACTAGCGATAGGCTGACTTCGGCAATCAGCAGCGCTTTCCGCATTCCTTCGCGGCCGGTCCCGGTGGTCGCACGCCCGCCCTCCTTGAGCGCCGTTTGCAGATCAGTCTTTGACGATTGCAAGGCAGGCAAGAGTCCACACGCAAAGCTGGTCGCGGCGGCGATCCCCAGCGTGAACAGCAGCACGGTCGCGTCCAACCCGACGCGGCTGAGTCGTGGAATCTCAGGCGGCGCCAACGCTAGCAAACCCTGCAGCATCCAGCGCCCGACCAACAGCCCGCAAACGCCACCCAAGCTCGCAATCAATAGGCTTTCGCTGAGCAATTGCCGAACTATCCGCCGGCGTCCCGCGCCCAACGCCTGCCGGACGGCCAGTTCCTTTTGCCGTTCCGCCCCGCGCACCAATTGCAGATTGGCGACATTGATGCAGGCAATGAGCAGAATGAAACCGACCGCGCCCAACAAGACCCAGAGCGATTGCCGCACGTCTTCTGACATCACGTCCTGCAACCGTTCGGCCTGCGCGCTCTTTCCCTCATTGACCTTGGGATACTCCTGCGCGAGTTGCTGGCCCAATGTCGCCATCTCGCTGTTAGCCTGCTCGACCGTCACGCCCGGCTTCAGTCGCGCGACGCCATGGAGGTAGGTGCTGTTTCCGCGATTTGCCAGAGGGGAACCCGGGGCGAGGAAGAGTCCGATTGGCATATAGACATCCGCCGCCTCAAAATACTCGAACCCAGGCGGCAGCACGCCGATCACCGTGTACGAATCTTGATCTAACCGTATCGACTGGCCAACCACGCTGTCATCATCGCCGAATCGCGTTCGCCATAATTCGTGGCTGAGCACCACCGTGCGCGCCGCGCCCGGATGGTCATCGGCTTCAGTGAACAGACGCCCCAGGTCGGGATTGACGCCTAGCAGTTGAAAGAAATTCCAGTTGCCTATGCGCCCTTCCAAACGCTCAGACTTTTCCACGCCCGTCAGATTGAAACTCCCCGTGTAAGTCGCCGCCATTTCCACAAACGATTGCGCCCTCGCCCGCCAGTCGGCGAAGTTTGGATAGGCTGCGTCCAACCGCTCTCCGTCGCGCGATCTTTCCGCCAAGACCACCAGCCGTTCCGATTCCACATACGGCAACGGACGAAGTAATAGCGCATTCACGACGCTGAAGGTGGCGGTATTCGCCCCGATCCCCAACGCTAACGTGAGCACGGCGATCACTGTAAAGGCAGGTTGTTTGAGCAACATTCGGACGCCAAAGCGCAAGTCTTGAAACATCTCGTCCTCCAGTCTTTGCGGTTGCAACCAAAGCGCGTCCCAAAAGGAGCTGATGCTTCTCCGCAGCAGGTCTAACTTGTTGCGCCAGTCAAGCCGATCCCAGTCGGACAGCCGCAGTTCTCGGTAACACAACTCGGCTTCCCACTCCTGACGCCAATCGGCGCGCAAGCGTCGCGGCACGATCACGCCAATCAAGCGGATCAGCCAAAGCCAGAAGCGAAAGCGGCTTGTAGTCGTATTGGCCATCGGATTAGTCGTGGCGCAACGCCACCATTGGGTCTACCCGTGAAGCGCAACGCGCAGGCAAATATCCGGCGAATGCCGCCACACCGCACGCCCGATGGTCGGCGGATCGTGCGGCTGCAATCCGAACAGCAGACTCTTCACCCCCCAACTGATCAACCCCGCTGACGAGACGGCTTGATCGGCTTGATTCTGGACGGATGCGGGGAAAGGCCCTCCAGCAGCCGGTAACGTTTTAGCGCTTCGGCCAGGGCGTCTCTGCCGTCGGGCGTAAGTTCGTAGTATTTGCGCGGGGGCCGGCCGTCGCGTTGAGCGATGGCAGACTTTTCCCATTTCGAATCGATGAGACCGGTTTCCTCGAGACGGCGCAGCGCGGGGTAGACGGTTCCGCTCGGCAATCCGGTTATGTCCATGACGTCGAACCCGTATTGGTAGCCGTTGGCCAGCGCCTGCAGAATGGCCGCCGCCGAGTGAGATAGATATGCTTTTGTACTCATTTCGCCTCCGCCCAGGGTGAGTAGGATGCTAGTTATATAGAATGCTACATAGGGCAGTCAAGAAGAATTTGGCGAGGCGAGTACAGTACTTTCTCGATTATTCCACGAACCCTGACTACGGACTACGAACCACCTGACTACTGACTGGGGACGCATCGTTTCTCGCACATCCCGGCCTTCTTGATACATGCGGTCTCACTCTACACGCGGAGGTCCGTGTTTGATTCTCTCGCGCACAGCATCCCAGGACGAAGACATCACGCTCTCGAGCCACCAGGTGCCGCCCGCTTTTTCGAATGGGCGAACTTTCTTGACCGCTTGCGCTCGATTGGTGCCCGAGGTCTGGCCTCCGATTACAATATCAAACGGGGTTTTGCCTGTGCGATGTTCGTCCACATATTTCTTCAACGCCTTGACCTCGGTAGGCGTCATCCGACTCATACTCTTGTACTTCTGTGGAATGATCCCGTCCCATCTGAGCGCGCGCTGCATGGATTTCTGTTTACCCCAAACGCCTGGCACCCAGACAGGAATTCTCGGGGCCTGCACCGGCGGCGGGAGCATCGTCATTTCCTGCACGTGGTAATGCTCACCACTAAAGCTGTAGGGCTCGCCGCTCCAGAGCCCGCTCAGGATCGCCAGACCCTCGTCCAGTCTCTGCGCTCGAATCTTGAGATCCATCGCCTCGCCTACCTTGCAGAAGCCTCCATCGAATTCTGCCGCGCCGAGCCCGACCCCGAGCGTGAGACGGCCGTTTGAAAGGTGATCAACCGACATGGTTTCACGGGCAAGCTTCCAGGGTCGGCGCCGCGGAACCGGAGTTATCATCGTGCCGATGCGGATTCGTGTAGTGCGCATCGCCATCACCGCAAGAAGCACCCACGGATCGAACACGGGGAATGATGGAAAATCGCTCGTCCCGGCCGCCATTACATCTGAAACGAAGACCCCGTCCCACCCTGCATCCTCGGCTTGGTGAGCAAGCTCGCCGATCGTTGCGACATCGCCTACTTCAATCACGTATCCATAGTTCATACCATGCTCCCTGGTTGCGCTGATTTGCCGATCCAATGACACGCAGCATAAGCGATGCTTCCGTCATCTATTGTCATATTACCCAGGAAAATCTTTTACGGACCATCCTGGTTCTACGCCGTTGACGACACGTCATAGGCTTTGCGAAAGCGCCTGACAATACTCAGTCGGCGAATCCCACCAGCGCAGTTGGTGGATGGTTCAACTACCAATGGCATTGATGGGATTCGCCAAGCCAGGCGATACCATGACCTTTTCTGTCCCAGTCAACAGACAAACAAGCACGCTGTCACGACGGAACGGCGGTCGGCTGTTCGCTTATGGTTCACAAGCCTGAGCCTCAAACCTGTTGTGATCGCCCTCGAATCGGTCAATGATCAATACAATCACGCTCAACTTTAATAAGGTTAGGCCGAAGGGAAATTGGAATCACTCTTGCTCGGCTGTGCGGTGGCCTGATGAGGCCAAGATCAAATTGGGAGGCCCAAGTAGTTATGAGAAGAGTGTTGTTGCTTCTTTTTGCGTCGTCGTTTTTGGCAGTTTCGGCTCAAGCCCAGAGCGATTATCCGAAAGCGGAGGTATACGTGGGGTATTCGCACTTCAGCTTCGATATCAACGTGAACAATCCGTTCGACCCGGATGTCAACCCCTTCATCGAACAGCGCGAAGGTTTGCATGGAGTAGGCTTTAGCGTTGCGGGAAATGTCTCAAAGAATTTTGGAGTGGTCGGAGACTTCAGCTATCACAAGAAAGAGTTCGAGGTGTTCGGGCCGAACATCAAGTTCAGCACGTTCAATTTCCTTTTCGGGCCGCGGTTCACCGCCCGCGGCAACAGAGTTGAAGGCTTTGCCCACGCGCTGGTAGGCGGCATCAGCAGAAAGCTCGAAGACTTTGATTCAGATGTGGATCTCGCGTTGGGCGCCGGAGGTGGCGTCGACATCAAGGTCGGTCGCAACTTTGCAGTCAGACTCGTCCAACTCGATTACATCCCCTTCCGCGATCGAGATCTGTTTACCGGAGACAAGGTGTGGCGACATAACCTCCGCGTCGGGGCCGGAGTGACGTTCAGGCTTGACTGATCATTAGGACGTGATTGTTATCATCCTACGACAAGGGGCAGCTCCACGGCTGCCCCTTTCTCGTCATGGTAAACGTTGAATTCCCTTGCCTGGAATGCCCGTGTTAGTTAATGGTCTGTTGAAAACGACACATATAGGAGTGTTGTTGACAGCACGATCGTTCGTATAGTAAAAAGCGAACGGTCGTGCTATCAATGGAGGAAGCATGAAGGCTATCACCGATATAAGGAATCAGCGATCCAGGGAGGCGCGGGGTGAGAAGACTCGCCAGGAAATCTTGCAGGCGGCTGTGCACATCGCGTCGGCCGAGGGGCTCGAAGGGCTGACCATCGGGCGGCTCGCCGACGAGTTGCGGCTCAGCAAGAGCGGGCTATTCGCGCATTTCGGCTCGAAGGAAGAGCTTCAACTCGCGGTCGTGGCAAAGGCCCGGGACATCTTCGTGCGCGAAGTCGTGGACCGGGCGTTCAACAGCGAACGCGGGCTTGTCAGGCTCCTGGCGATGCTGGATGAATGGCTGGCTTATGTCGGACGCAGCGTTTTTCGAGGCGGGTGCTTCTTCATGGCAAGCGCAATCGAATTCGACAGCCGTCCGGGACCGGTACGCGATCTGATCGCCGAACTGTCACGCTCATGGCTCGACGCAATCGAAAACGAAGCACGCTATGCGCAGACGCTCGGCCAACTCGATCCGCGCGTTGACGCCGCTCAGCTCGCGTTCGAGCTTCACGCCCTCGGACACGAAGCAAATTGGTTTTACAACCTCTTCGAAGACAAGAGCGCATTCGAGCGAGCTCGCACCGCGATTCTCGATCGGCTTCGGCAAGGCGCGACTCCCTCTCTGCTCCGTTTGCTCGGCGAAAAGAGCGCCGCGCGAAAGAAAACCAGGAAACGGAAAAAACGAATGGAGGCAAAATGAGTGACAAGCATCAAGATGTTGCGTTGATTCTCAAACTTTATGAACTCCGCCGCGAAGAAGGGCTTCGTCGCGCGCGCAAGTGGTACTTCACCGAGTTCGATCCGCAGAACGCCGCGGACGTCGTGAAGACATTCGGCAGCGGACACGACGGAAGCGCAAACTTTCGAATGATAACTTCTTACTGGGACATGGCCGCTTCGTTCGTTAATAACGGCGGAATAGATGAGAAGATGTTCCTGGACGCGAACGGCGAACACGTCGCCGTTTTCTGCAAGCTCGAGCCGTTTATCGAAGAAGTGCGCCAAACTACCGGCATGCCCGATTATCTGCGTCAGCTCGAGACCCTGGTTCGTAAGACTCCCAATGCGCAGGCACGTCTCGAGCGGCTTCGCGGGGTGTTCTCGCGCTGGTCGAAGATTGCACAAGAGTCATCCGCGGCAGGCTGACCGCACGATCGAGAAACGAAAAGCCAACGTCCGGGCCGTGGTAGCTGCTTATGTCGATCCCTCGCGCACCCTTGTTTCCCGCCTGAAACGTGTGAATGTTGTCTCGAGTGGAAGACAAAGTGTGGTCCGGCTTGCCCCGATCAACTCATTGTGGGTCTCGCGCACAAGAAAGGTACGACGCGAGGAAACCTCAGGCGCTTGCCCGGCGATTTCAAAATTGCGAATCCCGACCCCGTCTTTGACGCCCTGCGCGGCGATGCGCGATTTGAACTTCTACTACAAAAGATCAAGTTTCCGTAGAAACCCTGGCCTGTCTGAAACGTCTCGGCCGCTTACTTCGCGTTGTGAAAGATCAGTCCGAGGGTGTATCGCTCGCCGGATCTAAGTCGGCTCACGCCATGTCGAATGTTCACACGATAGTCGCCCCGAGTTCCGGCAACTGGACGCCAGCGATTAGCAAAGATGATGAACTTGCCTCGCTCGATCCTCACGGCTTCGCCGCGAGTCTGCATGCGCGGGCGTTGTTCGGTGATGAGAAACTCCCCGCCGGTGTAATCCTGTCCTTCGCTGCTGAGGACACATGCCGCCTGCAGTGGGAAAGCGACCTCACCGTACAGGTCCTGATGCAGACAGTTATAATCGCCGGTCTTGTAACGGAGCATCAACGGCGTCGGCAATGCTTGCTGCTTCCGACGACAGATTTCCAGAAATTCGTCGGGCATCGCGGGAAATCGCTCTGTCTGGTTCAGACGCTCGGCCCAGCGATTGGCGATCAGCGCTAGCGGTGGATAAAAATGCGCCCGCAGTTCACCTACTAGTTGCGGCAGCGGATTGGCAAAATACTGATACTCGCCACGGCCGAAGTTGTGACGTTCCATGACGATTCGGTTTCGGAACGCGCTCTTGTCGGAGTACAACCGGATCAGGTTATAGCATTCCTCCGCAGTAAGTAATGACTTGGTCACTGCATATCCGAGCTCATCAAGTTGCACGCCAAGCTCGTCCCAGTTCCAGCTAAGAACTCGTTGTGCGGAAGTCTTCATTTGTGGCTTAGCCATAAACGGAATCCTCACACAAAAAGGCGAGCTCCAGCTATCCGGATCTTGCTTTTGAATTGATTCGGGAACCGCCAACGAGCTGAAGCGTTTTCTACGGCCAGAGGCGACGCCAATTTCCGGAGGAGGAGCTTATGCAACCGATAATGATCGCTTTGTTGTTTCTGGTGTCCTTGCCGGGTGTGAGACACGAAATGCAGTGGCAGGAGTTCGTTTCGGCCGAGGGCAAGTTCTCAGCGCGGATGCCCACGGACCCGCGGTTCAACTCGAGGGTGACGAACACAAAAGAAGGCAATTTGCTGACCCACATCATTTCCTCGACCGACGACAATCTCAATGAGTTCATGGTTAGTTGGACGGAGTATCAGAAGGACACCATCGAGCACAGAGGAACCGAGGCTACATTCAGAAAAGTGCGAGACGCTTTGGTAGCGAGTAACAACGGGAGAGTGTTAACCGAGTCGGTGATCAGCGCCGAAGGTCATCCAGCAAGAGAGGTCAAGTTTTCGACGGACACCAGGATCGTAACGGTAAGGTTTTACTTCGTGAAGAATCGCTTTTATCAAGTTATGGCACAGACTCGACCGGAGAACACCGATTCCGGCGAAAGATTCTTCGAGTCTTTCAAGCTGCTCCCCGGCACTCTACTTTGACGCGTTTTTGAGTTCCGGCCTTAGCCGGCGGCTCCGTTTTGAGTTCCGGCTTTAGCCCGCCGGATCGGGAGTCTCAACCCGTTTCCAAATGACGCGCCGGTTTGGTGAGGGCTTGAGCACAAGTACATCGCCTGAGAACGTGAACTCCCTTCTCAACACCTTGCCAACGCTGTCTGGGAGGACGTGTCCTTCAACGCGGTGGATGACGATGCTGTTTGCCTCGTCAACTTCGTACGAGCCAAAGAATGCAGTGAAGCCGTCGATTACTTTCTTGATATCTTCGTTCGATAGCCCCTGTTGGTTTGACGATACGAGTGATCCGCGGTCTCGCTTCATGATCTGGACCGACATCCGACCTGACGGATCGTAAATGAGCAATCCCGGCGCGTCGTCCCCGTAAGGGTAGACCATTTCGCCGTCGGGTCCATCTTCTTCGAAGGCCACCAGCCGCCAGGCTCCTATGAATCTATTCATCGCTGGTCCTGTTATACCCGTGTCTCACCAACGCAACCGAGCACTATGTGTCTAAGGACGCGGTAACACGCCCGATTGTTAACCGAAAATCCCTGGGTTGGTGCGAACCTGGTACCCTGCGATGGCCGTCCGATTCGCCCAGCCTAAGCCCTGTCTCTATCAAGCCCCTGCGGCTCTCAATCCCATTCCCGGTCCCTAAAACCCTCCCGCCTCCTAATTTTTTAGTTGACACTGAGATCAGTTTGGAGTAAGCTCCTAAAACGTTAGGAGGTGAAGGATGGCGCGGAAGAAATCGGAGAGAATAGAACAGTTGACGCCGCTGGAGTTGGAGATCATGAAAGTGCTCTGGGACACGGGTCCCGCAAGCGTGCAGACTGTCCAACAACGTTTGAACCGCGAGCTGGCTTACACCACCGTGCAGACGATGCTCAATGTGCTTCATCGCAAGAGAAAAGTTACCCGCTCGCTTGAGGACAAAGCGTATTTTTACAGCCCTGCCGTCAGCCGCCGCCAGGTGAGCGGGCACGCGCTTGGCGATCTTATCGAACGCATGTTCGGAGGTTCAGCCGAGAGCCTGGTGATGAGCCTTGTAGAAACGCGCCGATTGACGCCCGAAAAGCTATCGCAGCTTCAAAAGCTTTTCGAAAAGGAGTCGCCTGATGAGCAGGATCAGTGAGTCTGCAGTGCACTTCCTTATTAATGCCGCGTGGCAGATAGCGGCCATTGCGCTCGCCGCGTCGATCTGCGCGCGCATTCTGCGGAACGCATCACCCCGGTGCAGGCACGGGCTGTGGATCGCCTCGCTGCTGCTTAGTCTCGCGCTTCCGGTTTGGGGGCTTTTCGATCTTCAACGACCGGCGGCTCTCCACACCAACGAGTGGCAATCCGGCAGCATTCAGCCTCAACAGACTTTGAATCCCATACCTGAAACGCAATCCGTGATCGCGGCCAGCCCCCGTGCTCAAGCTAGCAGTCTTCGGCTCGACGACCTTCTCCAGACCCGGCGGCGCTCGGTCGAGACCTCACCGGGCCTGGCGATGTGGTTAGCGATCGGTTTTGGACTCTTATTGACCGGCCGCCTGTGTGTATTGTGTCGCGCGTGGCTGGCGGCCCAAAACTTGAGACGGTCGGCATGCGATCGTAAGCTACCCGTCCTGCTGGCCACCGTTGCTGCTCGATGCCAGGATGCGTTTGGTCTCGAAAACATCTCGATCGTTTTCTCAACCAAGGTGACGACCCCCGCAACAATCGGGACCTGGAAGCCTGTAATCATTCTTCCCGAGACCTTTAATGAGACTTCGGAGGAGACGCTGGCCACCATGCTCGGTCACGAGATGGCCCATATCGCACGTCGAGATTTTGCACTCAACATCGTCTACGAATTCTTGTTTCTGCCGGTCGCGTTTCATCCTTTCGCAAGATGGTTGAAGCGTCAGATCGATCGGACAAGAGAACTTGCCTGCGACGATATGGTGACCGAGAGGCTCGTCGAGCGGGCCGCTTATGCTCGCTCTCTGGTCCTGGTCGCCGGCGCGCTGCTGCAGCCTGCCGGTCGACCTCTCACGCTGGGCGTATTCGACGCGGACATTCTGGAGGAACGAATAATGAAGCTTACTCAAAAGACAACCCGACTCGGAGCTCGCACCGCCACATCGCTCGCGGTGTGCGCTTTCTTCCTGTTAGCCATCACAGGCATCGCCGCCTCAACATTCTCGTTTGATCTGCGGACCCATCTTGAATCCGGACAGTCGAACGTGGTCGTAACTCAGTCCGCATCGAGCGGCGAAGCTCAACAACGCCAGCCGGATCCGCATGCGCAAGCGCCGGGTGCACCGCCTGTTTCACGCGGCGAGTTGGAGCAGACCTTAAGTTCCGCCGTCAACGCGCAGGTTCGCGCGGAGGCTGCGTGTTCGGCAGGCAAGAATCGCGTGATTGAAGCCATCCCGATGCTCATAGCGATGCTTGGCGACGACACTCCAATCCAACTGATCAAGTGCTGGGATAGCGGCCGTTGGAACCCCGCGATTGAGAGCTTGAAGCAGCCATCGCCCGGCGAGCAGGCGGCGATCGCGCTTGCGTCAATGGGATCGCCGGCACTCGAGCCTTTGACAGCCGCTCTCAACGATTCAAACTCGAGCGTGCGACGAAACGCCGCGTGGGCAATTGGGGAACTCACAAACATGCGCGAAGGTGATCGCAGTGGAGCAGTCCCGTCACTCATCTTGTTGCTTAACGATTCGGACGACTGGGTGAGAAGGTCTTCAGCTCGCGCGCTGGGTGAGATTAAAGATGAACGAGCCGCTGAAGGGCTGATCGCGCGGTTGTCCGATGGTCACGGAATGGTGCGAAGGGAATCCGCATGGGCGCTCGGCGAGATGAAAGAGGAGCGCTCGGTCGGAACACTATGCAACGTGCTGTTGTCTGACTCGCAACCCGATGTGCGGATGACTACTGCCTGGGCGCTCGGAGAAATGCAGGACAACCGGGCGGTCGAGTCGTTGTGCAAAGCCCTGCTGTCGGATGCGGATTCCGAGGTCCGCAAGACGGCGGCGTGGGCGCTGGGTGAGACCAAGGACAAGCGCGCGGTCGAGCCGTTGTGCAATTCACTGCGAACAGACGCGCAATCCGAAGTGCGCAAAAACGCCGCCTGGGCGCTCGGTGAAACGAAGGACAAGCGTGCGGTCGAAACTTTGTGCAACATTCTCGTGTCGGACGCGCAATCCGAAGTGCGGAAGATCACCGCGTGGGCATTGGGCGAGATTCAAAGCCCCAAGGCCGTCTCCTTTTTGAAGCAGGCCCTTTCGGATCCCGACCGACACGTTCGCGAAAAAGCCGAATGGGCAATTACGGAAATTCAGGATTCGAACCGATAGTAACAAACGCCGTTCGGCGAAAAATTGATTGAATCCTGAAGCAACCGCATTAAATCCTTCAGCTTCAGGTATCGTTCCAAAGTTATGCTCTCCTTAGGACCTGAGAAGCGACACCCATCGCGTTGAAAGAATTTCCAAACTCCAGCCGCCGTTCAAAATGAGAACCATCCGTGTGCAGAACGCTTTTTTGTGCACTCACTCCCGGAGAACTCCCTCTCGTGCTCGAATACTCACGAAAAAGCAACTATACTTAACGCGCAATCAGGAGTCGTATATGCGTAAAGGCCCTTCACTCAACACCGTCCTGTCATTCGCGATGATCGGTTCTCTGCTGGCTCCCTGTGATCTGTGGGCGCAGCGACCTAATCGCCAGAAGCCGCCCGAAAAAAAACCCTCTCAAGCGCTCAACCCACCACCGCCCAAACTCCTCCCAAAGCCCGAACTGGTGATTCAGAGTGGACACTCCGACAACATCCGCTCCATCGCTTTCAGCCCGGACGCGAAGACTATTGCCTCAGCGGGCTCCGACAAGACCATAAGACTTTGGGATGCCGCGACCGGCAGCATGCTTCGCATCCTGGATCATCATCGGGACAACGTTACTTCAATCGCCTTCAGCCCTGATGGGAAGACCATCGCCTCCGCGAGCCTCGATAAGTCCGTCGCGATCTGTGACGTCAAAACGGGACGAGTTGTTCGTTCGCTCGACGGTCACAACGATGAAGTCAACTGCGTTGTATTTAGCCCGGATGGCAAGATGGTTGCCTCCGCAAGCAGGGATCACACCATCAATCTCTGGGATGTGACCAACGGCGAAGTGATACATACAATCGAAGGACCGGCTTCCGAAGTTCGCACTGTTGCCTTCAGTCCGGACGGCAAGATTCTATGTTCCGGAAGCGCCGATAATAAGTTACGTCTTTGGCAAGTGGACGATGCCAAACCGATCCGTGAACTCGAGGGGCATTCCTCAGCCATCCGTGCAGTAACGTTCAGTCCAAACGGAAGGATCGTCGCGTCAGCCGCCGATGACAATGTCGTAAAGCTTTGGGATGTCGAAAACGGGCTCGCGATCAGCACCCTGAAGGGCCACGCCGGTATCGTAAGCTCCACTTGCTTCAGCCAGGACGGAACGAAACTTTTTTCCGGAAGCTATGACAGAACAGTCAAAGTCTGGGATGTACAAAGCGGAAAGACCATCCGCACGATCGAGGGCGCAAATGCGGCCATCACGTCGGTCGCGCTCAGCCCCGATGGTAACACGGTCGCCGCGGGAAGCTGGACGACGATAGTCGTATGGAGCAACTCGACTGGCAAGTGGATTCGCACGCTCGAGGGCCGCCTGTCGAGCGTGCGCGGCGTTGCATTCAGCCCGGATCAGAAAAGCATGGCCTACGCGATCGGCGACTGCGTCAAACTGTGGGATGGAATGTCGGGTGGTTTAGTACACACGCTGACGGGCCACTCAACCCTGGTCAATGCCGTCGCATTTAGTCCTGATGGAAAAACACTCGCATCGGCGAGCGCGGATAAAACCGTCAAGCTCTGGGACGTCGCGACCAATAAAGTCGTCCGCACTCTCGTGGGACATGCTTCGAATGTATCGGCGATTGCATTCAGCCCTGACGGCAACTTGATAGCATCTGGCAGCGTGGACAAGACCGTAAAGCTTTGGAACGTCGATAGTGGCAAGCTTGTACGAACGTTCGAAGGCCACGTCACCCTGGTTAGCGCACTGGCGTTCGCTCCAGGCGGGAAGAGGATCGCATCCGGAAGCTATGACAATTCGATCAAGCTCTGGGATGTTGACACCGGCAACACGGTATTCACTCTGACCGGGCATGTATCGGAAGTCACCGGTGTCGCCTTCAGCGCGGATGGGACCCTGGCTTCCTGCAGCCGCGATAAAACTATCAAGCTTTGGGACTCTCAAACCGGACAACTCATACGCACGCTTCCTGGCCATGCGTCCGATGTTTTCGCTGTGGCCTTCAGCCCCAACGGAAGAACCCTCGCATCGGGTAGCTACGATAAAACGCTCCGGCTATGGGACACACGCAGCGGACAACTGATTCGCAGTCTCGAGGGTCATTCCGGTCCTGTTGTTTCGCTGGCATTCAGCTCGGACGGAAGATTCCTCATCAGCGGGAGTGAAGATGCGACGGTGAAGCTATGGTCACCTAACACCGGCCAACCTTTGAGCTCCATGTTGAGCTTTAACGATGGCGGTGACTGGTTGGTCATCACGCCGGAGGGTCTGTTTGACGGTTCTCCGGAAGGCTCGAAGGCGATACTCTGGCGGTTTGCCACCAACACATTCGACGTGTCGCCGGTCGAAGCTTTCTTCAACGAGTTTTACTTTCCCGGACTGCTCGTCGACATAATGACAGACAGCAAACCGGCGCCAGTGCAGGTATTGTCCCAGGTTGATCGACGTCAGCCTCGAGTGAGACTCGCGTTGGCCGATGATTCCGCGACCGGGGATCGCCCGGTCTCTTCGCGCAAGGTCAAGGTCAGAGTCGAAGTGACGGAAGCGCCCGCGGATGCCGAGCATCCCGGCGGCGCCGGGGCCCGTGACTTACGACTCTTCAGGAACGGTTCGTTGATAAAACTGTGGCGCGGCGACCTGCTCGCTTCGAAGCAAAGCGTCACGCTCGAGGAAACGATCTCACTTGTTGCAGGTGAAAACCTTCTTACCGCTTACGCTTTCAACCGCGACAACATCAAAAGCTCCGACCAAATGCTCATGCTGAAGGGCAGTGACAGGCTCAAGCGCAAGGGCATTGCATACGTGTTGATCGCCGGCATCAACGAATACTCGAATCCGCAATACAACCTCAGGTATGCAGTAGCCGATGCGCAGACATTTGGCGAGACGATGCAACTCGCCCAAAGCAACATCGGCAACTTTGAGCGGATTGAGGTGATCCCGCTGTTGAATCAAGATGCGACCAGAGCGAACATCCTTGCCGCGCTTGCCCGGCTTGCACGAAGGGACGATGAAACGCCCGCTGCAGGGCCCGCGATTCTCAATCCGATCAAGCCCGCTGAACCAGAAGACGCGGTGATCGTCTATTTCGCTGGACACGGCACCGCACAGAAATCCAGCTTTTATCTGATCCCGCACGACATGGGGTACGCGGGTCCGCTTGACCGGCTCGATGAGCCGGGACTCAACACGCTCCTCGCGCACAGCATTTCGGATCGGGAACTCGAGCACGCCTTCGAGCACATCGACGCAAGCGATCTGCTGATGGTGATCGACGCTTGTAACAGCGGGCAAGCGTTGGAGTCCGAGGAAAGGCGGCGCGGCCCGATGAACTCAAAAGGACTCGCCCAGCTTGCATATGAAAAAGGCATCTACATTCTTACGGCAGCCCAGGGCTATCAGGCCGCGCTGGAGGCGGCCGAGTTGGGTCACGGATTCTTGACCTATGCGCTGGTGGAGGAAGGGCTGAAGAAGGGCGCGGCGGATATCGAGCCCAAGGATGGGAGAATCCTGATCCGCGAGTGGGTCGATTACGCAGTGGCACGGGTGCCGGAGATGCAAGCGGCTGCATTGCAGGGCGCGCGAGGGTTGAAGATTGTATACGTTCCGGGAGAAGAGAAGATTTCCGATCCGGCAAAACGAAATGTTCAACGTCCGCGGGTGTTTTATCGACGCCAGATCGAACCGCAGCCTCTCATCGTTCAGAAGCTGACAGGCAAATAACAGAGAGCGGGAGGGAGAGTAGAGTGGTTCTCGCCCTCCCAAACTTCACCCTTCGCTACTTCGGAAAGGACGTTCAAATCGTGAAGACGTTGAACACTATTGTTGTGGGCATCGCTCTCTTTCTGCTATCTGGCTGCTCGTCCCCCAAGACCGCCACCGAGCGCGTTTCCTCGCCCGGAGGCGAGTGGGTAGACCTTTCGCATGACTTCGCCGCCGACACCGTGTACTGGCCAACCGCCGAGCCGTTCAAGCTTGACACAGTTGCAGCCGGAATGACTGAGAAGGGTTACTACTACTCGGCTTACCAGTTCAGCGCAGCCGAACACGGCGGGACTCACATAGACGCACCGGTGCATTTTGCGGAGCGGCACGATACGGTCGATCAAATTCCTCTTGATCGGCTGATAGGTCCTGCTATTAAGGTTGATGTTTCGGCAAAGGCGGAGCGCGATTATCAAATCAGCACCGCGGATTTCGAGGCGTGGGAAATACAAAACGGCCAAATCCCGGATGACTCGATCGTGCTTTTGCAAACCGGTTGGTCCGCGTATTGGAACGATCGAACGAAATACCTTGGGACTGATAGACGCGGCGCCGAAGCTGTGCCGGAGCTGCATTTCCCAGGGCTCTCGCCTGAAGCGGCTCGCTGGCTGACTGAGAGCCGCAAAATCAAAGCGATTGGGTTGGACACCGCGAGCATCGATTATGGCCAGTCTCAATTGTTCGAGAGCCACCGCATTCTGATGGGTCGGAACGTTCCTGCGTTCGAGAATGTGACAAATCTCTCGCGGCTGCCCGCCAAGGTTGGAATGGTGATAGCACTGCCGATGAAGATCAGAGGCGGAAGCGGCGGACCGCTTCGCATTGTTGCACTTGTTGAGCGCCCCGGGAAGTAAGCAGGCTTTGTGATGTCTGGAATCGCTCGGCGACCGCTGTTCCGATGGGCTTGTCTTCGAGAACACAACGGCTTTAGCGGCTTCGTTTTCTGATTGATAAACACCCTGTCGGAGCCGAGCTAGCCAGGCAGCGCGTTCACTCCCAGCCCCAAGTGGAGGATTAAATGTTACAAGACTTGCGTTACGGTTTGCGAATGCTGCGCAAGCACAAAGGCTGATCATGTCCTACTCGGTTGCCAAGCGCACTAACGAGATCGGCATCAGGATGGCGCTGGGCGCGGGGCGCAGCGACGTTCTGAGGTTGGTGATGCGGGAAGGTTTGGCGCCGGTGCTGATCGGAGTTGCTATCGGTTTACCGGCGGGGTTGGCGGGTGCCCGGCTGATCACGAGCCTGCTCTTTGGGCTGACCCCGGCCGACCCGTTGACGATTCTGCCGGCGACGCTGTTACTGTTGGCGGTAGCCGCGCTGGCGGGCTACCTGCCGGCAAGAAAGGCTTCACGGGTTGACCCGATGACGGCACTGCGCTGCGAGTGAGTAACGAACTCACCGGCACGTTTCTGATATCGCGAGCAATCGAATCTTCGATTTATTCCTCGCTCAGTCCTTCTTGTCTTCCCGCAGCTTTTTCAGCGTCTCGATCCCGGTTGTGTTCCGGGGATTCAATTCAATCGACCGTTCATAGTTCTTGATCGCCAGCTCCTTGTTGCCATCAATCATGTAAGCCTCGCCCAGACTGTCGTATGTGTTTGACGACTGCGGGTAATCCTCGACGTTTAGCTTAAAAACCTCAATGGCATCCTTAACCCGCTTCATTGCGAGCAGGTCGTAGCCCAGGCGGTTCATCTGAATCTCAGAAATCACCTCTCCGGGTGCGCGGCCGCTTCTCCACTGGCGATAGCCCCGCAATGCCGCTTCTGCGCCGTTCGCGAGCAAGTCTTTTAGAAACATCCTTGACGGTGATTTGTACGATTCGTATTTAATCAACGCGAGCGCCGGCTGCTGACCGCCGATCGCTTCGTTGACCAGCTCGGGCATGAACGACAAACCGTTTGCGGAGTTGGCGAATACCACCATGCCGATCTTCTCCTTCTCGAAGGCGACGAAGAAAGCTTTTCCGTCGCCGTTGTCACCCCAATGCCAGAACGACACTCCATCGGCAGTAGTCTGTAGCCCCACTCCCAGTCCCCACGCAACCGTCGGTGAAGGCCGATCTGCCCGGCGATCAGTCGTGTTCGTTCCACCTTCGTCAACTCTGATCTGAGGCGTGAGCATCTGTTTGGCGGTTTCAGCCTTGAGGCCGGTACCGTTCAGGATCGCCGCGATGAAGCGGGCGTAGTCTCCGGCTGTCGTGTGGAGACTGGCCGCCGCGTTCGCCTTGGCTGGCTTGTTCTGCGGTGTCGGTTCGCCAACGCGGTTGTGCCTTGAAACCTTTTGCCGGTCGTAGCTGCTCCTCCAGACGTAACTACTCTCGGTCATGCCAAGCGGTTCAAAAACCATCTTGGTCATGAAGTCATTGAATTGTTCGCCGGTTATGTGCTCGATCACCTTCGACAAATAAACGAAGCCTTCACCTGAGTAGCTGAACTTCTCGCCCGGCGTGAAGAATATTTTCAGCGTGGCGTCCGAGCGCCAGTTGGGGAATCCGGTGGTATGAACGAGCACGCGCCGCGCGGTAATCTGACCGAGACGGGCATCAGGACCCACATCGTAGTTGCCCGGCAGATACTCGTTTAACGGCTTATCCAAATCGATTTTCCCGGCATCCCTCAGTTTCAGGACGGCATACGCGAAGACCGGTTTACTCAACGATGCGGCTTCATACACGGTGTTCGCGGTCACCGGTTGTTTTGTCGTGGAGTCCATCACTCCGAAACCGTGTTGCCAGGCAATGGCGCCATCCCTGATAAGCGCGATCGAAAGGCCAGGCACATCGGCTTGTTTCATCAACTGGGGAACGTCACGTTCGAGGCGCGCGGTTATGTCCGCCAGCTTAGCTTTTTTCTGCAACGGCGCTGGCAGTTCCCTTGCCTGTGCCGGCGCGGGTTGACCAAGGGCGGCTACGACAACGACCGCGAATGCCGGCAGGGTTATTGATCTGATGCTGTTCCAAGGCGATCTCCAGTTTAGTCTCATCCGTTACTCCGTTTCTCCATCACAACCTTGATCTTGTTCCGAGTTCCGGGTTCGTGGTTCCGAGTTCCGGGTTCGTGGCTCCGGGTTTCTGGTTTGTCGGAACCCCGACTCACTATTCGTATCGCAGTGCCACCATCGGATCAACCTTTGTCGCGCGAAGCGCCGGGATCAAACAGGCTCCCAGAGCCACTCCTGTTAACACGACTGAAATGGTCGCAAACGTCAGCGGATCGCTCGGGCTTACTCCGTAGAGAAGGCTCGACATCACGCGAGTCAACGC
>JBASRM010000165.1:0-3767 GCA_049273835.1 Blastocatellia bacterium | reverse complement strand
GATCCTAGGACCCAGATTCCAGATTTGAAATCTGTAATCTGAGGTTCGAGACCTTGTATCTACAATTCTCCAACCCCGCCCTCCGAATCCCAACGCACGAAATTAATTCGCATCACGCCTTGATTTCTTCAGCATACTTGTATTTTATTTGGCAAGCTGCGGCGCCAGAAATCGCAATCGAAGGAGTTTCCCAATTGAAATACAGACGCTTTGAAGACCTCCCCGTCTGGAAAACAGCAATTGAGTTCGCGGTGAGAGTCTATGCTCTGAACCCAAAGGAAGAATTCAAGATCCAAGGCTCTACGGTTGTCGGAGACAAGGTGCCAAGCAAGTGAGCCTGAACGCTCTTAAAATCGTTCCAAGCGGACGGGTAGTGTCCAAGTGAGGCGGTGTCTTTGATCCGACTGGTTGCAGAGTTCCAAGCCGGCCTCTGGCCTCAGCAACCAAGCGCTAGCTCTGACTTGATAACAACAGAGCTCCGACATTCTTCTTGACCGCGACAAACGCTTTTGTATAGTCTGCGTCGCTAGCCCGGGAAACTAACTCGAAGTCGCGGTCTCGGCGAGCCTGCAAACTTAGAGTCGAGAATCGAGTGATATACCCCTGTCTAGAATTCCTGGAACAGGATTTGGAATCTTGAATACCGAACTCAAAGATTCTGAATTCTGTGATTTGGGATCTGAAGTTTGGAATCTGAAATCTGGATGAGATTCCGAGCAAATCTGAAATCCGGATCTCGAATCCTGAGTAATCCTGAGTCTGAAATATCTGGAATCCGCCCTGCGAGGTCTTGACATTTAAGATGTTCCCAACAAGGAGAACCGCAACTTGACTCGTGATCTGGCGGACAAACCCATCCAAAGCCTCAACCCCCTCGCCCTGACGGGTTTCATGCTTATTTTGCTTGCTTGCTTTTCCTCCTCATCCCCGAGCCGCGCAGTACTGTTCCATCCACCAACCAAATCTCGAGTCATCGTCGGCGCCCTGGTCGTCGACGGAAGCGGCCGCCAGGCCTTTCCCGCCAACGTGCGGATCACCGGCGATCAGATCGCCAAAGTCGGAGCATTTACCCCATCCTCAGACGAAGAAATCATTCAAGCCCGCGGGCTGGTAATCGCACCCGGTTTCATCGACATTCACAACCACTCCGATAGCGCGCTCTCCACCGAACCCTCCGTGGCCAGTCAGGTCTCCCAAGGCATCACCACCATAGCCGTGGGACCCGACGGCGGCTCCCCCTGGCCACTCGCCGATTACTTCACAAAGCGCGAGTCTGCCCCTGCCGCCGTCAACCTGCTTGCGTTCGTGGGGCATGCAACCGTGCGCCAGCAAGTGATGGGCAGAGATTACAACCGCCCCGCAACTCAGAATGAAATCGCCGAGATGGTTAAGCTTGTCGAGCGCGGGATGCGCGAAGGCGCGGTCGGGCTTTCAACCGGTCTCGAATATGATGTCGGGCGTTCGAGTACGACTGATGAGGTGATCGAGTTGGCTCGAGCCGCAGCTCGGTATCACGGAATCTACATGAGCCACGTGCGCGACGAGGCCGACGAAGTCATGAACGCCTTCACTGAAGCTGTTCGCATCGGCCGCGATGCGCGAATTCCCGTTCAGATTTCTCACATCAAGCTCGGGACGGTCGGAGTGTGGGGACAGGCCGAGAAGGCGATTGATCTGATCAACGCTGCGCGGCACAGCGGCGTCGATGTCACCGCCGATTGTTATCCCTATGACGCCTGGTCGTCCACGATAACCGTGCTCATACCAAGCCGCAGACATTACGACCCGGTCTCGGTTAAGAAAGGACTGGATGACGTTGGCGGCGCAGGCAATGTGTTAGTCACCAATTGCAAAGCGCACATCGACTTCGAAGGCAAAACTCTGGAAGAACTCTCACGCGAACAGCGGGTGTCGCCGGTCGACGTTTACATAAAGATCGTCAAAGACGGGGGCGCCGGGGTCGTGTGCCGGTCGATGAAAGAGTCGGACATCAGGAACTTCTATCGTCAACCCTGGGTGATGGTTGCAAGCGACGGCCAGGCCGGCGGCCGGCATCCTCGCGGTGCGGGCACATTTCCGCGAGTGCTCGGGCGGTTCGTGCGCGAGCGACAGTGGCTCACGCTGGAAGAGGCGGTTCGTAAGATGACTTCGGCTCCAGCTTCGCGGTTGGGGCTGTACGATCGCGGGGTGATTCGCGAAGGTATGAAGGCCGACCTCGTTATCCTGGACCCAAAGCGAGTAACCGATCGCTCCACGTTCAAAGAACCACAGCTTCTGCCGGTTGGAATCGAGCGCGTGTTCGTCAACGGCGAGACAGTCTGGGAAGAGGGCAAGACAACTGGACGACTACCCGGCATCGTGATACGAAAAGGCGGTCAGTAGTCCTGACTAGCTGTGCCGCTTTGCGGCTCTGCCTTTTTCGTGGTTTTCGGTCTTGGCGGCTTTGCGTATTTGCGACTCTCCCTTTTTTCGTGATTTGCGGTCTTTGCGGCTTTGCGTATTTGCGTCTTTGCGTTAGATTGGATTTGCCATAGTCCCCGCGTCGCAACTCGAATTAGTAGCCTGACCCTCAGGTGGTCGTTTCCAGGATAACTGGCCACGAACTTCCGCCTAAGGGTCGACTACGAACTCTCTTCCCAGGAGGATCAGCGCAATGAGGCGGATGTTTATAAGTGCTAACCTTCTCTTGTTAGCTTGCCCGTTCATAACACAAGCCTGGCAGGACGAGCCCCAACCAATGCCTTCGCAGCGGCTGGACCCGAAAATTCAAAAGATCGTTTCTGAGATTTCAGCCGAGCGCATTGCGGAGATCGAGAAAAAGCTCGAAAGCTTCGAGACCCGCAACACCCTTTCTGACCCGAACCAACCAAATCGGGGCATCGGTGTGGCGCGCCAATGGATCCTCGATCAGTTCAAGAGCTACAGCCCGCGTCTTCAAGTAAGTTTCGATACACACACGATTCCGAAAGGGGGACGAGTCTGGAAAGAGGTTGAGCTCCGAAACGTCGTCGCGGTTTTGCCGGGCAAGATGCAGCAGGCGGCCGGTCGCTGGATCATGATCACCGGGCACTACGACTCGTTAAATCTTCGAGTGCCCCAGGAAATGAGGAACGATCCGGCAAAAGCCGCCGAACTAGTCGCGCCCGGCGTGACTGATGACGGGAGCGGCACGGCTTGCGTGATGGAGTGCGCGAGGGTGCTGAGCCAATACGAGTTCGACGCCACGCTGGTCTTTGTGGCGTTCGCCGGCGAAGAGCAGGGCCTCATCGGAGCTCGGGCGATGGCGAAAAGGCTCAAGGCGAGCTCTCAAACAATTCAAGCGGTCTTAAACAACGACATCATCGGAAGCGAAGTCAGCGGCAACGGCGTTATCGACAACCGGCGGCTTCTCGTGTTTTCAGAAGACCCTAACGACTCGCCTTCTCGACAGATCGCCCGATACGTAAAGCGAATGGGTGAGCGCTACTTTCCCGAGATGACCGTGGATTTGATCTTCCGCTACGATCGCTTCGGGCGGGGCGGCGATCACACGGCATTCAACCAGGAAGGCTTTGCCGGAGTGCGTATCACAACGCCGAACGAGTACTTCGCCAATCAGCACTCGCCGACCGACACTTTTGCCAACACCTCGCCGACCTATGCGGCAAAGGTTACGCGCATCAATGCCGCTGCCGCGGCTGCGATGGCGCTTGGGCCGCGATCTCCGATAGTGTCGCGCCCGGCGCCGGCGGCTTCGGCGACAACCGGGACGGCGGGCACGTCGGCGG
>JBASRM010000163.1:0-4488 GCA_049273835.1 Blastocatellia bacterium | reverse complement strand
GCCTCCGCGAGCGCCGTCACGCCCTTATCCACCTCAGACTTTTGAAGGAACACACTCCAGATTCCAAACCCCAGACCAAGCACGATCACTGCGGCTGCTGCCAGGCTAAGCGGAGCTGAGAAAACCTGTCTCCACCGCCGTGGCTGACGATCGAAAACCGTTGGTATTGGTCTCGACGCCACATCACGCTCTGAAGCACCTTCCGCTGTCACATATTTTCTTAACGCGATAGAAAAACTTAATTTCCTACGGCGATCGGATGTCGACAAGAAGATGCTTTCGAACTCTTCGCGGTCCTCGGCTGAGAGCGCTCCGCTCACATAGTCGTCAATCAACTCATCCTCAACTACCGGAAGCAACTGGAATAGGTCATCCCCCGTAAGGAGGCGCTCTTCGAGTTCCTGCTGCTCAGCCTCGCTCAACTTGCCAAGCAAGTAGCTCCTTAAATGTCCTTCATTGTAGACTTCTTGACCCATGCCTCCCCGCACCTAGCAAGCTCCGCAACAGCTTTTACTTATTAATGAACAGACAACCAAGACGTTTCATCTTATATCTCCTGCTTCACGCAGTTCTCGACGCACCCTTGCAGGCTCGCTCTGATTCGGTGCGCCCGTATCCGTAACGCATTAAGTGCGATACCCAATCGAACCGCCAGTTCTCTCCGGTGAACTATCTTCGCCTGCTTTTCTTCCTTGTAATACTCCAACACTAGCTGGCGATTCTCCATTGTGAGCACTTTCATACACTGCTCCAGGCACGCATACTCCTTCTCTTTTTGTTCGGGAGGGTCAGGGAGAGGCGTTGGCAGTGGGGTAGGCCCCTTCTTCACGTACTCCAAATGAACGTTACGTGCAACACCGTAAAAGTAAAGCGCCGGATCGCCGGTGTACGAGTCGGCGATCTCCTGCATCCTTCTGATAACCCGGTTGATCGTTTCGTCGGCGAGGTCTTCGCAGCTTGGGCACCCGCGACAGGCAAAGATCTTTATCAGCCTGCGGCGAATGTCCTCGTATTTTGCGCCCGCTTGCTCGCGATCAGGATTGAGCCATGTGAGGAACTTGTCGAAGGCATCCTGACTAATGTCCCACTGTGTTCTCATCGAGCGCCAGTCGTTCAAGGTGTTGGTTGGTAAAAAGTCCGATGTGGCAAGGAAAGTCCGCTATTCGCTGACACTCAGCGACTTACGTCTCCATTGCTGCTTAGATGTCACTCAAATCACAACCTGGCGGCGCTCAATGTATCACGACACACAAGCCAAGGCAAAATCTATTTGTAGGCTTGCCCCTGGTTTGCGGGTCGCGCTCCCAGGCAACTACAGTTCCCGCCTTATGCTGAGCTCGATCACGATCACAGGCATAAACGCAAGCCGAGGCGAAGAGGAAACCGTTTCACAACTCGCTCGCTTACGGTACTCTGTTAAACCAGCCAGAATTCTTGGGGGGGGGTAACGCAATGCCAAAAACCATTGGCATCTTGACTGGAGGCGGCGATGTCCCGGGCTTGAACCCTTGCATAAAGGCCGTCGTCTACCGTGCAATCGATGAAGGCTATCAGGTGCTTGGCATTCGCCGAGGATGGGGCGGCTTGCTCTGGTTTAACCCAGATGAACCCGGCAGCTTTAACAAACATTTCATCCCGCTCGACAAGCAAGCCGTCCGCACGATCGATCGCACCGGAGGAACCATCCTGCACACCAGCCGCGCCAACCCTTCGAGAGTAAAGCTGCGCGATGAGCCGGAGTTTCTGCGAGACCCCGCACATCCCGCCGCCGAAGAGTCGGACAACCGCCCTCGAGACTTCACGCCTCACGTGCTTAAAAATCTCGAAGACCTCGGCATAGAGATACTCGTTCCTATCGGCGGCGACGACACGCTGAGCTACGGCGAGCGGCTGCATCGGGAAGGCGTGGAAGTAATCGCTATTCCCAAGACCATGGACAATGACGTTTACGGCACCGACTACTGCATCGGCTTCAGCACCGCGGTCACTCGAAGCGTGCAGTTCATCCATCAGCTTCGCACCAGCAGCGGATCGCACGAGCGCATTGCGGTCATCGAACTGTTCGGCCGGAATAGCGGTGAGACCAGCTTGATCAGCTCTTATCTCGCCGGCGTCGATCGCGCGCTCATCTCGGAAGTGCCGTTTGATCCGGAGCGGTTGGCCAAGCTGTTGATGCAAGACAAGCGCACTAATCCGAGCAACTACGCTATGGTGACCATCAGCGAGGGCGCTCATATGGTGGGCGGTAAGGTCATCGAGTACGGGGAGGCTGATGCCTACGGCCATCGCAAGCTTGGCGGCATAGGGTTGATCGTCGGCGAGGCGCTGAAGAAGCTCACCGGCGAAGACATCGTCTATCAGCAACTCGCTTATCTGATGCGGTCGGGCGCTCCGGACGCGGTCGATCTGATGGTGTCGGTCAACTATGCGCATATGGCGATGGACTTGATTCTCGAAGGAGTGAGCGGCCGAATGTGCGCGCTGCGTGAGGGAACATACACCCACGTTCCGATCAGCACCATCACCAGCGGCTTAAAGCGAGTTGACGTCGATGAGTTATACGATACTGAGAACTACTTACCCAAGGTGCGAAGAGTCCTCGGCAAGCCGATGTTTTTGTATTGAGCAACCTCTCCTTGTTCCCGCTTCGTAGGGTCGGTATCGATCGCCTGGGTGATCGGACTTACCGACAGCAGAATTCTGAACACCGATCACGGACCACTGATCACTGGTCCTAACACCGGCCACCAACCACCGGCCACCGATCATGACAACTCCCGCGCCCGCGATGTATAGTGCGCCTTCCAAATTATGACCCTTACGGCTATCGACTGGATCATAATGCTCGGTTATTTCGTCTTCGTGCTGGGCATCGGCTTTGCGCTGAAACGGCACATGAAAACGAGCACTGACTTCTTCATGTCAGGCCGTTCGATTCCCGCGTGGATCACCGGAATTGCTTTTCTCTCTGCCAATCTCGGCGCGCAGGAAGTGATCGGCATGGCGGCGTCGGGTGCGAAGTACGGCATCGCCACCAGCCACTTTTACTGGGTCGGCGCGATCCCGGCGATGGTGTTTGTCGGCATTTTTATGATGCCCTTTTATTACGGTTCGCGCGCACGGTCGGTGCCCGAGTATCTGAAACTGCGCTTTGACGAGAAGACTCGCGGACTCAACGCAATCTCATTCGCGACGATGACGATCTTCTCATCCGGCATCTCGCTGTATGCGATGGGTCTGTTGCTTCAAACCCTGTTGGGATGGAACTTCAACGTCAGCGTGCTGGTGTCGGCGGTTGTTGTGCTGTTCTATGTTTTCCTCGGCGGTCTAACATCGGCGATTTACAACGAAGTGCTTCAGTTCTTTTTGATCGTACTTGGTTTCCTGCCACTGGTGTTCCTGGGACTCAAAGACGCGGGGGGCTGGCCGGGTTTGCAATCTCGATTAGGGGTTGTAGCTACCCAACATGGGTTCAGCTCCGGCGCCTGGAGCGAATCGTGGAGATTCATGAACGCTCCTTCCGCGAACCCAATGGGTGTCGAATGGTTCGGTCTGGTGATGGGGCTTGGCTTCGTGCTGTCGTTTGGCTACTGGTGCACGGACTTCCTTGTCGTACAACGGGCCATGGCAGCCAATTCTATGTCGGCTGCACGCCGAACGCCGCTGATTGCCGCGATCCCGAAGATGTTCTTTCCGTTCCTGGTGATCCTGCCTGGAATGATCGCCATCGCGCTCACGTCTCAATCTGGAGACAGCGGGTTCGCGCTGCCAAAGAAACCAGACGGCGCATTCAACTACGATATGGCTATGCCAATGATGCTGGCGCACTATTTCCCTTCAGGCCTTCTCGGCGTCGGATTGACTGCATTGATGGCGAGCTTCATGTCGGGGATGGCCGGTAACGTCACCGCGTTCAATACGGTTTGGACCTACGACATCTATCAGTCCTACATCAAGCGCAGCGGAACGGATCAGCACTACTTGTGGATGGGAAGAATGGCCACTGTTTTCGGCATAGCGGTTTCGGTGGGGGCGGCCTATGTGGCAACGCGCTTCAACAACATCATGGATATGCTTCAACTGGTGTTTGCTTTCGTCAACGCGCCGCTATTTGCGACCTTCTTGCTGGGAATGTTCTGGAAGCGAGCTACCGGACACGGTGCGTTTCTCGGTTTAATATCCGGCACCCTTGCCGCCGCGCTGCATCATGGGTCAACCCTGCCAGTGAACGCCGCGGTTGGAGTGAAGGGCGGATGGTTCGGAGCCAGGCACACTTATTCGAGCGAGATGGCCCAAAACTTCTGGACGGCGATCTTTGCCTGGGGCACCTGCTTACTGGTCACGATTGTGGTTAGCCTTATGACCAGGCCGCGGGTGGAGAAGGAACTCGTTGGTCTGGTTTACTCATTGACTGAACGGCCGAATGAGGGGCGCTTGGCGTGGCATAAGCGCCCCGCTACGCTTGGAATAATCGTGCTGCTTATGACG
>JBASRM010000154.1:0-16162 GCA_049273835.1 Blastocatellia bacterium | reverse complement strand
AGCTCATACATCATATGCTCGAATATGGTGTGGGCGAAGCCGCCTCCCTGGTCGGACGCTACTATGCGATGGATCGAGACAAGCGATGGGAGCGAACCGAAGTAGCCTATCGGCTGTTGCGGCACGGTGAGGGCCGGGCGCGCCGCGATCCAGTGTCGGCGATTCGCGAGTCTTACCTCGAGGGAGTGAGCGACGAATTCGTAAAACCGATCGCGATTGTCGATGAAAGCGGCAGCCCCAAATCGACAATCGATGACGGGGACAGCGTAATTTTCTTTAACTTCCGGGCCGATCGCGCGCGTCAACTGACTCGCGCGTTCACCGAGACCAACTTTACATTCTTTGATCGCGGACCCGCGCCTGACATTCGGTTCACGTGCATGACTTACTATGACAGGCAATTCCCGTTGCCGGTTGCTTTCGGTCCGGAGCCCCTCGATCGGATACTTGCCGAGGTGTTTGCTGACGCCGGACTCAAGAACCTGCGCATCGCCGAAACCGAAAAGTATGCTCATGTCACCTTCTTTTTTAACGGCGGAGTCGAACCGCCGTTTCCGGGCGAGGAGCGTATTCTGATCCCTTCCCCCAAAGTAGCGACTTATGACCTGAAGCCGGAGATGAGCGCAATCGAGATTACCGACCAGGTTGTGAACCAGATCCGCCGCGACCGGTTTGACGTCGTGATAATGAACTACGCCAACGCGGATATGGTTGGGCATACCGGCAACCTGGAAGCCGCCATAAAGGCAATCGAAGTCATCGACGAATGTCTCGGGCGGGTGGTGGATGCGGCTCGCGCGCAAGGCGGCACGGTGATAATCACCGCCGATCACGGCAACGCCGAGCAAATGATCGATCCGGTGACCGGCCAGATATTCACGGCACACACAACCAACCCTGTTCCGGCCATTCTGATTGGTGATCGTCGATGCAAGCTGCAACAGGGAGGCTCGTTGAGGGACATCGCGCCTACGATGCTTGGAGTACTCGGGCTTCAAAAACCAAACCAGATGACTGGGCAGGATTTGAGGTTGAATGAAAGGGATGGCCAGTTTCGATCACCAAGCCTGTAAGGGCGGTTCTCCGTGGCCGGCCCTCTCGGCCTCGAACGATTTCGCCTTGCTACAAGGGGCGGCCACGGAGGACCGCCCTTACCGGACTGCGCTTTCGCCGCTACTCGCCAGATCACGTCGATCTGCGAGAAGCCAGGGTGAACAATGAAAGTAGGACTTGTAGGGTTTGCGGGGTCGGGCAAGACAACAATCTTCAACACGCTCACCGGGCTCACCGCCGAGGTTGGCGGCTACGGAGCTCGAGAGAAGGCGAACGTCGGCGTCATCAAGGTCCCCGATCATCGTGTCGATAAACTCGCCGAGATCTTTAACCCCAAGAAGAAAACATATGCCGAGATCAGCTTTGTGGATGTAGCCGGCCCGCAAGTCGAGGACGGCGCCCAAACTCAATCAGGACTCGATCCCAAGCTGGTCCAGCACATGAGAGAGGCCGACGCGCTGGTTCACGTCGTCCGCGCGTTCGACAACCCGTTGGTGTCGCAACCGGCGGATCCGGCGCGAGATATTCGCGGGTTCGACGATGAGTTGATGCTGACCGATCTTGTTCAGATCGAGAATCGAATCGCTCGATTAAAGAAAGAAAAAGACTCCGCGCGTGAGAGCGAGCTGATGGAGAGGCTTAAGACGACGCTCGAAGCCGAACAGCCGCTGCGCGACTTAGATCTCACACACGAGGACCTTGTTTCAATGGCCGGGTTTCGCTTCTTGAGCCTCAAGCCGCTGCTGCTGTTGATCAACCAATCAGAGGACGATGCGGGAGCCGGCGTCCCCGGCGGTATTGGCGCGCTTGCCGAAAAAAAGAAGTTAAGCGCGATTGCCATGTCGGGGAAGGTCGAAATGGAGATCGCACAGCTTGCTCCGGACGAGCAGCGCGAATTTCTTCAGGATATTGGTATAGCCGAGCCGGCCCGCGAACGATTTATCCGGGCGGCTTACTCGCTTCTCGACCTCATAAGCTTTTTGACGTCAGGTGAAGACGAATGCCGGGCGTGGTCCATCAGGCGAGGGACAAACGCGCACAAGGCGGCCGGGGTCATACACTCGGACATCGAGCGGGGCTTCATACGAGCGGAAGTTATTCGATTCGAGGATCTGGCCGAGCTCGGAAGCGAAGCGCGTTGTCGCGAGCAGGGAAAGCTCAAGCTGGAAGGGAAAGACTACACGGTGCAGGACGGCGATGTTGTGCACTTTAGGTTTAATGTGTGAGGGGTTACTGGGGAAAGGTCCAGGACGGGTCATTTGTCTCAGACTAAGTGACCGATGGTAAGTGACCGATGACAGGTGAGCGATGGGAATCGATGACAAATGATTTCTCCAACGACAACGGACTTCACGCGGCTGGAATCCGGGTCGTGCTCTTCGACATCGACGGCACCCTGATCAAGACCGTTCGCCGCGGCGAGTATCGCGGACTGATTCACTCGATGCTGTTAGATGTCTTCGGAACGTGTGGCCGAATCAGTGAGGTCGATTTCGCCGGGAAGACCGATCTGGCGATCTATCGAGAAGCGCTCGAGTGCGAGGGCGTCACGCCCGGACAGATCCGCGAACGACTGCCGCGCGTCGAGGCCGCGACCGTGGAGATACTCAATCACCTCGCGTCGACTGGGCAAGTCTTTCGCTTATGTCCAGGCGTAAAAGAGTTGCTTGACGCCCTGTCTGGCGATTCGCGATTCCTGACCAGCTTGCTTACCGGGAATGTGGAAAAACTCGCGGAAGCGAAGTTGCGCGTCGCCGGCATCTGGCACTATTTCAAGAACCCCGGAGCGTTCGGCAGTGATGATGAAGAGCGCGACCACCTTCCTGCCATCGCCGCGGAGAGGATCAGCGCTCATTTATCGGAAGAACTGAAACCCGATCGATTCATCATAGTCGGCGACACCCCACGTGACATTTCGTGCGCCCGTCATTTTGGCGCGAAAGTGCTTGCCGTCGCCTCCGGGCAGCACACGGTCGACCAATTACAGCGATTCTCACCCGATGCTCTGCTTGCCGATTTGAGCGACACTGATGGCGTGATCAGATTGCTTGATTGTATTTGAATGCTGTTTCTGCCTTCTTCCAGAAGTGATAAGATCCCGCCAGCAACCAACCGAGGCCTTATCAAGAGGGTTTATTGTTACGATATGATCGCGGCGATGCCGGCTGGTTTGAAGGTCCCGTTGCGACAGCAACCATGGAAAGTCTCACGTATCACGCGCCTGGAGGTGCTTATGAAAACGCTTTGTTCGCTTGCCGTCGTCCTAGCCCTATCCGTTCTCGGATCTGCCGGGGGACACCAACAACCACCTGACAGCGGGCAGGAATCAAAAGACAACCAAGCCCCACCAGTGCAAGAGAAACAACGCCCGCAAGGTGAGAAGGCGTCTACCAAAGAGAAAGAAGATGTGGTGCGCATCTCGGTGACACTAGTGCAAATCGATGCCGTGGTCACTGACGCTAAAGGGCGATACGTGACAGACTTAAGACCGCAGGATTTCGAGATACTGGAAGACGGCCGGCGTCAGCACATAACGAATTTTTCGTATGTCAACACTCAGCCCGCGCAAGTGGTCTCGGCTCCATCCACCCGTCCTGGCATGCCCACGCCGGCCGTGCCCCCGGTGCGGTTGCGTCCGGACCAGGTGCGCCGGACGATAGCGCTGGTCGTTGACGACCTTGGGATGTCGTTTGAAAGTGTTCAATTCGTTCGGGAATCGTTGAAGAAATTCGTGGACGAGCAGATGCAAGCCGGCGACCTCGTTGCCATCGTTCGCACCGGGGCG
Source organism: Blastocatellia bacterium (assembly GCA_049273835.1). Taxonomy (GTDB): domain Bacteria; phylum Acidobacteriota; class Blastocatellia; order UBA7656; family UBA7656; genus Onstottus_A. Next base: position 12,324 of record JBASRM010000154.1, on the reverse strand, counting down.
GGCATGGGTGCGTTGCAACAGTTCACCTCCGACAAGCGGTTGCTTTACTCGGCCATCGACCGCGTGCGCTTCAATCTGATGATGGGTGGTGGTTTGGGTGCCTTCGCGCCGATTGGCGGTGGCGCTCCATCGGATGGAGGTTTGGGCGAGGTCGAATTCAAGCGAATGATAGCGGAAACTGCAAATGCCCGCACCGAGTTATTCGCGGTCGGTACGTTGGGTGCGCTCGATTACATAGTGCGCGGGCTGAAGGATTTGCCCGGCCGCAAGTCGGTCATCCTGCTGTCTGACGGGTTCCAACTCCTCACGCAAAGCGGAGGCCCTAGAGTCCTGGAATCAGTGCGCCGCGTGGTTGATCTAGCCAATCGCGCATCAGTGATTGTTTACACGATAGATCCTCGCGGGCTTCAAACGGTTGGACTTACCGCAGCCGATAACACTGCGTTTTTGAGCACCCGTGAAGTGAGACAGCAGGAGTCTGGACGGAGCGACCGCTTCTACAACTCGCAGGGGGGTCTGAGCTACCTGGCGTATCAGACCGGAGGATTCTTTGTTCGCAAGACAAATGACATATCAGATGGGATCAACCGGGTGCTGGACGATCAAAAAGGTTACTACCTGCTCGGCTACATTCCTGAGCAGACGACCTTCAAACTCGAGCAGGGAAAGCGGAAGTTTCACAAGCTCAGCGTGAATGTGAAGCGAGCCGGGCTTCGGGTACGTTCGCGTACGGGCTTTTATGGCGTCGCCGATGAGGATACCCGCCCCGCCGGCACTACCGCCCAGCAACAGATAGTGACAGCGCTCACGTCTCCCTTCGCATCGGGCGACATACATTTGAAGCTCACATCGTTGTTTGGACACGAGGAGACAGCCGGCGCGTTCATGCGCTCAATACTGCACATAGACGCGCGCGACCTGTCATTCAGCGAAGAACAAGAGGGCTGGCGCAAGGGCGAGCTTAATATCGTCGCCGTCACGTTTGGCGACAACGGCCAGATCATCGACCGCGAGGGCCGCACCTACAACCTCAGCGTGCGCACCGAGAATCTTCAGAAACTGATGGATGGCGGATTCATCTACACAGTCAACGTCCCGATCAAGAAGCCAGGAGGATATCAGTTGCGTGTCGCGGTGCGGGATGCACGATCCGAACGTGTTGGCTCGGCTAACCAGTTTATAGACGTTCCCGATATTGGAAGGAACCGGCTCACGCTGTCGGGCCTGGTCGTCTCCGGGTACGATCCGGCAAGAGCAAAACCCGCTTCCGGAGCGGGCCAGCGGGGACAGGTGAGCGACAAAGAAGGCGCCGCCGAAGACAATGACCCGATGATCAGCCCCGCCGTCCGGATGCTTCGGCGCGGAACGGATCTGGACTATGGTTACCTGATCTACAACGCGCAGGTTGACCCAAAGACAAAACAGCCGCAGATCGAGACTCAGGTGTTGCTGCTTAAAGACGGTAAGCCGGTGTTCAAAGGCAAAGTGAATCCGCTCGACGTGAGTGAGCAACCCGACTTGAAGCATATTCCCGCGACCGGGCGATTGCGATTGTCGGCTGATCTCGTGCCGGGCGAATACGTTGTGCAGGTTATCGTAACGGACAAGCTTGCAAAGGAGAAGTATCGCCAGGCGGCCCAATGGATGGATTTTGAGGTTGTTAAGTGAGACTGAAAAAGCGTGATGTGTGAGATGACCATGCAGATCATCGTGACCGACAAGCTTGCAGTTTCAAAGCGTCGCTCAACTACCCAATGGATCGATTGTGAGGTAGGTAAGTGATCACGAATCATCAATCACTGGATCACCGTATCTCATCCTGAAGCTCCGCGTTGGAATCGGCATTAGTATCGCGTGACCCCTCATCAGCCGAGAAAGCCAGCTTTATGAAAGGCGGCGCAACGAGCGTGGTGATCACCGCCATCGCCAGCACGACTCCGTAAACAACATCGCCGATTGCTGCCATCGCAATCCCGATCTGCGCGACGACTATTCCGACTTCGCCGCGAGGAATCATTCCCACGCCGACTTGAATTGCGCGTCTCTTGCCCATTCTCGCGGCGCCCAATCCGCAGGCAAGGAACTTGCTTGCAATCGCAAGCGCGATGACCGCAACGGATAGCAAAACCACCTCTGATGATTTGAAGATCGCGAGGTTCAGCTTCATTCCAATGATGATCAGAAAGAACGGGGTCGTGAATTCGGTCAGCGCCTGTGACTGTTGGTGCAATCTTGTTCCGTCGGTCGCTTCTGAGAGCGCCACGCCGGCGAGAAACGCCCCGATGATTCCGGCGATGCCGATAAGGCTTGCCAGCGCCGCCAAACCGAAACACAACACCAGCGCGAACATCAGAAGGGAATGATCGATCTTTAAGTCTTTGACGGGTTGTTTGACCTGATTGACGACCCGCGAGCCGAACGCGACTACCACCAGCGTGAACCCTATCGCCAGCACCGCCAACAGAGTTATGTGAAGGTAATTGACCTGGCCCGTCGCCAGGCTGCTCACCACGGCGAGAACAAGAAGCCCAATTACATCATCAATTACCGCGGCGGCGAGGATGACTCGACTGGCTTCGGTGCTGATCAAGCCCATACCTGACAACACCCGGGCGGTGATGCCAACCGAGGTCGCAACCATCGCCGCACCCAAAAAAACGGCTTCGATCGACGTGTACTCCCGCCACAATGATAGCAACCCCCATCCGGCCAGAAACGGAACGGCTACTCCGAGAACTGCAACTACCGTCGCGGTGCCGCCGACTTTGAAGATATCGCTTGGGCGAGTCTCCAGCCCGACCGTAAACAGCAGGAAGATCACGCCGATCTCGGCAAGCGCTTCCAGCGCATCGGTGGGCTGCACAAGGTTGAGCACCGCGGGTCCGATGATGATTCCGGCAAATATTTCACCTACGACCGCTGGCTGGCGAAGCCGCGTGAACAGTTCGGCCGCAAGCTTCGCGGCAAGCAGCGCGATGAACAGCGCTATCAGCACCTGTCCGTGACCACTGGCTGAAATCATTGTAAGCGTAGTGGTGAACAAGACTCGACTCCCCGAGACGAAACGCTATCGTGATACAGATTTCGCCCGCGACGCAAGCCCTGACGTAATAACGGGACGTCGGTTCGGCATCTCCCGGCAGCCGCGTGAGATTGCTAACGGCGTTGTCGAGTAGCTTCGTCCCCGCCGCGACCAACGACGCGGCGCGCCCAAAAGATTCAGGCTGTATAATACTTTTGGGTGCTGGCGGTTTGAGTCACCGGCGGTGCTTGACCAGGTGCGTCACAAGCGATTAATTGCTACGGAAGCTAGTCGTCGTTTATGCCTTACCCTGCGCGATCGATACTCGCGATAGCAGTCTCACCGTTCGGGCAGTCACTTGGGTTACTGCCTGCGATGCGGGCGCTTCGCGCATCCTATCCCCAATCGCTGATTGTTGCTGCTGCTTCGAGCGGCATCTGCCAACTCCTCAATACTCGTGACGTGGATGAAATAATAGACCTGGGAGTGATCAAGTCGTCGGACACCAGCCAGATTGGAACATTGAGAAGAAGTCTGGGACTGATCAGGCGCGCACGACGCTACAACTTCGATCTGGTGCTCGATTTCTCACCCAGGGTTGAAACTCAGATCATTTCTCGGTTGATCTGGCGAGCCCGAACCTTGACGCCGTTCAAGCTTCCCGGCGCCATTGAAAAGCTTTTCGGTGCCGGCGGTATGCGCAGGCGGGGAGGCCCTTCAGTCGCCTCGGATTACGAGAATGTCCTGAAACAAACGGGTGTGACGATGGATGGCAAGCGGATAGGGGTTGTGCTTCCAGTGGATGAAGATGCGAGATTTGAGCGCCGGCTTGCGAGCAGCGGTTCGCGCGGCGGTGAGTTGATAGCCCTGCTGTACGCGTCGAATCCGGAGAGCGGGAGTGGCTGGCCGGTCGCGGCCTTTGGAGAGATCGGAAAGAGGCTTGCAAACAATTTCAGCGCTCGAGTGATCGCGGCCGATGAGCCGTCAGACCGCTCGTTCACTACTGGCGTCGGCACGCTTCTGCCCCGCGGCTCAATCGAGCTCGCCGAGCCCGATGCGCTGGAACTTGTGGCGGCGATCGCACGGGCCAGCATCGTGATCACCGACGAAACAGGTATCGCGCGGCTTGCATCCGAACTGGATACGCCTGTAATCCAGATCGCCGATGCGTTGACCGATAGGATTGATTCTTCAAGGACCTATCGAGCGGTTCTCGGTTCGTCGCGTAAGCAAGTGTCGACCGATGAGGTCTACGATATTGCTTGTGAAATGATTCAGGAGAGCCGGAGCACGTCGCTGTTTGAGCGCTCCTGAACCTTGATCGAATCAGATGGCCGCGGCTAAACGATTGCGATCGGCAAAGTGGCAAGTCGCACGGCTTCTTGACAGAATTGGATTTCGTGTATAATCAGACTCGCAGAGCGGTAGAAATCCAAACGCAACTTGAAAGCCATTGTCTACGGCGTTATCTCTGAATGGAGGGCCCATGAAGAATGTGCTTTTGCTTGTTGGAGTAGCTGGCCTTTTGGCAGGGGCCTACTTTCTCTATCAGTATCTATACCAGCCGAACAACGCGCCGGAAAGAACGAACCTGGTCCTTGGCGGCGGTCTCTTCCTCGTAGCGCTGATCTGCTTTGCCATCTTCTTTTTCATGAGGTTCAGAGAAGAAGGGGAACAGGACATCAGTATCACTAAGTTCTGAATTCTCGTCTCTTGGTTGAAGAGGCAAGCAGGAATCCGGCTTCACACGTTGCTTCGAATCCGAGTCGGCTATTCTCCCACTTAGCCGTCAAGGGTCAGACTGTTTTTGTTAGTTCAAGACGACCTACAGTAACTTTTTCAATTAAATCAGGAGTCTGCTGAACGGGTGATGGGTTGGTTTTTCCGCAAAGTGACTTTTCTGGATTCATCCATTAGCTCGCCACCAGGATCCTTGCCACTTCCGCGATCCTGCGAACACCCTCTTGAATGGCCTCGAGCGAGTTGGCGTACGAGATCCTGACGTAGCCTTCCATCCCAAACGCGGATCCCGGGGTTACCACAACCCGCGCTTCGTCGAGCAACAGCTTTGAGAAGGCAATCGAATCACCGGCGCGCCCTCCTAACAAGCGCTTCACGTTTGGCATAACGTAAAATGCGCCTTCAGGCATGGCGCACTCTATGCCGTCAATCTCATTCAGAGCGGGAACCACCCAATCGCGCCGGCGCTTATATTCGTTGATCATTGAGTGTACGGAGTCCTGAGGCCCGACCGCCGCTTCACAGGCGGCCCTTTGGGTTATCGAATTGGCGTTCGAAGTCGAGTGACTTTGCACCTTGAGCATCGACTGAATCCAGGGTCTTGGCCCGAGCCCAAAGCCCAATCGCCATCCGGTCATCGCGTGCGATTTGGAGAAGGAGCCGCAGATCATGACCCGCGACCGAAGTTCTTCCGGCAACTGACCGGCGGTGAACGGCTCGGCTGGAGGATACGCAAAGTACAAATAACATTCATCACTGATCACCCAGATGTCACGATCATCGGCGACCTCCACGATTTTTCGAAACTCATCCGGCGGGATGATCCGCCCGGTAGGATTGTTAGGCGAGTTTACGATCAACAGACGCGTGCGGGGTCCGATCGCCTCGCTGACGGCGCGTGCCGTCAGTAGAAACCCGTTCGGCTCGGTATCGATATAAACCGGTTCCGCTCCAAGGAATTTTGCGATCTCGGGAAATGTGACCCAGTAAGGCGAAGGGATTAAGACCTCATCGCCGGGGTTCAGCAGGGTCACCATTGCATTGAAAAGAGCCTGCTTGCCTCCCATCGTGACCAGCACTTCGGACGGATCATAGCTGGCGCCGAAGTCGCGATGCATCATTTCGGTGATGGCCTTGCGCAGCGGAGCAATTCCGCTTGTAGCAGTGTAGCGGGTGAAGTTGTTTTCGATCGCCTTTCCGGCGGCGTCTTTGACGTTGCGGGGGGTAGGGAAGTCGGGCTCACCGGCGCCGAGATCGATCAACTCAACCCCCTCGGCGCGCAACCGCTCTGCTTCCATCAAAACGGCCAGCGTAGAGGAGACTTCCATGCCGGCCACGTTTCCTGACTCCTGGAATTCAGCTTTGGTTGTGGTCAACCCCTCCTCCAGAACACTTACTCGTTTCCGCCGGTTCGACTTCTATCCCTTGGCTATCTTATCGCGCATGCGCTTTTCCACCAACTCCGGCACGAGCCCGCTGATTGACCCGCCCAGCTTGAATACTTCTTTTATCAACCGCGAGCTGATATACGAATAAGCTTCCCCGGCCATCAAAAAAACTGTTTCGACGTCAGGCTCAAGCCGGCGGTTCATCAGAGCCATTTGTAGCTCATATTCGTAGTCGGAAATTGCCCGGATGCCCCGAACCACAAACTGGGATTGTTGCTGGACGGCGTAATGGACGAGCAATCCTTCAAAGGTGCCAACCCGCACGTTATTCCAAGGTATGACCTCACGAATCATGTCTACGCGCTCCTCGGTCGTGAACATCGGCTTCTTGTCCATGTTGAGGAGCAGAGCGACGGTCACTTCATCAAACAGCCTGGCCGACCGCTCGATGATGTCCAGGTGACCCATCGTGATCGGATCGAAGGATCCCGGGTAGATTGCACGGCGCATCAGCATTCATCTCCTGAGATTTCTGATAGCAAATACCATCGCATGAGGCGGCGATACTAGCATGAATTTCAAGCAAGAGGCCAGCAGTCGTCTTGATCCTGCCTACCTGTTAACTTCGTAAAAAGCGAGCGCCGACTCGCCCTGTTTCAGCAGGCGGAACATTCGCAGTTTACCGTATTCGGCCCCCGGTGGGGCCTTCGCTAGATGCTCGACGATGACCAGCGAACCGTCGAACAGAAGGCGTCTTGAGCCTAGCTGGTGCATTACTTGATCGTAGATTGCGGAAGAATATGGGGGATCGAAGAAAACGATATCGAAATACTTGGAATTCCGATCCAGGCGGTTGAGCGCGGCCGCTGCGTCGCGATTAATTACGATCGCTTCGAGGGACAGCCCGAGCGTGGATAGATTCGCGTCGATCACCGCGCAAGAGGCGCGCGAACGATCGATGAAGGTCGCCTGACCCGCGCCTCGACTGAGCGCCTCAATTCCGACGGCGCCTGAGCCGGCGCATATATCGAGAAAGCAGCTGCCTTTGATCCGATCGCCAAGAACGTTGAACAAGGTTTCACGCAACCGATCCGATGTTGGCCGGACTGCCAGCCCGCCAGTCGTGCGCAATCTTCGGCCACGATGAATTCCGCCGATCACTCTCATGTCGCTCTTAAAGGTGATGATAGAGGACATATTCGACCCTGGCTAGCTGGCCACCGCGGGCGGCCGGGCGAAGAAAACTGTTAGTTGACTTTCCTGGGATCGAAACCGCAAAATCAGAATCACTGAAGTAAGCTGCTACCACGATTCGCGTTAATGAAAGGTGTGATGCATAAGTTCCTGATAGCTGCTGTTATCCTGGTTTGCTCACTAATCGCGGTGCCCGCCGGTCAGCAAAAGACCGGCACACTTAAGGGGAGGATCGAAAGCGACAAGGGCAAGCCGATCGCCGGCGCGGATGTCCGGGCAACGCGCAGCCGCGACCGATCAATAAAGGAAACAAAAACGGATGCGTCAGGGAATTACACATTCGAGCTCGAACCTGACGACTACACGATCAGCTTCGACGCGGAGGGCTATCAGGGCGGGACCCTTGTCCAGATGCAGCAGGTCGAAGAGAGCAAGGAGTCGACGGTCAAAACGATACGCCTCGCGAAGGCCAGCCATCGTACCTCACTCATTCGAGGCGCGGTGTTTAATGCCAGCGGCGGTTCGCTTCCCGGTGTGCGCCTCAAGCTGGTCCGTGTACCGACCGCCGACGAGGAAAAGAATGAGAAGCGCATCAAGTCCTTATCGATGAGCTACACAACAAACACTCACGGTGAGTTCGCCTTTCGGGTGCCGGCAGCTCGCGCAAGGTACGAGGTCACCGCTACTCTCAACGGCTTCAAGACAGAAAAAAAGGTGGTGGATGTCAGCGAGTCGGAATCGGTTCCGCTGGCTTTCTCATTGGAAACTGTAAAGAAATAAATGGCGGCAGACCGTCAAAAAACACACTCAAAGCCCGGCGAACACCCAGCGGCGGAGCCTAAGGAAAAACGTGGCGAGTATTTGACCTCCCGCCAGCTTGCCGAAGTACTGCAGATCAGCGAAGCGACCGTTCATCGGCTTCGCCGTGGGGGCCGCATCCCCGCAGTGCTGCTTACAGACAGGCTAATCCGTTTTAATTTACGCGATGTCCAAAGAGCGCTGCGCCCACACTCGGTTTCTCCGACTCCGGACGGCAGCGATTCCGAGCAACAGCGAGAGCCTAGCCCGCAGTTGTCGTTTGAGGATCTTCTTGGGGATTTAGCCGAGACCGAGACGGCTTCAGAACACGAGTGACCCAGCCTACGATCTTTCCTCGCCTGAGGATTTCAGCGTGCCTTTAGTTTCAAAAGACGCACAGATGTCATCCAGTATCGTCTGCGAAATCGCATCGCGGCCGGATCGAGCAAGAGCCAACACCCAACCCTGTCTTTCTGTTCGAAAGACCGCTGCCTTAGCCGTGCCCGAGACAGAATAGAACGGCGAATCGGGCTCAACCAGTTTGGGAGCGACGCTTACACGCACTCGACCTTGCCATACCCGAGCGCGGCCGACCAGTCGAACGACCCGCCCGCTTTCACGCGCGATTCTGATCAGCGATTCAGTTTGGGGACCAATCCCGATTCGAGAGACTTCAGCGAGTTGAGTGCTTGCTCCCATCAGGGTCTTTGCCAGGATCAGAATCTTCGCGGCCGTGTCCCACCCTTCCACATCAAGAGAAGGATCAGGCTCCGCGATGCCTTCAGCTTGTGCAGTTGCGAGGGCCGCGGCAAAACCGCGCTGGCTCTGTAACATCTCGGTCAGAATGTAGTTTGTCGTGCCGTTCAACACGCCGCGTATTTCCAAGACTCGATCGCCGAGTAGCTCATCGGGGATGCTCACTCCGGTAGCGCCACTGTAGCTGAGCCACGCCGCTCCCGTTTTGGCAGCTTCGTTGATTATCTCGAAGCCGTGAACCAGCGGGCCCTTGTCTACGGTGACCACGGTGGTTCCTTGTTTTAGAGCAATGCAGATCAGACTGAGCGCGGGTTCTCCGTCGACGATGTTTGTGGGAAGAGATTCGACAAGCAGCGAAGTGCCTGATGCAGGCAATGCTCGAATAAACTCGCGCGGATCAGAGATCAACTCGTCGTTCGCAAACTCACGCAAGCTTCGCGAGGCATCCTTGTGAGCAATGACTCCCGCGATCAAGGAGTCATCCAAAAACAGGCCACCACTGGCGTCGGCGATTGCCCTTATGCGAATTCGAACAGGGCTTGCCGTTTGCGATTCTATGTAACGCGCGAATGCACGGCCAACGTTTCCGAAGCCGAGCATCGCTATGTCGATTTGAGCCTTTGGACGATTCACCTGAACGCAATAAACACCGCTTGAGTCAAAGGGTGGTTAGCACGACAACCAGAATCTGACGCCGCGCAGGCAGCTTGGATCGCGGCGGACACTGAAGGGACAGACCGAAGTTGCGCCGGCAAGAATTATGTTGCCTCCGCCGGCAGCAAGCCTTTGATATCGCGGACGACGCGAGCCACATCCTGTTGATCGCCGAGGGCCATCATGAAAAACTTGTAGCCGTTGTAAAAACAGACCAGCCCATTTCCGAACAACCACACACTTGAGAGCAGCGGGTTCCCGCCGAGCACCAAATTGATTGGGAACCCGGTGACCACGCCGCCGGTGAACGCTTCGGCAACAAGCCCGGCGCCAACGGCGACGCTGAAGGCGCCCAGCAGCGGAGCGCCGACGTACTTTGCCGCGTCGCGCTGGAACTTCAATCTCGCGCGTTCGGCTTCGGTCAGCTTGCCTTCGCGGATAAGCTCTTCCTGGCGCTTCAAGTAACCGTCGTACTTCTCGGACAGCTTTCTCAAACCGTAGGGCGCGATTGCGGAGTGGAACAGCACGTTGCCGGCGCCTCCCGCTCCCAACAGCACGACGTCCAACGACGAGAAGGCCGAGCCCGCGCGAGTGCCGGCTATGAAGGCGAGCGACACGACTGCAGCCTTGCCGGGGTTCTTCTGAGCCCATCGGCGCGCGCTTGCGATCGTGTTTACCAGCGAAGATGGTAGGCGTGCGGCGGAGGCGCCGGCCCGGGCGGCGCCGCTCGCGTTTTCATAGTACTGCTTTGCCTCGCCGAAAAGGTCGGAAGCGGTTTGCCTGGCGTCATTGACGACTTCGCTGGCCTTTTGTGAGGCGTCATTGGCCACTTCGGTGGCTTTTTCTTTGATACCCGAGCGCCGCAGCGCGTCCTGGGTGGCGTCGGCCGCGCGCCGGGCGCTGTTCGCAACTCGCTCCTTGACTTTGTGCTCGCGGTCGAGTCGCGACACTTCTTCGCGTGCGGCGTCGAGAGTCGACGTGGCAGCATCGGCGCCTTTTCGAAGCGCGTCAGTTGTGGCGCGCGCACCCCTGTCGAGTTTGGATTTGATCTCGAACTTTTCGTCTATCTGGCGCGCGGCCTCTTCGGCACGCCGTCGCAACTCATCAAGCTTGCTGGACATAGAATATTGCTCCCGATTGAATCTTACTCCGAATGCGTCTCGTCAGCTACTGATGGCTTGTACGCGAAGGATCACTGGGCGGTTCCTGATGGGATGTCTGGAGGGGTTCGTTGCGGATTTCAGATTTCAGATAGGCAATCTACTCCCTAATCGGAATCGGCCGGCGGTTTTCGTCCACGGCAACGTAGACAACCTCAGCTTCAGTCACTTTTGCGCGTTCACCCGGATGCAACACCCGATCAGCCTCGACCGTCACCTTGATCGTTATTGAAGTGCGTCCGATCCGAATCAGCTCCGTATAGAAACTGACCAGATCGCCGACAAACACCGGGGCCACGAACACTACTTCATGCATCGCCTTGGTGACGATGTTCTTTGGCGTATGCTTTCGAACTTCGATCGCGGCGGCTATATCGATATAGCTGAGGATGACGCCGCCGAAGATCGTGCCATGCGCATTTGTGTCCTTGGGCATCAGAACTACGCGAATCGCGGGGTCCGCACATGGTCTCTCAGAAGGAGTCTCTGCCTCGGGCATAGAACAGCCTAGCCCGCTGGCTCTGACAGTGTCAAAGGCGACGCCAACGCTTGCGAGAGTCATACTAACCGGCCTTCGTCCCGGAATTTCGATCCCAAAGTTGTTGTTAATTTGCTGTGTGTATCGGTACTCTTCGTGAGAATGGCGGCGGACACTGAGCCAAGACTAGCAGCGGGCGGGATCGTGTTGAATGATCGACACGGTAAACCAGCAGTATTGCTCGTGCACAGACCGCGATACGATGACTGGTCATTTCCAAAGGGAAAGGTAGACCCGGGAGAGACGCTTGAAGAGGCGGCGCTGCGCGAGGTGAGAGAAGAAACCGGCCTTCGCTGCCGAATCGTTCGCCTGCTTGCCGGCACCCGCTACCGTTATCGAACCCGCAACCGCGGGCGCCTCAGATACAAGTCAGTGCAGTACTTCCTGATGGACGCCGAGACTCGCCGCATTAAGGTCCCGGGCGACGAAGTGGATCGGGCCGAGTGGTTCGGTTTTGAAGAAGCTAAACGAGTACTGAGCTACGCGCAGGACCGCAGGCTGCTTGAATCGCTTTTACGACAGACAAGTACTGTCTGATGTTATAGAATGGTTCCGCCTCCTTAAACCCGCCCTCCTGGAGTGCGTTCAATGTCTGACAAGAAATCGTTGATAACCATAACCACTGACTTCGGCGAAGCCGACTACTTCGTTCCGGCGATGAAGGGTGTGATCTACGGGATAAACCCCGATGCAGAAGTAGTCGATCTTACCCATCTTATACCGCCTCACGACATCTATGCGGCTGCGTTCACGCTGATGTGTTGTTATCGAGACTTCCCCAGGAACACAATCCATCTTGTAGTTGTAGATCCAGGTGTAGGATCCGCCCGACGGCCGATAATGGTGATGGTCGATGGTTACAACTTCGTCGGGCCTGACAATGGAGTGTTCAGCTACATCTATCAGCGTGAACAAGTCAATCGAGTAGTGCACTTTACCACCGAACACTATTTCAGGCGGCCGGTGTCGAACACTTTTCATGGACGCGATGTGTTCGCGCCTTGCGCCGCTTACGTATCGAAACTCGTTGACTGGCAAAAGATGGGCGACGAGATCAGCGATCCGGTTCGCTTC
>JBASRM010000147.1:0-4260 GCA_049273835.1 Blastocatellia bacterium | reverse complement strand
CCCCGCAGCTATGTGCTCGTTTGAGGTTGTGCTAGACTCAGGCGATCTCAGGGCGTGACGTATTAACCACCTTTTCACTGCTCCTCGATTGGCGACCCAAAGTCGGAAGGGAAAGCGAGGCTCAGTGACTCAGAGTCTGGAATGAGCGATCACCCAAGCCAACGAAGCGATCGTTTTCCAATTACTCGCCTGTCGGCAGTCGTCGCCGCCGCGAGCGACAACCAGGAAGAACGCACCCGAGCCTTCGACGTGCTCGTGTCCGCTTACTGGATGCCGGTTTATAAATACGTCCGAATCAAATGGAACAAGTCTATCGAAGATGCCAAAGACCTGACCCAGGGCTTTTTCACCGAAGCGATGGAGAAAAACTTCTTTGCGCGGTTCGATCCGTCTAAAGCGAAGTTCAGGACCTTTTTGCGCACCTGTTTGGACGGCTTCATTGCCAATGAAAACAAAGCCGCCGGCCGCCTCAAACGGGGCGGTGGGATGACGATTCTTTCAATGGATTTTGATGGAGCCGAGAGCGAGCTCAGGAGCGCAAAGCGGCCGGCGGGCAATGACATCGACGACTACTTTGAGAAAGAGTGGATGCGCAGCTTGTTGACTCTCTCGGTTGAAACGCTCAGGGCCGAGATGCTCGCCGCCGGTAAGGATACTTACTTCGCGCTGTTTCAGCGCTACGTCCTGGAAGAACCCGGTGATACCAGCAAGCTCAGCTACAAGGATCTAGCCCGGGAGTTCGAGATTCCGGTAACCAGCGTGACTAATTATCTGTCGGCGGCGCGGCGCGAGTTCCGAAGAATCCTTTTGGATAAGCTTCACCAGTTGACCGCAACTGAAGACGAATACCGCCGCGAAGCTCGGGCGTTGCTGGGAGTCGAACCGGAATGAAATGGCTTTCGGACGAAGCTGTATTGCGGTTGCGCCAGGAGGTGGATCTTCCAGAAATGGGAGCTACCAGGTATCGAGTGATTCGCAAAGTGGCGTCGGGGGGAATGGGTACAGTCTATCTCGCTCAGGATGCCGACCTCGGTCGCAAAGTCGCGGTGAAAGTGATGAACGTCTCGGACGCGAGCGGCGCCCTGGCGAAGCGGATGATGCGCGAAGCCCGGATCGTCGCGCTACTCGAACACCCCAGCATAGTTCCCATTCACGACGTAGGCACGCTCAGTGACGGCCGCGTCTTTTATGCGATGAAACTCGTGCAAGGGAGCCGTCTCGATGAGTACGCCGAGGGCGCCGAGTCGCCCTCGGACAGGTTGCGCATATTTCAAAAGGTTTGCGAGGCAGTCGCCTTCGCCCATGCGCACGGGGTGATTCATCGCGATTTGAAACCTGAGAACATAATGGTCGGCCCTTTTGGTGAAGTGCTGGTGATGGACTGGGGTGTAGCGAAAGTCCTTGGCGAGAGTCGCGGAGATACGATCGCCGAGTCAATACGCGATGCGGGCGAGCTTCGAGCCATCGACGACGCGGACCTTATAACTACGCTGCCCGTCCCTTCCAATGGCGGGACCGGCGACACCAGCGGCGGTACGATAATCGGTACTCCTGCTTACATGGCTCCAGAACAAGCGATGGGCAAGACCGATCTCGTCGATCAACGCAGCGACGTTTATGCCCTTGGCGTGGTTTTGTACTTTTTGCTTACCTCGCGTGTGCCGTTTGAATCCGCCGGTCCGACCGATGTGCGCGGGACCGAGACTCGCAAGCGGGCGCTTCGTCCTCGACAAATAAACCCGAGTATACCGCGTCCCATCGAAGCCGTCTGCTTGAAGGCGATGTCCGAGATGCGCGAAGACCGATATTCGAGCGCCGAAGAGATTGCAAACGACGTGATAACGTTCCTGGACGGCCAGCCGGTCTCGGCTTACCGGGAAAACGTGTTGGAGCAGGCGGGGCGATGGCTCAGCAAGAATCGATTCATCGTTGTTCTTATCGCCGCCTATTTGCTAATGCGGCTTATTGTATTTTTCTCGGTCGGGCGTTAAAGGACCTGTCGCAGCGGTTTAATAGAAGGGTGTGAGCGAGCAGATGACGAGCGATGGCGATGAGTTCGTAGTTGGGCCTTCAGTTCGTACCAGATTTTAACGAGGTCGAGGCCGTTACAAACTTCCGCCTCAAGCAAGGCGGTACTACCAACTTTTTAAGGCAGTACTACAAACCTTTCAAAGGAGAGAATCAAATGTCGAAACCGGTGCTGGGTCTTGTGCTTGGAGGAGTCCTGGGAATAGTGGACGGTCTGACCGCATGGTTCACACCCGAGGTCAGAGATCAGTTGGCGGGGATTGTGGTTGGATCGACGATCAAGGGCCTGATCGCCGGCGTGCTGATCGGCTTCTTCGCTAAGAAATTCAATTCGCTGCCGCTGGGAATCCTCTTCGGACTGGCGGTCGGATTAGTGCTCGCTTTTGCAGTAGCAGCAATGCCCAGCGCGACGGGTCAACACTACTACTTCGAAATCATGCTGCCCGGCTCGATTCTCGGGCTGGTGGTCGGCTTCGCGACGCAGAAGTACGGCCGCCCCAGTGCGCAAACGGCCAACGCAAGCCGCTAGCGTCGACACACGCAACTATTGCGCTAACCTCGTGCTACCGCAAGCGAGTTGTTGTTTGTTCTGAAGGGATGTTGCGCGAACCGTATTTTCCTGTCAGTTAGTTATCATCCGTGACCAAGCAAGAAATCAGAGAGGCAGTCTGGGGCCTCCTGCAGTCGGAACACGCGGCTCGCTTTCCTGGCGCGCGAGGCCGAATCCCGAATTTCACCGGCGCCGAACAGTGCGCTGGACACCTTGCCGCGCTCGAAGTCTGGCAAGCCGCTCACTTTATCAAAGCAAATCCTGATTCTCCTCAACGCGCAATTCGTCACCACGCATTGAAACAGGGCAAGACTATCTACATGGCCGCGCCCCGACTGCGTGAAGAGAAGTGTTTCGTCGAGCTTGATCCTGCCCGGCTTGGCAAGAATCTCTATGCCGCGTCAAGCATCAAGGGAGCGTTTGAGTTTGGACGACAGGTTTCGGTCAAGCAGATGAAACCGGTCGACTTGATAGTCTGCGGCTCGGTCGCGGTTCGCCGCGACGGCGCGCGGACCGGCAAGGGAGGAGGCTACTCAGACCTCGAATATGCAATTGCGCTAGAAACGGGAATCGTCAGTTCGCGCACGCCGATTATCACCACGGTTCACCCGCTGCAGATTGTCGACGAAAAGATCCCGCGGGAGCCGTACGACATTCCAGTCGACTTTATCATCACGCCTGACGAGATCATCGACTGCAAGACCAGGCTTCCAAGACCGAAGGGGATCTACTGGCGATACCTCGACGACGAAAAGATCGCGGCCATCCCGCTGCTCAAGAAGTTGAGGGCTCGCATCCGAGATTAGCGATCGATATAATCAAGTTTTCGTCGGTACTTGGAGTTTCAAGAGGCCCGCTTCGTAGTAACTAATTTATAATAAATCCGGATTAGATAAAAGATGTGACCTTCTTGAGGTCGTCGATAAAACTCTGCATCTCCGCTAGCCTCGTTTGTTGATCAGGCGCGCGAAGGATCGATGAGGGATGAACGGTCGCCATAGCGAATTGCGCGAGAGGCGACTGAATAAACTCTCCGCGCTGCCGGGTGACACGAAAGTCTTTCCCAAATAACGCCTGCGCAGCAGTAGCTCCCAGAGCTACGATGACCTTTGGCTTGATCGTAGCGATCTCTGCTTCAAGCCAGGGTTTGCAAGCTTCGATCTCGGTCGAGTTCGGTTTCTTGTGAATGCGGCGCTTCCCGCGAGGCTCCCATTTGAAATGCTTTACAACATTGGTGACGTAAGTCTGACGCCGGTCAATTCCAGCCGCTTCGAGCGCTTCGCCCAACAACCTTCCTGCCGGACCTACGAAAGGCTTACCCATGAGGTCCTCTTCATTCCCGGGCTGCTCGCCAATGAACATGATATTGGCGCGGCGCGCGCCTTCGCCGAAAACAGTCTGAGTGGCCGTTTCCCAAAGATCGCATGCCTTGCAATCAGCCGCGGCGTTTTGAAGCGAATGCAAGGTTGGCTTCTCGGGAATGAGATCTTCAGCTGAGCTTTGAGATTTTCGCCTGGTCACGATCTGTGCCTAACCAGCGTCCTGATTATTGATACCATGCCTTGACAGTGTTACAAGATAGGAGGAAAATCATTTTCGGATATTTTCTATAATTTTCGATAGCGTGAGAGCGCAGGCATCCTTGCCTGCCTGGGGTTGCACGAGAAAGAAGCAGGCAAGGA
>JBASRM010000146.1:0-3291 GCA_049273835.1 Blastocatellia bacterium | reverse complement strand
ATCCTGATCTGTCCCGCGAGCATATCTTCGTAAGTGGGTTTCGTGATATCGCGGAAAACGCCGATTGGAACGGGATAGTCGGGATACTCCATCCGCGCGAGCATATAGGCCAGATAGGAGTCGGGCGCGACCTCATCGTGTACGATCAGATCAGATTCACTGACTCCGGCGCCGAGCTCGACAACTTCAAGATGCATATCCTTCCGCATTCGAATGCCGCGATTGCGCTCCTTGCCGAAAAGCAGCGGCTTGCCGTGCTCGATCTCGATCATTGCATCATCTCTAACGCCGCGCTCGGTAAACATATCGAATGCATGATCATTAAAGATGTTGCAATTCTGGTAGACCTCGACGAACGACACCCCTTTATGGTGCATCGCGCGCTCGACGATCTTCTGAAGATGCGAGGTGAACGTATCAACCGAACGCCCGACGAACGTTGCCTCCGCCGCGAGCGCCACCGACAGAGGGTTGAGCGGATAATCAATCACTCCATAGGGTGTGGACTTGGTTTTCTTTCCGAACTCGGAAGTCGGCGAATACTGCCCCTTGGTAAGTCCGTAGATCCGGTTGTTGAACAGGATGATGTTGATGTCCAGATTTCGACGGATCATATGAATAAGATGATTGCCGCCGATGGACAGCGCGTCCCCGTCGCCGGTTATAACCCAGACAGAAAGCTCGGGGTTTGAAGCTTTGACTCCCGTTGCAATCGCGGGCGCCCGGCCGTGGATACTATGAAAGCCATAGGTGTTCATGTAGTAAGGGAAACGGCTTGAACAACCGATGCCAGACACAAACACGGTATTCTCGCGCTTGATGCCAAGCTCGGGCATGACCTTTTGGACCTGCGCGAGTATCGCGTAGTCGCCGCAACCGGGACACCACCTGACCTCCTGGTCCGAGACGAAATCCTTCCGGGTCAGCTTGATCGGCGGCGCTTCTGAGCCTCCGCCGTTGGTTGGAATGTTTGCGTTTGTGCTCATAAGTTTCCTTTTAGTATGCCCTTTCAGTCCTCATACAACTCATTCATCTTCGCTGTGAGCTCGCTGATCTTGAACGGCTTGCCTTTTACCTTCGGGAATGACACCGCCGGCACCAGGAAACGGGCCCTCAACAGCATCGCGAGTTGTCCAAGGTTCAACTCGGGTATCAACACTCGGTCGAAACGGCCAAGTATCTCGCCTAGGTTGCTTGGGAACGGATTGAGATAACGAAGATGAATGCTCGAGACCGACTTGCCGCTGCGTTGCATCTCTTCGACCGCGGATGTTATCGCGCCATAAGTCGAACCCCAGCCGATGACCAGCAGGCGGCCATCAGGCTCGCCGAACACCTCCACGTCGGGTATGTCGTAGGCGATTCGGGCGACCTTCTCGGCTCGAGTCCAGACCATATGCATATGATTCTCGGGCTCGTAGGAGACATTTCCGGTTACGTCTTCCTTCTCGATCCCGCCGATGCGGTGTTCCAGGTTGGGAGTGCCAGGCACTGCCCACGGCCGCGCGAGCGTCTCAGGGTCGCGACTGTAGGGCTGGAATCCATCTGCTTCAGTTGTGAGCTTCACCTCGAAGTTCGGCAATTCGCTCATGGCCGGTAATCGCCAAGGTTCCGCGCCGTTTGCAAGGTAACCGTCCGAGAGATAAATCACCGGCAGCATGTGCTTGGTCGCAATGCGGAACGCTTCAACAGCCATCTGGAAGCATTCAGCAGGCGTTGCCGGCGCGACGATCGCGACCGGACATTCGCCGTTTCTGCCGAACATCGCCTGGAGCAAATCTGCTTGCTCGGTTTTTGTCGGCAGCCCGGTTGAGGGGCCGCCGCGCTGGACATCGATAACAACAACCGGAAGCTCGGTCATCACAGCCAATCCAATCGCCTCGCTCTTCAAGGCGAGACCCGGACCGCTGGTGCCGGTCAACCCCAGGCTGCCGGTGAACGCGGCCCCGATCGCCGCGCACATGGCGGCGATCTCGTCTTCGGCCTGAAACGTCTTCACGCCGAAGTTCTTGTGAATCGAAAGCTCGTGCAAGATGTCGGATGCGGGAGTGATCGGGTAGCTGGCGTAAAACAGCGGCCGGTTTGCGAGTACCGACGCGGCTACGAACCCTAGAGCGGTAGCTTCGTTGCCGGTAATGTTCCGGTATTTCCCTGGAGCGATCGCCGCTCGGCGAACACGATAGTGAGTGGTGAATATCTCAGCCGCCTCCGCATAGGCGAATCCAGCTTTCAACGCAGTCAGGTTCGCAGTCTGTAGCTCGGGCTTCTTGAACTTTGTTTGGATCCACCGCTGAGTCGGCTCCAGCGGGCGATCGTAGAGCCAGTACATCAATCCGAGCGCCCAAAAGTTTTTGCAGCGATCGATATCCTTGGAGGGAAGCTTTACCGCGTCGCGAAGAGCCGCGCGGTTGAGAGTCGAGATCGGCAGCTTGAAGAGGCGGTAACCGCTCAGGGTTCCGTCTTCTAACGGGTTCGTCTGATAACCCGCCTTTTTCAGGTTGTTTTCGTTGAACGCATCCGTGTTTACGATCAGGATTCCGCCCGATTCCAGATCCGCGAGATTCACTTTGAGCGCGGCCGGGTTCATAGCGACCAAAACGTTCGGCTCATCGCCAGGCGTTCGAATGTCGTGATTCGAGAAGTTCAATTGAAACCCGGACACGCCGGGCAAAGATCCGGCCGGAGCTCGGATCTCGGCAGGGAAGTCCGGTAGCGTGGAGATGTCATTGCCCACAACCGCAGTGGTGTTTGTAAACTGCGTGCCGGTTAGCTGCATCCCGTCGCCAGAGTCGCCCGCAAATCGGATCGTAACGGTTTCTACTTCCTCGATGTGCTTCTGCTCGACGTTGTCGAGAATCGTAATTGATTCCATGATAGCTTATGCCTCACGTGAGCGATGCCGGGTTCGGTCATCACCCATGGTTCAGAGTCGTGTTTTTTGAGGTATCTCCGAAGCTCGAAATTCTACACAAGAACATACTACATTGAAAAGCAACGGAGTTGAAGCCATGTGTTGTTCGGCGGTAGTCTCGGCGGAGCGGCGTAGCCGCAATAGTGACTCGGCTGTAATCCGCCGAGGGCGAAGCCCATCGGCACAGGGGCCGGCGTAGCCGCTCTAGAGAGATCGGGCTACTTCCCCGAGGGCGAAGCCCATCGGCACTGGGCGGCGCAGCCGCAATAGTGACTCGGCGGTAGTCAGCCGAGGGCGGAGCCCATCGGCACAGAGGGCGGCGTAGCCGCAATAGCAACTCCGGTGTAATCCCCCGAGGGCGAAGCCCTTCGGCACAGAGG
>JBASRM010000144.1:0-4988 GCA_049273835.1 Blastocatellia bacterium | reverse complement strand
CCTCTGTGCCGATGGGCTTCGCCCTCGGGCCAACCTGCTTATTCCCTCGAGCGGCTTCGCCGCCCTCTGTGCCGATGGGCTTCGCCCTCGGGCCAACCTGCTTATTCCCTCGAGCGGCTCCGCCGCCCTGCATTGCCGCGCCAACCTCCCGTTGACACTCACAGTGTCAGATGGCAACCTTGATCTCTCTCAAGCAGCGTCAAACCATGAACATAAACGACATCAGAGTGGGACTCATCGGCGGCACCGGTGAAGAAGGTCGGGGACTCGCGCTCAGATGGGCGTTGGCCGGAGCGCGAGTGCTAATCGGTTCCCGCACCCCCGAACGTGCGAAGACGGCCGCTGACGAACTGAATCGGGTACTTGCCTCGCGCCCCGAAAAACTCCAACAAATTGAGTATGGTGAGAACAGGGATGTGATCTCCGGGTCCGAACTCGTGCTGCTGACGGTACCATTCGCGCACGCCGCCTCCACTCTTGAAGCTCACCGGCGCGATTTTCCCCGCGGGTCGATCCTTATCGACATCACCGTTCCCGTCGCGTTCGAACAAGGCCGAGTGCGTTACGTAGAGCTGCCGGAAGGTTCGGCGAGCGAGCATCTAAAAGCTCGTCTCCCCGACAGCGTTCCGTTGGTTGCAGCTTTCAAGACCGAACCTGCGCACCTGCTCGCCGAAATCGATGAATCACTTGATTGCGATTGCTTTGTCGCAAGCGATTCGAAAGACGCGAAGGCTCGAGTGATGGAAGCGATGGGTTTCATAGCCGGGTTGAGAGCAGTAGACGCCGGCACGCTGTACAGCGCACGCACGCTCGAGCGGATGACCGTGTTCGCGATTGGTCTCAACCGCCGCTACAAAATCAAGACGGCGCGCTTCCGGGTCTTAGGCTTGTAAGGGTGTGCGTTGTGAATATGAAAGTCACTGCGTTGGCTGGCGGCATCGGCGCGTCGAAGCTCCTGCTCGGACTCGCGAGCGTGATGCCCCCTGAAGACATCTCCATCATCGCCAACACCGGCGACGACATAGAGCTGTTCGGCCTTCGCATTTGCCCGGACATCGATACCGTCACCTACACGCTCGCGGGCGTTATCAACCAAGACACCGGCTGGGGACTCAAGGGCGACACCTTTGAATGCCTGAGATGGCTTGCGCGTTACGGCGAAGCTGCGTGGTTTAACCTTGGCGACCGCGACCTGGCGACCCATATTTTCCGAACAAATCAATTACGTGAAGGCTTCTCTCTCAGCGAGGTGACCGATGTCATAAGCCGCGCACTTGGGGTGCGCTCGAAGATCATTCCGATGAGTGACGGTTACACTCCCACCAGAGTCATTACTGATGAGGGCGAAATGCACTTTCAAGAATACTTCGTTCGACGAAGGTGCGAGCCGCGAGTGCGTGAGATTCGGTTTGACGGTCTCGAGTCAGCCGTACCCGCGGCAGGGGTCCTGAGCGCAATCCTCGGGGCGAACGCGGTGATCGTTTGCCCCAGCAATCCGTTTATCAGCATCGGCCCAATCCTCAACGTTCCGGGTATCCGTGAAGCCCTGATTCAAACGCAAGGGACGGTAATCGCCGTCACACCCATCATCGGGGGAAGGGCGCTAAAGGGTCCGGCGGCTGATATGCTTCGCGATCTCGGGCACGAAGTCTCGGCCCGCGGAGTCGCTGAGATCTACGCAGACTTTATTGATGTGTTTGTGCTTGATGAAATAGATGCTTCGATCGTAGCCGGGGCAAAACCCTCGCCCGTACAGATGATCGTTACGAACACAGTGATGACCACGTTGCAAGACAAGCAGCGACTTGCCCGGCGGGTGTTGGAAACAATCGCTCCTTCGCTCAAATGAAAGCGCTCTTGATCCCCATCAAAGATCCCAGGAATGCGAAGACCCGTCTCGGCGAGTTGCTCTCCCTGAGCGAGCGGGGGCAGCTCGCGTGGGCTATGTTCGAAGACGTCAGTATTGCCGTCACCGCGGCCCGCAAGCCCGACCGGATCGTATTGGTCACCAGCTACTCGCCGGCCATCGAGCGAGCTCGCCTGCTCGGTTGGGACGTTTTGATCGAAGAGGCGCAGATATCGGAGAGCACGTCGGTTGACTGGGCGAGTGGAGTCCTGAGCGATCAGGGATTTGATACTGTGCTGAGACTCCCTGCCGATGTTCCTCTGGTTCGAGGTGAAGACATCGACGAGCTCTTGTCGATCAAACTTGACTCACCAGGCGCCCTTATTGTTCCTTCACGTGAGGGTACGGGCACAAACGCTATTGTGCGCACGCCGGCGAACCTGTTCCCCTCGCGATTCGGGCCGAACTCACTGTCGTTGCACAAGCAGGAAGCTGCGCGTGTTGGTGTTGAGTGTGCCATCTTGAACAACCCGCGAATCGCGCTCGACATCGACGAGCCCGCGGATGTGGAGCGGCTGCTCGAAGCCGGCCATGGTACTCGGTCGTTCGATGCGCTGGGCCGCATGAACGCACTGGAAAGGCTTGAGCGGAAAAAGAGTTGGACGTTCTGAGTTCAGCCTTTAGAAAACTCAAAACGTTATTCTGATTCGCAACAGCATAGAGATTGTGACTGCCAATATTGAACTAATTGGAGTGCCGGGCATCCCGGAACTAGCCGAAGGAGATGATGTCGCGGCGATGATCGCCACGGCTCTCGGTGATACTGGGATCCACGTCCTCGACGGCGATGTGGTGGTGGTCGCGCAGAAAATTATTTCAAAGGCCGAGGGCCGGATCGTGCGATTGGATTCAGTAACACCCTCGCCGAGAGCGCACGATTGGGCGGCCGCCTACGACAAGGATGCTCGGGTTGTTGAAGTCGTGTTGCGCGAGTCAAAACGAATCGTCCGGATGGAACGCGGCGTGTTGATCTCGGAAACGGAGCACGGCTTTGTGTGCGCGAACGCCGGGGTTGATACTTCGAACGTTGCCGAAGGGATTGTGACCTTGCTTCCCAAAGACGCGGACCAATCAGCTCGCGGAATTAGACAAGCTCTCGAGATGAGGGCCGGAGTTCGTATCGCGGTGATCGTGTCGGACACATTTGGCCGGCCCTGGCGTGAAGGGTTGGTTAACGTCGCGCTCGGCCTCTCAGGCATCGCACCGTTGATCGACTATCGCGGACTGAAGGATTCACACGGGAATGCTTTGAGGGTCACGGTCATCGCCATTGCCGACGAGCTAGCGTCTGCCGCCGAGTTGGTGATGAAAAAGAGCTCAGGCATTCCGGTTGTGATAATTCGCGGCTTCGCCTACGACGCTAGAGAAGCTTCAAGTCGCGAGCTAATCCGTCCGGCCGAACACGATTTGTTCAGATAACTGTTTCATGTGATAGAATCCGCAGTCTGCACTCAGCTTCATTACACTCCACTGCGCGAGGTGCAAGCTATGTTCACCAGGCGAACCTTCCTCAGATCAGCCGGCGGCGCGACCGCAATGGCCAGTCTCGCTTCTCTTCGCGAGGGCGGCATCGAACGCATTCTGGCAGCGTCGAGAGCCGTCGCGGCAACTCCAGCCGACAGAATCGCTGCCGATGAGGACTTCTGGCGCGAAATCCAGCAAGCCTTCACCGTCGATCGCTCGTTGATCAATCTCAACAATGGAGGTGTGAGCCCCTCTCCTCGCGTCGTCCAGGATGCGATGCGGCGCTATCTCGAATTCTCGAATCAAGCGCCCACCATTACGATGTGGCAGGTGCTGGAGCCGGAGATCGAAGGCGTCCGTCGCAGACTCGCCGCCGCGTTTGGCTGCGACCCCGAGGAGATGGCGATCACGCGAAACGCGAGCGAGTCGCTGGAGATCTGCATCTTTGGTCTCGACCTCGAGCCTGGAGATGAGGTCCTAACTACGAACCAGGATTATCCGCGGATGATGACCTCTTGGCGGCAACGCGAACGGCGCGACGGAATCAAGATCCGCACTATCTCGTTCCCGGTTCCTCCGCCGTCGATGGACGATCTTTATGAGCGGTTCAAGCGGGCGATCACACCCAGCACCAAAGTTATTCTTGTGTGTCACATCACCAATCTGACCGGGCAGATCTTCCCAATCAAGCGAATCTGCCAGTTGGGACGCGAGCGGGGCATCGAGGTCATCGTCGACGGCGCGCACGCATTCGCACATTTTCCGTTCAAGCACGCCGATCTGGACTGCGACTACTACGGCACCAGCTTGCACAAGTGGCTGCTTGCGCCTCACGGTACAGGTTTTCTGTACGTCCGCAAATCGAAGATCGGGAAGCTGTGGCCGCTGATGGCCGCCGCCAAGCAACAGGACAACGACATTCGCAAGTTCGAGGAGATTGGAACTCACCCCGCCGCAAATCACAACGCGATCTCAGAAGCGCTCACCTTTCACGAAGGCATCGGCGCCGAGCGCAAGGCTGCGCGGCTTCGCTTTCTTAAGGACCGCTGGGCCCGGCGGCTGGAAACGAGCAAAGGTGTGCGAATCCTTACACCCTACGATCCGCAGCAGTCGTGCGGGCTGGCCAACTTCAGCGTCGATGGGATCGACCCCGTAAAGCTGGTCGGGCACCTGTGGGAGCGCTATCGAATAATAGCCACGCCCATCGTTCACGAAGAGTTCAAGGGAATCAGAGTCACGCCCAACGTCTACACCACTCTGTCGGACATCGATATGTTTTGCGATGCCGTGGAGAAAACCATCCGCTCGGGACTGGCGGCTTGACGCATGCTTGGCTCACCTGAGAAGAGTTCGTAATCCCGCCTTCAGGCGTAAGTTGGTATGTTGGTTTTTGCGCGCGATACAAACTTCCACCTGAACGCGGAACTACGAACTCTTCTTCGTCATACGGTTAGTATTGCAATTCCTTTGCGCGAGTGTGACGAACTTTCCTGACGCCGGGACTACGAACTCTTGGTCGTTTCAGGGAAGTCGTAGTAATAAGATGACGACACCTGAGAATCAAGTCCTTGCTCGCGTCGATGAACTAAGCTCCGAAATGGTTGAGTTCACTCGACAA
>JBASRM010000143.1:0-7558 GCA_049273835.1 Blastocatellia bacterium | reverse complement strand
CTGAGCGGATGATCTAGCGCAGCAGTAGGGTCTTTTGGTTGTATCGTCAGTGATATTGCATCACCGCTCAATATCGGAACGATGCGATAATATTCGTCAGCTTCGTCGCAGATTTGTTTTATTTGGTTGAGCTTATACAACACTGTTCTTTCGCTCATGTGATTTTCAATAAGTTCCCATAGTTTTTCTCCGTCTATGAATTGAACAATGAGGTTTAGTCTTGTCGCCGATAAAGCGGCTTCGATGTGTTCTATGGCTTCTTTGGTAACTTCTTTTGAGGACACAACGTACACTTGCCTTATTTGGTGTGGCTCTGTTGTTATGTGGTCCAAAACAACCTTGCCCAAGCATTGCTGAATCTGTGCTAGAAGTACGCCCAAGCCCGCGTTTCCCCCGACCTTGCCGGTTATCTTGCTGGCCTTTGGGGTGCACCCCTTTAGTGAGACAAAAAGTTAAGACCATAGTCCCTGGCCGAAAAAAAGTTCTTGCCTTCGACTGATCGCTCTCTCACAATCAGCCGCGGTTGGTTGAGCGGAAT
This sequence comes from Blastocatellia bacterium, assembly GCA_049273835.1. Lineage (GTDB taxonomy): Bacteria > Acidobacteriota > Blastocatellia > UBA7656 > UBA7656 > Onstottus_A. Next base: position 7,020 of record JBASRM010000143.1, on the reverse strand, counting down.
CGGGCAATGCTGGAGAGCAACCCGCCAGGAACAACCAACTGGAGACTCATCAGCACGATGAGCGAGGGCGTGGCCGAAAGGTCGCGCCCTCTCGTTCAATAGATCACTAGCGTGCAGCCGCTCATCAGCTTGATGAGGCTCCCCATGCCTAAGAAAACTCATGCTTCCGCCACCATAGACTTCGCCTGCGATCGAACCGTCCGCTCGAACTCAGCCGGAGGAAGATACCCCAGCGCCGAGTGCAAACGCTTCCGATTGTAGACGCTTTCGATGAACTGCCCAATCTGCCGTCGCGCATCGCCGAAGTCTCGATACTCCGAGCGATACACCTCTTCGTACTTCAGCGTTTTCATAAACGACTCGGCCTTGGCGTTGTCGTAAGGATTGCCGCGCCGGCTCATGCTAATACCGATGCCGTGTTCAGTGAGCAGATCGGTGTAGGCCCGTGACGCGTACTGAATGCCGCGATCCGAATGATGCACCAGTCCGGGCTCGACTCGCCCGCGCCCGATCGCCATCTTCAATGCGTCCACGGCCAGATCGGCCTCCAGCGTTCGGCCCAGCGCCCAGCCAATCACCCTTCGCGAATGCGCGTCCAGAATCACAGACAGATATACGAACTCGTATTGCAGCCGTATGTACGTGATATCAGCGACCCAAAGCTGATTCAACCCGTTCACCTTTAGATCCTTCGCCAGGTTTGGATATACCGGCAACTTGTGATCTGAGTTCGTAGTTCTCACAAACGCCCTGCGTCTAAGACACAGCAGGTTGTCCTTGCGCATGATCCGAAGCACGCGCTTGCGATTTACTACCCAGTCCGCTCGACGCAGCTCAGCAGTTATGCGCCGATGTCCGTAAGCCGGCATCTCGACTGCTATCTTCTGAATCGCGTCTCGCAACTCCATCTCTTCGGCGCTCTCTTCAACCAACTTCAGAAACCGATAATATCCGGCTCGGCTGACCTCGGCCGTCCTGCACAGCCTGGTTATCGTTTTGTTTTCTTCGCTGACCTTCTCGTAGATGGTCCGCTTCCATTGCCGAGTTCCTGTTGCTCCTCGAAACTCCGCAACAGTTTTTTTAAGAAGTCGATCTCCATCGACTGCTGGCCGATCTTGCGCTCCAGCTCGGCTTCGCGGCTGTCAGCAAGCATTCGTTTGCCCTGCCCGGAAAACGCTTTGGTGGGTTGCTTCTCCAACTCGCGCCGCCAGCGGCTCAGCGTGTTGGCGCTCACCTCCAACCGCCGCGCTACGAACCCCAGCGGCTTACCCGATTTCAACTCATTAACAGCGGCCACCTTGAACTCCCGAGTGAACACCCTTCGAGACATTCCCATAAATCCTCCAGTCCCAGTTTAAACCGGGGCTTAACTGGTTGTCTCATTTTTGGGGTGCACTCCAAAGACCTTCATTCCTCAAGATCTTACCGAACAAGAAGTACACTTCGAACCTCAGCTATTCTCTAGCAACCACGGACCTGATGGCACCAGAGTTTCATATAACAGCTATGTTTCAGATGATGGAGTGGGTGTATTGTTTACTGTCGAAAAGCACCGCTCTGCTGCTAGTGCCAACAACGCGCTGATGAGACGGATAAGGAAGGCCGCCAGAATAATCGAAAGAGCCGTAAACCTCGATAAGGATGGGCAGCGCGTCGGAGAGAGGGTACTGGTGTTATCCCGCACAAAGCTTCCCCAAAAGACCGTCGCGGGTGTGATTTGGTCAGATAGGGCTACATTGTATTCGGTAGAATCATCGTCTTTAAAACACGCTTTGGAGTTCGAAAAACAAAACCACCGCTAATTGCGTTTCTCACATCGCAGCATAAATCGATTTGCGCGCTAATCTTGAGCGAGTTCCACGACAAGGTCGCTGCTTTTCTAGTCTTTCGGATTATGAGCGGGACACTGAAGTTGGTACGGATTACGCGGTCAACAGGCAATACTCGGAAAGCGTAGGCCGATTTAACCGGACCGATCCTCTTGCGTCAGCAGCTAAGAAGGAGTCGCCCGAAACCTGGAATCGTTACAGTTACACAACAGGCGATCCCATCAATCAGAAGGACCCTTTAGGACTCTTTGGCGGATTCTCTGATAACCCGTGTGATCCTTTCGGCCCAGTGGTCATTCTCGACGGCTTGGAACTTAGCAGGGACTTCCTTTGTATCTTGCCGATCGCTCTACCGTTTCTGCCTGAGCCTGAACCTGACCCAGAGCCGGTGCAGCCTTGCAACATTCAGCTCTTTCTGACCGGGGCGCACGTGGGGACTTGGCCAGCGGTTGATCGCGTGCCAAACTTTGGCCCAAACACAAGAAATCACGGAGGAGGCATCAGTTCTGATAAAACACCTCGTTGGTTCTACTATTTCGAGGTATTAGTGCCCATAGCACCGATAGATCAGGCCGGTTGGATATTCAACCAGTTCACAACGGCCAGTGGGCGGTTTACGATCGACCTGGGAGACGGTCGGACGAGAGAGAGGGACTTTTTTCAGCAAGCGCCTGCCGACAATCCAGACGAGAACGAAAGACAATGGACGCCAGCCGGCAGCCTCTGGTTTGACGCACCGAGCTTTGCAACAAAGCAACCTGGCCCTGGCAATGCCACCTATAAAGTGATTAGCGCACGGATCCAGTTTCTTATCAATATCACAGCCACGAAGGGCAACAGGTCGTGTAGCAAGACGCTGTTCTTAAGCCTTACAATAGACAATTCGCAGGCGTCGTGGTTTGCTCTGGAAACGCCTTGAGAGGTTACACCATTATGGCTCGTTGCTTGTCGATTAATCCGCCACATCACGCTGTAAGACAGTCCCCGCATCTCACTCGAATAGGGGCGATTCTGTTGATTGGGATCGGAGTCGTCTGTCCAAAGCACCACGCTCAAACAATCGCTGAAGAAGACGGAGTCACCGTGGCAATCAGGGGCCTCTTTTCCTCCGTTCACGCGGAGCGGGAGGCTGCGAAACAACGGCTTCTCGGTGCCGGCACATTCGCCGTGCCTCAGCTTCTACAACTTCTTCGGGACCTGCCGGTTCTCGAAGACGTGCGGGATAACCCTAACTCGCCGTCTCCGGACGGCAGCACCGAGAATGTCGCGAAACTCATACAGAAGTATTTCGGCCGCTCGGACAGCTACCGGGAGAGGCTCCCTTTGTCGACGGATCTGTCTGCTGAATTTGCTTGGAGACTGGGCGAGAATGTCTTCGATGTGCTGGGGCTGATTGGAGATGAACAAGCTGTGCATCTTCTCATACAGATAATGGAGAACCGCGAATTCTATACGAGACTGGCTAACTTTAGCGGTGAGATGAAGGCGCTGGCCAGAATCGGTTCTCCGGCTGTTCCGAGACTCATAGAGGCGATAGAGACAGCGGAGGCTCGCGCGTGGGTGTTGCCATACATTAGATCGGAGCCTGATGGAGAACGGAGGCCAGGCCTTGTTGCGGAGCGAGTCGCACAGGTCAGGGCCAGGGCCGCACGGGTGTTGGGAGAGATCGGGGACTTGCGGGCTCTTCCGGTGCTCGAGAAACTCTTGCAGCCCGAGGCGAGGTCTCACTCGACGGGCGCGGAGCGAGGCTATGTTGCAGAGGCGATCCAGCGGCTTCTCGCTCCCAAGGACTCCTCGGTTCGTCTCCAGCGCTAATCCTTAGCGATAAGATCGGACCTCTAGGATGTAAATCCAACCGTTCCTCTAACCCCGCCGCGGTCACCCATATGCCGAGAGTAGCAACCTTTGCGAGCCGACTCGCACACCCTCCGCAACTACTCGCCATAATCCTCGTCAAAGCACCAAAACCGCCACTTGATCACGTCAAACACCCTAGAAATTCAAGGGGGGGATCTCTAGGGCAACTGATCCACCCCACGCCAAGTGTGGTCAACAAAAAAGAAAAGGAAAGAAGGGTCAGCATCGGCGGGACAACTTTCCCAGGTTCTCCTTTCAGAGAACTGTACGCTCGCGTGCCGCTTGCAGCAGCAGCAGGTTCATAGAAAGCTGCATTCTTTTGGTGCTGCCTGCCAACACGATATCATGAGGCGCTACACGGATTTACTGGACGTGTGGATGAAGACTGATGATTTTCTTTCTTTTCGGGGAGAAACACGGATTACGAGACCGTATCGCGCTAGGAATCTTCGTCCTCTATTGGATCGGGATTCTTGTATTCGGTGAGTCTCTCCGCGCGAGAGTGCTTGTCACACTTTTAATGTTCTCAATAATTTCGATTCGGTATTTGGTAACGAAAAAGAGAAAGTCATCCACTCAGAAGTCTAATAGGTAAGGACGCGATAAGGACACTTGGTATAGCGGATCAAGCCTACTTAGAGTTTTGGAAGAGCCACTGACCATACTTCAGTAGAGGTTGGGGTTCATAAACAAAGCCGTCAAATGCACCGCAGACCGACGATCCGTCGCACTTGACTACATACGGCATTGCCGTACACTTAAGAAGTGTTCAGCTTCATAGAGACGAAGCTTTTCACTCACTCTTAGTAATATTGCCCAGGAGTATCTGACCGACGACCAGTAGCGAGCTTCAGTGGTTTCCTGCAGGCGCGCCGGAAAGTGGTCCTGTCATTCCGGGCACTGGCGGAGTTCGCAAACTTCGTTGGCGGGCAACCGGTCGAGGCAAGCGAGGCGGCTACCGCGTCATCTATTATTTGGAGCGTGTCGACGGTGTGATCTGGATGCTGACTATGTATCCGAAGAATGTCATTGAAGACACTCCGGCGCATGTCCTTCGACAGATTCGGGAGGAGATTGAGAATGGCTAAGGGGAAAAGGAACATCGGCCGCGAGATTCTGGAGGGCCTACGAGAGATCAAGAGCGGTCGCCACGGACGCGTTGTGAACCTTCCGAGCGTCGCGAGCATTCGCGAAAAGACTGGGCTTTCTCAAGATCGTTTTGCAACATTGCTTGGAGTATCGATACGAACACTACAGGACTGGGAGCAAGGCCGGCGAGCCCCGTCAGGCGCGGCTCGCACACTACTTTTGATCGCTGAGCGCAATCCAAAAGCATTGCTCGATGTCGCGTGACTCCTAAAGGCCCGCCGTCGGTCTCACCAATAAATCAAAGTAATTGCCAGTGACTATGTATCAGAATTGCAGAATTGCAGGCCCGGCACCACGAATCGAATTTGCACAAAGTTGAAGACACGCATCACACTAGGCTCCATGAAACCTAAGAGGCACGCGAGCATCAACGAGCTGGTGCGGATCACGCAGCTGTGCTCAAATCAGTCATCGCTGAGGTTGGTCTTTGCGATTGCTCTTGTCATTTCCTCGTTTACTGCCATGGCTCAACAGAAGAAATCCTCGTTTGCGGATCTGACGAAACTTTTTGGTGAATGGCGAGCGTTTCAACAGCCTAAGCTCATCGACGGCGTTCCGGATTATTCCGCGCCTGCGATGTCCGCCCAGCATCGAGAACTTGCTGCGTATCAACGCCGCCTCGCCGCTATCGATACCAGCGGCTGGCCCATCAATCAGCAGGTTGATGGGCATGTCGTGCGGGCCGAGATGAACGGGCTCGAGTTCGACCATCGCGTGCTCAAACCGTGGGCAAACAACCCCGCTTTTTATGTGACTGTCTTCCTGGATCGGAGCGACCAACCAGCGCGGGAGGGCCCACACGCATACGGCGCAGTCGAAACGTGGAAATATACATTTCCATTAGCCGCTGAACGTGCCGCTGAAATGCACGCGGCTCTTCGCATTATCCCAAAACTCCTTGAACAAGCTCGCAAGAATCTCACAGGAAACGGGAGAGACCTTTGGGGCTTTGGAACAAGGGAGGTGAGAGAACAGAGCTCATCCCTGGCTCGTCTGGCGATCCTCATCGGCAACACCTCAGCGGAGATCAAGTCTGACATTGCGCTGGCGAAGGAAGCCACGGATCAGTTTGTTGGGTGGCTGGAAGCACAGGCTCCTTCAAAGACCGCCCAGTCCGGGATCGGCGTCGAGAACTATGATTGGTACCTGAAGAACGTGCAGCTTGTGCCTTATACGTGGCAGCAAGAGGTCGCGCTGATGGAGAGTGAGCTGGCGCGAGCTCATGCTTTCCTGGCGCTCGAAGAAGAAAAGAACAAAAACCTTCCGCAACAGGCCGTGGTTGGAAGCGAGACCGAACATACACGACGGTTCAACGCCGCGGTGACCGAGTACATGTCCTTCTTAAAAGCGAAGGAGATTCTGACAGTAAAAGACTACATGGATCCGGCGTTGCGTGCGCAGATCGGCAAGTTCAATCCGGGTCCTCGCGAATTCTTCGGCGAAGTCGATTACCGTGACCCCGAAGTGATGCGCACCCACGGGTATCACTGGTTCGACCTGGCGCAGATGGAACATGAGCCTCACGAGGACCCGATCCGCCGAGGCCCGCTGCTATACAATATCTTCAACACGCGCACCGAGGGACACGCCACAGCCTGGGAAGAGCTGATGATGCAGGCTGGGATGTTCGAAGCGAAGCCGCGGTCGCGAGAGTTGATTTACATCTTAGTCGCCGAACGCGCGGCGCGGGCATTAGGCGACCTTCGGATGACCAGTGGCGAATTCACGCTCGAACACGCAGCGGAGTTCACCTCGCAAAACACACCGCGTGGTTGGCTTAGTTTGAAGGGAAGTTTGGTACGCGCAGAGCAGCATCTCTATCTACAGCAGCCTGGCTACGGGACGAGCTATCTTATCGGAAAGAAGCAGATCGAAATGTTGATGGCGGCGCGCAAGAAGCAGCTTGGGGATAGCTTCCGTATGAAACAATTTATGGACTCGTTTAATGCGGCCGGTCTTGTGCCCGCATCGCTGCTTCGATGGGAACTAACGGGCGAGCTGCCTGAGGATGTCAGGCGTATGCTCGCGTCGCATTGAGGAGCCCAATCCTCATGGCCTGCAAGCTGCGATACTTCGCTTCGATACCAGATTGGTCCACCGGTTCTGACCCCTGACAGGAATTCTGTCGGTGCGCGGCTGGGCATAGACAGCCGCCGTCGACATTTAATAGGAGACAGTATGAGCT
>JBASRM010000133.1:0-1860 GCA_049273835.1 Blastocatellia bacterium | reverse complement strand
ACTCTTAGCGGATTGAAACACCACAAAGGACAACAACCGTAACAATCAAGATGCTCGCGGGAATCGAAGACGCGACTCTTAGCGGATTGAAACCGCTTGATGACAATGTTCTGAATTGCGTCGTAAGCGCGGGAATCGAAGACGCGACTCTTAGCGGATTGAAACCGGCCCGAACGAATCGGTACCGACCCCGCCGCCCCAGCGGGAATCGAAGACGCGAAACACTGCTACCTAGCTGGGCTGCGACGCTTAGGCTCACACACTCCGGCGCGCGACAGTATGATAAGGGGAGACAACTCCTGACACACCAACGTGCTGAAAGGCAGCCGGGTATCTTCGCAATAGTGGCGACGCGCCCGGCGATTCGGCTTCCTGGATTAAACCTCGCCGCGAGGGGTACTCTCTCTGACTACCAACGGAAACACAGTAAGCTTTGTGCTCGCTCGCCGGTCCCTGCGTGCGCGCGAGAATCTCAAGATCCGGTCGACGACTCTTCGGCCTGCTTGGCTCAGAGGACAGCGGCAGCGGTTCTCAAAGCTCGAGTAATCAATCAGTCTCTCGATGAAGCCAGCGTCACCGCAGGCGGGACACACCCCAGGACGCTGGCGGTTCATCGATGAATCAACTCTGCAACGCGGATGAATCGACTCTGCGGCGCCATGCCTCAACCACATTTCTTCAAAATTGTAACGACGCGCACGGAATCACTAACGGAGCGAGAGTATCGCACGATACTTTGTTCGGTACAACAACTAAAAGGGTAATTAATCTTGCTATTTGTTGTTCTATCTTACGATCTGCGGAACGATCTAACCGTTGTCGCTATGAATTTGAGAAGCGCTTTCTGTATTCGGACGGTGCGAGGCCAAAGGACCTTCTGAAATGGCGCACAAAGTGGCTCTTATGATTGTAGCCCGCCATTGCCATGATCTCTTTGATGCTCAGCAGGCTGGTCGCCAGGAGGTGACGCGCTTTTTCCATTCTGAGCCTTCTCAGGTATTCTCCCGGTGAGACTCCGGTATGAGTTTTGAAGAGGTGCGATAGGTGAGACGGAGAGAGATGAGCTACATCTGCCAGTTCCGCCAAAGAAATCCGTCGATGAAAATTTGCATTCATGAAGTCGATGGCGACTCGGACTCTTAGATTGCGGACCTTGAGGGCGGGGACAACATACGGATGCGGGTTCTCTGATACTCGCGTTTCGACACTTGCTCTTTTTCTGGCTTCTTTTATACTCATACACGCTCTCCGGCGCGCGAAGGTGCGAAAAGGGCAGACAACTCCTGACACACCAACGTGCGTAAAAAGGGCAGGGTGGGTCGTCAGGCCTACTGGCGACCCATCTCACGACTATGAATGATTGATTAATGCGGCTTGATTCAGGAGAGTGCGGGAGGCGCGCGAGGCCCGATACATATGCGCATCCAGTCAAGGATGCCTTGAGCCATTCCGGTGATTGCCGCAGCAGGGGCAGTCGGGATTACAGATATTTGAAAATGATCCTTGTTGGTCGCCGGCCAAATGAAGGCGCGTACCCTCAACGGCTTTCGTTCGCGTTGTGGTTCAACTCTTTGTGAGGGATCGGCTTCGCGCGGGCGGTTGATTGCGACTACTGATTGAGTAGCGGACTGACGCTTGGCAGCAATCTCATCGCGCGTCTCGCTCCATTCGGGATAAGCTGAGGCGAATGGCGAAGAAAGAGCGACTGAGCAGGCTGCTTCTGCCTCCTCGATGCGACCTGCTTCAATCAGCTCGACGGCGAGTCCGTTATGGAAAAGGTAGAAATAGAAAGGATGCTGTTTAGCAACGTGATAAACGAGCGGCCAAAGTTTCTCAAAATCAAGTAAGGAACCCTTATGA
>JBASRM010000120.1:0-2448 GCA_049273835.1 Blastocatellia bacterium | reverse complement strand
CTCCACCGGAGCTTTTGCAAAGTAGAGACCGACACTCGTTCGATCCTTACTTGCCTGACCGTTGGTGGTGTAGTGCATCTGAAAGATCAGAACCGAACCCTTCTTGATCAGCTTGGCCTGACCGGGCCGAAGAACCAGTGGGCTCATCCCTGGCGCCCAGCCAACCAGCATACCGTCTTGAGTGTTACCGCGGCCACCGCGCTGGCCTGGCTGTTGTTGGGCAGTTCTGGCCTCACCTTCTCGATTCGCGGCGGCGCCAAGGTTGATTTCGCCGGCGGGCGGCATCGGTCCCTGACCCGGCTCGCGTACGCTGACGATCACGTGATGGACCACGCTCGGGTCACCGCGTTTGATTTCGGCAAACTGCACGTACTTGTCTTCGGTGAAGTTGGTCGGCACAACGAAGTGCCTGTAGGCCACCACTCCGTCGGCAGGGACGCTCGCTTCCAGTGTCATCGATAGAACCACATCGGGTGTTCCGTGCTTCCATCCTTCGGGTGGAAATGTCGGAGCCGGCGGCAGGTCCTTAGCATCTCCCTCTTTGGCTCCGCCATCGACCCAGGAAGTAATTGTGTCGATCTCCCTCTGCGAGAGGCGGCGGTCGTTTGAGAATTCGCCATAATGAGGGTCCGCAAGCCAGGGCGGCATTCGGCGCTCAACCACAACTTCGCGAATTGACTTGGCCCATGGGCGAACCTCCTTGTAGCTGAGCAATGACATCGGAGCGATCTCGCCGGTCCGATGACAGGTCGCACAATTCTTATACAGAATAGGCGCAACATCCTTTGCAAAGGTCACCGAGGATGAACTCTTGTCGCTGGCGCTTGCTGACCACTGGCATAGCACGGCGGCTGCCAAAAACAAGGAGCCGGCCAGGCTCAATCCGAAAGTACGTTTCATGTCTCTCTCTCCTGTTGTGCGATGGCTGACGTTCGATCCACTGGCTCGCCACACCGGCGAGATGAACAGCCGTCGCCTCTCTACGAGGTTGCCCGCAGGCATGCGCCGACTACTCAACGCCGCCGGCACGTCCTCCGCCGCTACGCTTGCCACACTGTTACGAGGGCTCAGCCGTTCACTGACCGCCCGGTGGGTCGGTCTGCAACTGTGTGTTAACTCTAGCCCTAAGAGGCACCGGTGTCAATTGACATCGCGAAATTACGACAGCTCGAATTAGAAAACCAGCACGATTCAGTACTCAGCCGCATTTCGGAGATGAGCAATCTGGGCGTCCCTCGTTGCCCTCGTTGCTGCAGCGTCGATTGCGACGTGAGGTCTCCCACGGATGCAGGTGTTTTACCAAAAACGTCTGATTACTGTACGGGCGCCCCTCACTCGCTGGGCGCCCCTCATTGCAGATCCGCTTCGATTTACAGTCGAGGGCGCGGAGGGACGCGCGTACAGGTCCGGCTGACTACTAGTCTGAAATCGCCAGATAAGCGAGTTGCCTGAATTGACTGCCGTAAGTCAAATTCGTGTGCGGCAGAATCTGAATCAGGAAAACCCCGATCATCTGCTCCTTTGGATCGATCCAGAAGCGTGTTCCCGCCGCGCCACCCCAGAAGTATTCACCAACTGAGCCGGCCGTGCCGGTGCGCCCAACTCCGCGGCTCACCGCGACTGTAAGACCAAATCCATAGCCCGGCCCCATCAGATCAACTCCGCGAGGCATATCCAGGAGATGATCGGCCGACATCAGTTCGACCGACTTGCGACTCAGGATTCGAACGCCGTCAAGCTCACCTCCGTTTAGCAGCATCGTGCAGAACCGCAAGTAGTCCGACGCAGTGGAGACCGACTGCGAGCCGCCTCCGAAATTGACCGCTGGTTTAAGGTAGGCACTCTGCGCCGGCCCGGTGAACGGCTTGATGGTCTGCGCGTCTGGCGCGTAGAGCTTGGCAAAACGGTTCGCCTTTCCCGGCGGCACTGTGTATCCGGTGTCAACCATACCCAACGGTTTGAATATCCTCTCTTCGAGAAACTTGTCGTACGGTTTGCCCGAAACAACCTCAACCAGGCGAGCCAGTACGTCCATCGACAAACCGTATTCCCACATGGTTCCCGGTTGATGAACCAGCGGAGCCTGGCTGATCTTCTTGACCATATCGCCGACGGTTTGATCAGTCGAGTTGGTTCCCAGCTTTTCGTAGATCGGTTTGCCGTCGGCATCTTCCGGGCCTCGGTAGTCGATCCCCGAGGTGTGCCGCAAGAGGTCGAGTATTGTGATTTCGCGCTGTGTGGGAACCACATAACGAGTCTTCTTGCCGCTCTTCGGGTCGGTCTCAACAACCGCGACCTTCATATTGCCGAGCTCGGGAAGGTACTTCGACACCGGATCGCTAAGAGCGAACTTGCCTTCTTCATAAAGCATCAACACCGCGACGCCGGTGATGGGTTTGGTCATCGAGTACATGCGGAAGATCGTATCTTTCCTCATAGGAGCGGAAG
>JBASRM010000113.1:0-9448 GCA_049273835.1 Blastocatellia bacterium | reverse complement strand
GGTCATCGTTCTCTCTTCCTTAGCTTGCCAGCCGCTTTACGATCGCGCTCTTCACATCACTCACCTTGATATCCATACACTCCCAATGCCAGCAGCTGCGGCGGTGACAATCTGCGCGGCACCAAAGTTCTCGCCCAACTGTTATGTCCCTGGGATCAAACGGGCCGTTACGTTCAGGAGATGTCGGTCCATACAGGCCCACGATCGGAGTGCGACAGGCCGCGGCGAGATGAAGTGGTCCCGTATCGCCTCCAACAAACAGCGCCGCACGGCGAGCGAGTGCGATGAATTGTTTAAGCGTGGTGCCTAGAGGGCGCACCAATGAAGACCGCGACCTGGCCGCGACCCGCTCCGCAAGCGGCAGTTCCCCCGGTCCGTAAGTAACAAAAGATGTAAAACCATACGCCTCTTGGAGCCAGTCGCCGAGTTCGGCAAATCGCTCCGCGGACCAGAGCTTTGTTGACCATCCGCCGCCTGGATTTAGTATCGCAAAGTTGCGATGATTGTTACCGATCACGGCATCAATGTAGGCTTCATCCTCGGATGACACTTGTATCGGAAACTCTAACGGACCGGCGGAGGTTGGTGATTGAGGTCGTTGTTCGTGAATCGCGGCGAAAGCCAGCTCGAGATTCTTGTCGATTACGTGCTTGATTTGTGAAGTTTCTATCTGCTCGGTCAAAAACAGCTTACTGGCTTTCTCCCGCAAGTCTGGTGTGCCAAATCCCAGACGCCTGGTGGCACGAGAGGCGAATGCGAGAACGCCCGACTTGATCAAGCCTTGAAAGTCGATTGCGAGATCCGCTTGCCCGGCGCCATTGTTGCCCGATGATTCGCGCAGCTGGTTAAGGCTAGCTCGCAAGTCTGCAATTGTGGAAGGGCTGAGAAGATTATTTCGCCAGGCGCGCGTATCGAGTTCTATCAGCTCATCGATCACCGGAGAATCTTGGAGGATCGCGCTGGCGCGGCGCTCGACGACCCACGTGATCCATGCCTCCGGGAGCGCGCGTCTGAGCACAGCCGCAGCTGGCAATGTGTGCACGACGTCGCCGATTGAGCTGAGCTTTACGATGAGAACTCGCATTGAGTGGTCTAATCCGGAGTCAGAATTATAACATCCCGGTCACCAGCGATCACTTTCTATGCGACGACTCAAAGCCGATTCTTTGATCAAGCAAGCTAGCGCGTGCTAGAATTCGACGACGCAGCATGGACTTCAGTCTATGTGCATGAACCTCAGACAGCCAGCACAGAGTAAAGTAAGCTACGTCGGCCGCTGCGCCCGGACCATATGAGAACCGTTAGCATACTCGGATCAACCGGCTCGATTGGATTGAGCACGCTCTCCGTCATTGATTCGCTTGCGGATAGGTTCGTAGTTGCTGGTCTTGCTGCCGGCCGCGACGTACAGACACTGGCGCAACAGATTGCCCAATACCGTCCACTGCTAGCGTCGGTCGCCGACGAAAGCGACATCCCCGCGCTGAAAGAGAATCTTCGAAGGTGTGGAGTCGGCAAATTTCCGGAAATCGCGTTTGGCGAAGAAGGACTGATCGCGGTCGCGTGCCTCGACGGTGTGGACACGGTAGTGTCTGCTACAGTTGGCGCGGTCGGGTTCTTGCCGACCTACAAAGCACTGTCGATGGGGCGCCGCGTTTGCCTGGCGAACAAAGAAACCCTCGTAATGGCGGGCGAACTGATGACTCGTGCCGCGAGGGAGTCGGGCGCTGAACTGCTGCCAGTCGATAGCGAACACAACGCGCTGCATCAGTGTATGCGAGGTGAACACGTGCGCGAGGTCAAACGTCTAATCCTGACCGCATCGGGCGGTCCGTTTCGCCAGACGCCGCTCGAGGGGCTTCAGCAAGCAACAGTCGAAGAAGCGCTCGCGCACCCGACGTGGCAGATGGGTTCCAAGATCACGATCGACTCCGCGACTTTGATGAATAAGGGACTGGAGGTGATTGAGGCAGGCTGGTTATTCGGTTTTACCGCCGATCGAATCTCGGTAGCCGTGCATCCACAGTCGATCGTTCACTCCATGATCGAGATGATAGATGGATCGATCATCGCTCAGCTCGGGGTCACCGATATGCGGCTGATGATACAGTACGCGTTGACCTATCCGGACAGGCTCCCCAGCGAGCTTCCTTCGCTGGGATTTGACAAGCTGGCGCGGCTCGAATTCCTGGAGCCGGATCTCCAGCGATTCCCCTGTCTGAGGCTCGCCTACGAGGCCATGCGCGAAGGTGGAACGATGCCGGCTGCGTTGAGCGCGGCCAACGAGATCGCGGTCGCCTCCTTTCTCAATCGCCGAATAAAGTTCATGGATATCCCTCGCGTGATCCAGGCGACTATGGAAGCCCACAAAACAGAGCCGTGCTCGAGCATCGAAGCTGTCCTCGAAGCCGACCGATGGGCACGCTCGAGTGCCGAACAGTTGACTGAAGGCAATGGGCGTCTTGCGGTCCGCTAGCAGAATGCTTCACTCCCCTTCTGTAGACACCCCTCGGTCCTCTACGATAAACTTGAACAATGTTGTCGTCCTATGACCTCATACAAGTTGATCTGATTCTTTCACGGGATTGATCTGATAATAAGGAGATCGTTTTGGGAAATATCTTACAGACGCTGATCGTCTTTGTGCTGGTGCTGGGTGCGATGATCGTAATCCACGAATTTGGCCATTTCATCGTCGCGAAGTTCTTTGGTATTCGAGTAGACGTATTCAGCGTTGGATTTGGCAAGCGTCTTTGGGGTGTTAAGTAGGGTGACACTGATTATCGAATCAGCCTCGTACCGCTTGGTGGGTATGTCAAGATGGCTGGCGAGAATCTGGATGAACAAAGAACCGGCGCGCCCGATGAGTTTATGTCGAAACCGAAGTGGCAACGGTTTTGCGTTGCGATCGCCGGCCCGGTGATGAACATTTTGACAGCAATCGCGATTCCCGCCTCGATGGCGATGATTCATCATGAAGTTCCCACCTATCTGTATAAGCCGGCGCTGGTAAAGGCTATCGAACCCAACTCCCCGGCTGAACAGGCCGGTCTTCAACCCGGCGACCTGATCATCAAGATAGAAGGGAATGAAAATCCGACCTGGCAAGAGGTTGAAGACTCAGTTGCTGTAAACCCTGATCAAGACCTGCCGATTACTATCAGGCGTGGCGACGAGGTTAGACCTGTCACACTACACGCGAGCTCGCGCGCGTTCGATCAAGAGAAGATTGGTTATTCCGGGCTGAAAGCAAACGACGAGAGAATTATCGTCAAAGATGTGACCGAGGGTGAACCCGCCTATGTTGCCGGGCTAAGAGCAGGCGACAACCTTATCGCGGTCAACGGCACTCGCATAGAGCAGAGCGAGTTTGGCCAGATTGATATCATACGCGCAATTCGCAACAGCTCCGATAAGCCGGTGTCTATAACGGTAAAGCGGAACGATGAAACCATGGAGATCCAGGCGATTCCGCGGCAGAACGATGGAGAGTTGCGACTGGGCTTCCATCAAGAGATAACCGGACGTGAAACAGTGAATCAACGGCTGGGATTTACCGCGGCGATCAAAGCATCAATTAATGAGAACATGCGGATAATTCAACTCACCAAGACCGCGTTTGCGCAGGTGTTTGTGGGGAGACGGTCCGCTCGTGACACGTTGACGGGCCCGGTGGGGATCGCTCAAATAGTTGGACAGGCGGCACAGGAGGGCTCGGAGCAGGTGCTGCGTCTGATGGGGATCCTCTCGCTGAATCTCGGCATCTTCAATTTGCTGCCGATACCTGTGCTCGACGGCGGGCTGATCTTCATGCTTGCACTCGAGGCATTCCTTGGCCTCTTTGGCCTCACCTTGAGCCTGCGGATCAAGGAGCGAATGATGCAGGTGGGGCTTGTGATGCTGATGCTGCTAATGGGCTTTGTGATCTTCAATGACATCTCGAGGCGATGGCTGCGTAGTTCACCACCACCGCAGATGGAGCAACCCGCAAACAGGTAGACCAAAGCGTGATTTACGTTTGGGATCACAGCCGCGGGCGGCTGTTCTCACGTTTATCCCTTCACAGCGCGGAGGGTTCGGCCTTAAACCGTACGACCGACGATCAGATGGATCTCGACCTAAACCTTCCGTGACGAAGATAATCCGCTGAGGCGTGGAGGCGCCCTGCCTCCCGCGCTGGTTTTATCGATTCGAAATCCGCCACTTACACCCTCCGACCGATCTTCGCCCAGGTAGCGTGTCATCCTACTGCTGAGTGCTAACAAGACACGATGCTTGGTAAGGGGACAATACTCGAGATGCTTCGGTACACCTCGGTACGGAGAGACGGAGCAACCGCCGCTTTTTTCGATGAAGCAATCAATAGTGGCTGTTGGCATTCATTTTGCTCTTCCTGAAGAGGATACTTGTGAACGATCACAAGCTGTCCAGGAAACAATTCAGCAAGGAGCGGATTATGGATCAGATAAACAGCACCGATAGTTTGACTTCAAGAGAACCTTCGAACCTCGGGTCATCGGGCGGCGGTTCGACGCTCGATACCATTAAAGAAACCGTCGCCGACAAGCTTCAAGCGGCTGCCGGTGTGATTCAGGATCGAGCAGGACAAAATCAAAGTAGCCCTGCCGCCGGTTATGCCAACAAGGCCGCGGGTTGGTTAGGTGACACCGCGGACTATGTTCGGCAGGTCGATCCCCAGCAGGTTAAGTCCGATATTCAAAACCAGGTACGGCGAAATCCGGGACGCAGCTTGCTCATCGCCGGAGCCGCTGGGCTTCTGCTAGGTGCCCTGCTGAGGAGGTAGAGGTATGGAAACGCGCAGAGAACTTGATCGAAGGGTTGAGGCGGGGTTGCCGCGCGAATCGTTCGGCGAGCTGCTCGGCGACCTGGCTAGCAATTCGGCCGCTCTGGTACGCGACGAAATCGAGCTTGCAAAACAGGAAATGACTGAGAAGGCCACGGTGATCCGTTCGGGTCTTGTGCTCGCAGCGATCGGATCGGTAATCGGGCTTGTGGCCATTCTAACGCTTACCGCCGCGGCGGTTATCGGACTGTCTAAGTACGTGGGCGCGGGAACATCGGCGTTAATCATCGGAGCCGTGCTTGCTTTGATAGGGTTCATAACCGTCTTTGTCGGAGTGGGCAACATCAAGCGCACCAGCCTTAAGCCGGAACAGACTATCGAGACACTCGAGGAGGACAAGGAATGGCTGAAAGAACTAACGTAGCAATTCAACAGCGCGTCCAAAATGAAATCCCCGATCGCAGCGCCACGGTGATTCGTCAGGACATTGCCGCTAAGCGGGAATCTATTTCCGAAACGGTAGACAAACTTGGCGATCGAATACAGGAAACTCTCGATTGGCGCGAATACGTCGCAGAGTATCCGGCGGTGGCGCTGGGTGTTGCGGTAGGAGTCGGATTTGTGGTTTCAGGCGTATTCAAGCGAAAGCCGACACCTCGACAACGCATTATGGATGCAGTGGCCGAACTTACAGAGGACATGTCCGACAGAGCAGGCGAAGTGATGTCAGGAGTCATACAAAAAAAATTGCTCTCCGGCCGCACAGTTAAAGCCGCCGCTACCGCTATGGTGACCAAGGCTGCGGTGGATTTTGTGAAGAGGCAACTCAAAGGTGCTGTGTTGGGCGATGGCGCTCAACGTCCCAGCCGGCGAATGAATGAAGCCGGCCTTTTCAATCCGAATGTTCAACCGACTGACTCCTCTACGCGCAGGGACTAGGGGGGATAACAACTTAATTTCATCAAGGAGGAAAATTCATGGAATCGAATAAGAATCTAAGTGAGCAGGGGAAGACAACCGGCGGAAGCACGGCCAAGTCCTCGACCACCGGCCAGCATGCGGGAAGCGCTCCGCAACGCGCTCGCGAAATCGCATCAGACGTCGGCAGCGGAGTTCAAACTACCTATGACCAAACCGTAAAGGCAGTGAGCGACGCTTACGGAAAGACAAGCGAAGTCCTGAGCACAACCTACGATCAAACGATGACTTATGGCCGTGAGAACCCCGGGAAGCTCACGCTGATCGCATTTGGCGCGGGCATCGGAATCGGGGTGCTTCTCGCCTCTGGTTTCGGCGGAGGCCGGAGCCGGAATAGCCGTTTCGCCGAGCCGGTGGTGAACGCACTTTCGCAGGTAGCCATGGAGTTTTTCAGATAAATCAACCTGTCAGGAGGGATTTATCTGAAGTCGGATATCCATCGAGACACGGGCACAGAGACCCTCATCTCCGTGCCTGTGGTCTCTCTGGCTCCCGGTTGATTTCGTTTAGCCCAATTCAAATTCGACCGGCAAAGGAGAAGAACGATGGCAAGCGATGGTTCAAATGCGGGATTGTACGTCTTGATAATATTTCTGATTGTACTTGTAGTGGGAGCGCTGCTCTACTTCGGCGGCGTCTTTAACAAGAAGACGCAGGTTGACATCAACGTCAACAAGCCGGGTTTAGTCCTGCGGCTCACCCGGTGATGGCAGGAGAATATGGGAACAATACTCATCATTGTATTAATCTTTCTGTTGCTCGGCGCAATTCCACGATGGCCGCACAGCAGAAATTGGGGCTACTATCCAAGCGGCCTCCTTGGTGTGATACTTCTGATTGTAATCATCCTGCTTTTGACGGGCCGTCTTTAATAAAACGGGCACAGGACTGCCTGCATCACGTTTGGTCGTTACCCCATTTCTCTATTATGAATGAGTTGGGAGCATGGAAGCCTCAACATATCGATATCCCGCGTTTGACATCGCGACCAAACACCTTCGCCGCCCGCCTGGTTTCAACTGGTGACTTAGTTATGATCATTCATTCAGCCCGCGGTGACTTGACCAGAGAACGTTGACATACTGCCCGGCAACAAAATATAGTGAGCGCACTCATGAATCGGTGCTTGCCAACCGGTACTTAGACTCTAGTATTCATGGCACGCATAGGCAATCAACCGCAGTTCTAACCTTCGTCGTAACGTGTTTGACCATGCGTAAGCTTCGTATCGGAGTTATTGATCTCGTCGCCAAGGGACCCACTCGCGCGATGTTTGCCCGCGTGATGAATGCCAATCTGGCGAGCATAATGCCCCAGATTATAGCCGTGTGGTGCGAAGAGCGAGGACACGACGTCACATTCGTCTGCTATACCGGATTCGAGAGTCTGGTAGATGAATTACCGGACAACGTCGATCTTGTATTCATAGGCGCCTTCACCGAGGCGGCACAACTCGCGTACGCGCTGAGCAACCTGTTTCGCTCGCGTGGCGCCGTCACCGCAATCGGAGGCCCGCATGCGCGCTGCTACCCTCAAGACGCTGCCAAGTATTTCGACTATGTTCTGGGATTCACCGACAAATCCGTGATCGGTGATGTGCTGAATGACTGCTCGCAGCACCGGCCGGTTGGAATGCATCTTGCGGCGAAGCAGCAACCCGCTGCGCTTCCGGGAGTACGCGAGCGCTGGAAGTTCATCGAGCCTACACTCAAAAAAGCGCCGTTCATAAAAATGGTTCCGATGATCGGCAGTCTTGGTTGCCCTTACACTTGCAGCTTTTGTATTGATTCGGTAATCCCGTATCAACCGCTGGACTACAGTGTCATCAAGAAAGACTTGCAATTCCTTTTGCAAAGGTTCAAGCGGCCGCTCGTCGGCTGGCACGATCCAAACTTTGGAGTTCGTTTCAACGATATTATGGATGCCATCGAGGAAGCGGTGCCTCCGGACAGCATCGACTTCATCGCCGAAAGCAGTTTGTCGTTGTTATCGGAGCCGCACCTGAAACGGCTCAAGCGAAATGGCTTCAAGGCCCTCTTACCGGGAATCGAGTCGTGGTACGACCTCGGCGAAAAGTCTAAGACCGGCAAGATGAAGGGGATGGACAAAGTCCGGCAGGTCTCAGATCACGTAAATATGATCCTGAGATACATGCCGTACATTCAGACCAACTTTGTGCTGGGACTGGACGTGGATGAAGGGGAAGAGCCGTTTGAGCTCACTAAGCGATTCGTGGACCTTACTCCGGGAGCGTTCCCGGGTTACTCGCTGTTATCGGCTTTCGGGCAGGCTGCGCCGCTCAACCTGGAGTATCAGCGCGCCAACCGCGTTCTTCCTTTCCCGTTCCAGTTCTTGAACAACAATCAGGCGATGAATGTTAAGCCGAAGAACTATTCGTGGCCAGACTTCTACGACCGGGTTGTCGATCTTGTGAAGTACACTTATTCCTGGCGCGCAATTCTTAATCGCGGCAAAGCGAACAAGACCACCATACCGCGTTGGATGAACGTGGTGCGGGCGGTCTCATCGGAAGGGTTCGGGCGAATCAAACACCACAGTGAAGTGCGCCGGAGGCTCGACGCCGATCGGCAGTTCCGCAGCTACTTCGAGCGCGAGACTACCGAGCTTCCACAGTTTTACGTAGACATCGCGCAAAGGGATCTAGGGGAGTTGTGGAGCTGGCTTCCGCGTGGAGCGATGGAACACGATCCGAATGCATATCTCAAATCTGTGGTTGGTAAGCATGATCTCTTATCTCAGATCTGAGCCTTGTTTAGGAGGTCGCAAACAAAAGCAAGCAGTAGGTGGTTTTCAATCGGACGCGGAAGAGCACGGCTGGCCCCGGCCTTAATGGCGTCCATCGCTCGGTCCATACCGTAGGATGTAACGGCTAGAATAGGCTTGTTTTTGAAATTCGGCATTGCGCGAAGCCTCTGGATCATTTCAATTCCGTTGAGATGCGGCATCGCAATATCGGTGATGATCAAGTCCGGTGATTCGGCGAGCGCGAGCTCGAGCCCTTCCCGCCCATCCGCTGCCAACACTACCTTAAAGCCCGCCAGTTCCAGAATTGTTTTCATGAGCGTACGGGTTTCGGCGGTGTCTTCGACAACAAGCAGTTTTGCCATAAAGCACTCCAATAGGAGTACGTTAAATTAATCTCGGGCGTCCCTGCGGTTGGTAGATATTATCACAGCGTACGCGTGAAGCAAATCGCGGTTGGGTCAGGAGAAGCTCGATCGGCGCGATTAAAGCCTGTAGACGTCGATCAAGCGCTGGAAACCGAGATGGGCGGGGTGCAGGTTTACACCCCGGCGCTCCGGTGCGTGGTGAATGAAGACCTAAAAGAAGAGTGGAAAGAATATCTTGAGCAAACCAAGAGGCACGTAAACAGATCGTGCCGTGGAGCGGTGTTGTGCAGCCTGATAGGCTACTAGACACGCAACAGGGTTTTGATCAGGTCGTCCATGCGATCGAAATCAAGTGGCTTTGTCAGATAGCCGTCGAAGCCGACATCATGGGCGGCTTGCAAAAAACCAGAGGTACTGAAGGCCGAAATTGCAATGATCGGAATGTATGGAGGCGCACATGCTTCGCGGATTCTTTTCGTGGCGGCCAGACCATCGAGCACTGGCATTGCCAGATCCATCAGGATGAGGTCAGGAC
>JBASRM010000111.1:0-7388 GCA_049273835.1 Blastocatellia bacterium | reverse complement strand
AGATTACGGTCCTCGCGAGTTGGAAGAATCGAAGCTTGTGCCCAAACACCGTGTCACCCGCCAGCCGCCCACAGCCGCTTCGGCGCCAATCTGTGCGCGTATTGACACTTCTTTTCCATATGCTATTCTCCAATGAAAGTTAACCTCTTACGGAAAAACATCATGTCTCTCGTCAAGGTCAGATCCAACGGCCAAGTCACCCTGCCGTCATCGCTGCGCGAGCGGGCGAAGTTGAACGTGGGTGATCTGCTCGAAGCAAAGCTCGAGAAGGGAAAGATAACGCTGACGCCGGCGAGTCTCATCGACCGCCACATCGCCGAGAGCCAGGAACAGATCAAGAAGGGGCAGTTCTACGGACCATTCAATACGTCCGAAGCGATGATCGAATCACTCAAGAAAAGGAAGCTAGAGTAAACTCGCACTGGCGCTTCTACTTCACGATTGAAGATGATACGTACCACCTCCACACAATTATTTCGCATCCCAAGTAGTCAACACCCAAATCGTCTGATCCCGACGTTCTTGTAGTCGAATCAAATGACAAGAGCTAGAATGTAGGCCGGTGGACCCGGCCCCGGCTAAATGACTACAACGACCTTCCTTTTACGCAAGACGACGTAGACTTCGCGATTCCCTTCCTCGATGAGGACTTGCCTTTATACGTCGACCCCTTCCTTATTTGGAAGTCGCCATCGCAACAAGACCAGTCATTACACCTATCTTTACTCAATGCGTTCAACGGACTCGGGCGCTTGGCCGAACGAGACCGCGAGGACGAAGCCATTACGCAACTGATCATAGCGTCTGAATGCGCTGAAGCCGGACTCGGCCACTCGAGGACAAGACGAGGCAAGCGGTTCGGACAAAAAGTGGCTAAAGATACTGTCGCTCTTTCAGAAACTGCCTCTCTCACGTGCAGGCAGGGGGGTTCGCCCATGTCGAGGAGATCCAACTCTATGTCGATAGCGTCTCAAAGGATCGGATCAGTTTCTGAATCCCCGCGCCATTTGGCCTAATTGAAATGCCAGTCTGCTTGTGGTATAGGAACCCCGCCGACGTTGAGTCCGGCTGCGGCTAACCACATTAACGAAATCATTCCAGTGGAAACAACGACGCGCGATTCCCCGGTCCGCATGGAGGCGCATATGAAACGACTGATTCTAGTTGTCTTGATCGCGGCGATAACGCCGGTCTCGGTTCGCAGCGCTGCCCCTGAACCTGCGGCGCCTGAACCCGACGAAGCCGCGCTGCTCGCCAACCTCAAGTGGCGATCGATCGGGCCCGCAAACATGGGCGGACGAGTTACCGCCATCGAAGGCGTGCCCGGCGATCCATTCACCTTCTACGTTGGCGGCGCGGACGGCGGCATATTCAAGACGACTAACGGCGGGACAACCTTCAAACCGCTGTTCGACAATCAAGCCGTTCTATCGATCGGAGCAATCACAGTCGCGCCGTCCGACCCTAACGTCATCTGGGTGGGCACCGGCGAAGGTGATCCACGCAACACAGCGTCGTTTGGCGACGGCGTGTATCGCTCGACTGATGCGGGCGACACGTGGAAGCACCTGGGTCTCAGCGAAACCGAACGCATAAAGCGAATCAAAGTCGATCCGCGCAACCCTGACATAGCCTACGTGGCCGCAGTAGGACGCGCGTGGGGACCTAACGAGGAACGCGGCGTCTTCAAGACCGCAGACGGCGGTAAGACCTGGACTAAGGCGCTGTACGTCGATAAGGACACCGGCTGCTCGGACATCGATCTGGATCCGCAGAACCCGCGAATCATCTATGCTGGAATGTACACCTATCGCCGCAAGCCGTGGTATTTCAGTTCTGGGGGTGGTCAGACCGCGCTCTACAAATCCATCGACAGCGGGGCAACCTGGAAGAAGCTTACGAATGGACTTCCCAAGACTCCAATGGACCGGATCGGAATTGCAATCGCGCGCAGCAATCCGATGACGGTTTACATGATCACCGAGACAAAGACCGAGGGAAACCTGTTCCGATCGGACGATCGCGGCGAGACCTGGCGGATGGTGCACGACGATCCCAACATCAACTTCCGGCCGTTCTACTACAGCGATATTCGAGTGGACCCGAACGACCCCGAGCGCGTCTACTCGCTGGGCGGAGGGTTGTCAGTGTCGCGTGATGGCGGAAGGACCTTCGCTCGAATCGCCAACAACGTGCACGGCGATCATCAGGCACTATGGATCGATCCGGCGAACTCGAATCGAGTGCTGAATGGAAGTGACGGCGGGTTTCAGGTATCGAATGACAAGGGTGCGACCTTCGACATCATCAATAACGTCGTTCTGTCACAGTACTATCACATAACCTACGACATGCGGCAGCCGTACTACTTGTACGGCGGATTACAGGACAACGGCAACTGGGTGGGTCCGAGTGCGACGCTTTACCGTGAAGGTATTCGGAAAGACGATTGGTACACGGTCAGCGGCGGCGACGGTTTCTTCGTCGTCCCGGACATCAGCTCGCCAAACATCGTTTACTCCGATTCCCAGGGCGGCACCATCAGCGTAACCGACACTAACAGCGGCAACACGCGCAGCATTCATCCGTACCCGAAGGAGGTCGGCTCCAGCGGCAACGCCATTGCCGGTTACAAATACCGTTTCAACTGGAACCCGCCCATCGTCGCATCGCCACATGACCCGAAGACTGTCTACTACGGCGGCAATGTGCTTTTCAAGACTACCAACTATGGACACTCCTGGCAGGAGATAAGCCCCGACCTCACGACCAATGATAAGAACAAGCAACAAACCTCCGGCGGACCGGTTGTAACAGATAACACTGCCGCGGAGTTTCACTGCACGATTCTGGCAATCGCCGAATCTCCCGTTAAGTCAGGGGTCATCTGGGTCGGCACAGACGACGGCAACGTTCAGGTGACGCAGGATGGCGGTAAGAGCTGGAAGAATGTAGTCGGCAACATCAAGGGCCTGCCAGCGAACTCGTGGGTGCCAAACATCGATGCGTCGCACTTCGATGCCGGCACCGCTTACGTTGCATTCGATCGTCATCAGGACGACGATTTCGGCCCGTGGGCATTCAGGACAACCGACTACGGTCAGACGTGGACTTCGGTGAAAGGCGATCTTCCGGCGAAGGGCTATGTGCACGTGGTGAGGGAAGACCCGACGGTGAAGACTTTGCTGTACTGCGGCACTGAGCTTGGAGTCTTCGCTTCGTGGGATGGCGGCGGACATTGGGTATCGATCCGCAACAACGTGCCGCCGGTGGCGGTGCGCGACATCGTCGTTCACCTTCGAGACAACGATTTGATTATCGCAACTCACGGTCGCGGTGTTTACATCCTTGATAGCGCGGCCGCGCTCCAGGGTCTCGCCGAGGCTAGAGCGAACGATGCGTTTTTGTTCGACGTGTCTCCCGCAACCCGGTATCAAATATGGGGGAGGGATTCGAACCTTGGCCAGAGGACGTTCACGGCCCAGAACCCGCCAAACGGGGCGCGGATAGACTACTATCTGAAGTCGGACGTCAACGGACCAATCGTAATCACCGTCGCAGATAAGAATGGCAAGACGATCCGCACGATTCGCAGCATGGCTAATAAATCAGGTGTTAATCGAACGGTGTGGGACCTGCGTCATGATCCGCCTACTCCAGCGGCTGGAGGCGGGCCTGGTGGACTTGGGTTTGGAAGAGGAGGCGGCCAAGGTCGGGGCGCGGCGGCGGGTCAAGTGGCGGGGCAATCGCCTGCCGCCGGAGCCGCACCCGCGGGACCTCCCTCACCTGGCTCGCGTGAGCAGCCCGGACCCGAAGAATTCGGAGGGGGGCGTTTTGGAGGCGGAGGCGGACCTGCGGTTTTGCCGGGCGACTACACGATTACGCTCAGGGCGGCAGGCAAGCAATTGAGCAAGACGGTTCGCGTGGGGCTCGATCCTCGGGTGAAGGTAAGCGACGCCGATCTTAACGCCCAGTTGGACGCTGCGTTGAAGCTGCGCGATCTTAGCTCGACCCTGAACGGCGTGCTCAGTCGAGTTGACGATCTTACGCGTCAGCTGACTGCGCTTGCCGAGACAATGCGAAGAGTTCCTGACGCAGCAGCGGCTGCGGGCCGCGCCGGCGACGGTGATGGCAGTGGGCCCGCAGCTCGCGTCACTCAGACTGACGCAACGACCGATCTCACCGCTGCGCTCGATGAGCTAAAGAAACTGCGCGCGACTTTGGTTCGCGAGGCGCAATTTGGGTATCGATATCCGCCAAGGCTGCGAGAGGAAGTCAATTCGCTTGCGGGGTCGATCAACGCAGCGATTGCGCCTCCAACCGAGCCGCAGTTGCTTCGGTTGCGCGAGGTGATTGAAGAGACTCAAAAGGCGGCTGGGGATCTGAACTCGATCATCTCGGGCTCGATTCGCAGGGTGAATGAAAAGTTGAGCAGTCAGCCTCACGTAGTCACCGGCTCGGCGGTGAGGTGACTCTAACTTAAACACAAAGGCACGACGTCACGAATAAGGTCCTGACCTGTTTTCTTGGCTGTGTGTTTAGCCGGTTGCCACTTTTGGTACACGATGTCTATTCTCCAAAGAAGAGTGATCCATGGAAAAAGTCATCGTCGTCGAGAACCTACAAAAAGTTTACAAACCTAAAAGCCGCAAACAGACAATTGATGTAAAAGCGGTCGACGGCATTTCATTTGAGATCGATCGAGGAGAATTCTTTGGACTGCTCGGTCCAAATGGAGCCGGTAAGACCACCACGATCGCCGTACTCACGACTCGAGTCATTCCAACCGGAGGCCGGGCAGTAGTCGATGGCATCGATGTATGCCGCGATCCCGTTGCGGTCAAGCGCCGAATAGGCGTCTGCCCTCAAGCCAACAACCTCGACCGCAGTCTGACCGGGCGCGAGAATCTTCTTTTCCACGCCGAGTACTTCGGCATCCCGAAGCGGGTGCGCGAGCAACACGCGAACGAGCTGTTGGAGCGCTTTCAACTTGCCGAGCGCGCCGATGAGAAACCAACCGTTTATTCGGGCGGTATGGCTCAGCGGTTGAAGATCGCCCGCGCGTTGATGCACGATCCCGCGATTCTGTTTCTGGATGAACCCACCACCGGTCTCGACCCGCAAGCTCGCCGCGCGATATGGGACTTGCTGCGCGAGCTGAATGCAAAGGGCCAGACGATCTTTTTGACGACGCACTACATGGATGAGGCCGATCAATTGTGCCAGCGGATCGCGATCATGGACAAAGGCAAGCTCCTGGAGATGGGAACGCCGTCAAAGCTCAAGGCCGGTGTGCCGGGAGGCTACCTGATCGAGCTGCAAGTTCAAAGCGCGGATGGCGCGATCAACTCTCTAGCATCCGCGCTGCCGACGCTTGCCGGGGTAGTTGACGTCAAGACGCATAACCACACAATTAGAGTCTACGCCGACAAGCTGGAAGGTCTGCTGGCAAACGCAATGCGCGTCGCCGGTGAACACGGTGTGATGGTAACGGACGCGCACGTGTCAGAGCCGAGCCTGGAGAATCTGTTCTTGCACCTCACCGGCAGGAGTCTGCGGGACTGACGATAACCCGACAATCCCTAGGTTGGTTGATGCCGCTTTCAGACTGAACAAGGAACTGATCAGATGGCTACAATGTTGGCGCTGCTACATCGCGACATGCGAGTAGCGCGACGCGAGCTGAAATACTTTTTCCTGCGCGTAGGCATGCAGCCGATCCTGTTCACGTTTATCTTCGGTTACGTGATGCCCCGCCTGGGTCTTGTTCAGACAGGATATGCCAACCTGCTTTTGCCCGGCATTCTTGCGTTGAGCATGACTCTATCGGGGATGCAGTCGGTCGCGCTTCCGCTGGTGGTCGAGTTCGGATGGACCAAAGAGATTGAGGACCGGCTTTTGGCGCCAATAAGCATAATGGGAGTTGCCGTCGAGAAAATTATCGTGGGCATCATCCAGGCTGTTATCGCCGGGCTGTTCGTCTTACCGCTCGCGTGGTTGATGATGGGAACTCATTTGAGTCTTCAGCCGGAGAACTTCTTCCTGCTTATATCGGTTGCGCTGATAACGAGCTGGCTATTTGCGGCCCTTGGGATGGTGATGGGAACCATTGTCGAGCCACAGCAGATTGGGCTGATGTTCAACGTGCTGCTGGGGCCGATGATTTTTTCGGGTTGCGCTTACTACCCGTGGGCCGCGCTTCAAGTGATTCCGTGGTTCCAGCATCTGGTGTTGATCAATCCGCTGGTCTACGCGAGCGAAGGTTTTCGCGCCGCGCTTACTCCGCAGTTGTCACATATGCCAATATGGTTAATATTCACGGGACTGCTCGGCTTCTGCGGCTTGTTTACCTATTTCGGATTGCGCCAGTTTGAACGGCGGTCGCTCGACTAACACCGAACAGCAACGGAGCTCGCCCCGAGAGGTGAGCAGTGATCGAGAATACACCTTTCTCGATCTACAAAAAGGATCCTGTGCGGGCGTACCTCCGCGTGCGGCCCTCTTTCCTGGCCTAAGGTCGCGATAGACACCGAGGCGCACGCAGAGGTACGCTCGTGCAGGTTTGCTAGTCACGCCCGCAGATCATCGGTTCGCTCCGGAGGCATGAATGGCCAAACGACACTGGTTGATAAAAACCGAACCAACCTCATACTCGATCGACGATTTGAAAAAGGAGAAGTCAACACTGTGGGAAGGCGTCAGAAATTACCAGGCGCGCAACTTCATGATGAAAGAGATGAAGAAGGGCGACCTGGCATTATTCTACCACTCCAACGCCGACCCTCCGGCAGTCGCCGGCGTGGCTGAGATCATCGGTCTCGCCGAACCGGACCCGACCCAGTTTGACCCCGGCGATAGCCATTATGATCCGAAGGCAACCCCGGCCGCTCCTATCTGGTATTGTGTGCGAGTGAAATTCAAACAGAAGTTCGCCCGCCAGGTCCCGCTCCCGGAGCTTAAAGAGCGACACGACCTTCAAAAGATGGTGTTGGTTCAGCAAGGAAGTCGCCTTTCAATTCAACCGGTCACCGAGAAGGAGTTTAAGATCATCATCGATCTGGGCTCGTAAAGGCCAGGTTTAGTTTCCGAAGACTTCTGGGTGCGCGCCTCATTTCAACCTACCTTAGTCGATCAAGACACCACCGGCTTCAGCCGCGTGGTACTTCAGTTTCACCCTACGACGCGCCAGATCTGATTCACCGAAATCGTGGGCGAAATGGAAGCACCACCCGGCTGAAAGCCGGTGGTGTCTTTGATCCGAGTGGCTGATCCTTAGGTTGAAATTGAAGCACCACGCGGCTAAAGCCGGTGGTGTCTCTGATCCGAGTGGGTTATCCTTAGGTTGAAATTGAACCACCACGCGGCTAAAGCCGGTGGTGTCTTTGATC
>JBASRM010000107.1:0-2955 GCA_049273835.1 Blastocatellia bacterium | reverse complement strand
GATCAAACGTTGTTATGACCTGTTCAGGATAGCTGGTGAATGCAAATACGCTCAGCGGAACCCGGTCGTAAAACAGGCCAAAGCCGCCTCGAACCGTGGTCTGTTGATGATTGAACGGCTGCCACGCGAGTCCGATCCGCGGAGCTACCCGGACCGTTTCGGTGATGCCTTGCCGCTCGAACCGAGTCCCAACGTCAACTGAAAACCGTGGCGCCAGCACCCAATGATCCTGCGCAAAAAAAGCGAGCTCCAGATCGTGGCGATTGAAGGTATGACCTCCAACCCAGTCGATCCGCTTAAGCAGATTGCCGGTGTTGTCGCGAATTTCAACAGGACGAGCCGCGAAATCGCCTCGATTTCCGGTTCGAGTTACCGACGATCCGAACTTCAGATTATGGGCGCCATAGAAGTCAATCGGAGACAGCGAATATACTTCGATCCATTCGGCTCGCGACGCACGCCGCCGCTGCTGGCTGAAATAGTTTCCGGAATTGCCCGCCGGGGCGAGCACCATGTTCGCTTCGCCTTGTCCCCACACGTCACCACTGAATCGCTTGATCGCCAAAGTGCTCTCGAGCAGGTTGTTGCCGATCGTCCAGCGGTCGATAACGGTCCCCGTGTAATCGTGCGCGCTAAAAGTGGGCGTGACCGGCTGTGGGTTGAAGAAATTCAGATTGACGAATTGCATCTGCCGCGGCGCAACGTGAAACGTTCCGCTAAGCGTGTTTGCGGGCGAAAGGATGTAGTCAAGCTGCGTAAACGAGTTTAGCGATTCCTGTTTGCTCTCGTTAAACGGAAACGGCAAAGTTCGATCGGGCCTCTTCTGCAGGTCATATTCGAGACCTTCTGAAAAATAAAACTTGTTTGCCACCAACGGGCCGTTGAAGACTATTCGCGGCGAAGCTTCACGTATTCCGCGAAGGTGCCCGCTGCGAATCCGGAACTCGGGAAGCGGGTCGTTCAGCTCGAAATTCCACTTATCTCCGCCGCGTCGCGTTTCTACCGAAACCACGCCGGCAGTGAAGCGGCCGAATTGAGCCAGATAGGGGGTCTTGAAGACCTCAATCGTCTCAACGCTATCAACCGGGACGGTAACGCCGAATTGTCCTGTTGCCGGATCCGTGACGTCGGCGGTGTTCACAACGAGCGCGCTGCGATGCTCGCCGGTGCCTGAAATCTTTATCTCACCTTCGCTGGAGCGCACGACACCCGGAATAAGCGGCAACGTGTCTGTGACTGTCGCCGGCTTTGCCGGAATGTTTTTGACTTCCGCGCGTCCAAGCTCTGCCGCCGGTGACGCTCCCTTTTCGATAGGTGTCTCCGTTCCGGCCTGAACGTTTACGACGACGTCCTTGAGCTGTACTTTCGGGATCATCGTAAACCTGACTTCGACTGGCGTTCCCGATGTCAGTCCAACATCCGTCTGCGTTAGCGGCTCAAAAGTGTCCTTGGAGACTAAGATCTCGTAGGTGCCAGGCAAGAGTTTCGGGAGTTCGGCCTCGCCTTTTTCATTGGTAACGGTCGTCGCAACGACTGCACCTTTAAGCTTGACCTCGACGTGAACGCCCTGGACGGGCTTGTCGAATTCGTCCAACGCAATCACACGTATCGCGCTGCCCGTTTGTTGGGAGGGCGCGCTCATTGGGACAAGCAGGGCTGCTCCAAAGATGAATAACGCGACTAATCTTCTGAATACGAGGGGTCCACCGGTCCACAGCATGAGTTGGATCTTTCCTTCTTATTATTACTACTGGCGCGCTCCGAAATAATAGCTTATTCGACGGTAATTTTCTAGCGTTGCAAGCGCGCACAGGCTCTCTCGCGCTGGACTCAAGTATTACGTCCCGGCAAGCCCGGCTGGATTGCCGCGAACACGTTGAGAATCGGTTTTCCCCCATCAAAGTGTATTAAAGCGGCCCATCTCGCCTCGGTCATCGAGAAACAATTGGAGCAAACCGAAAGCACTTTGTTATAACAAGTCAGTCGATGCGATACCGCGATCAATTCCTAACGCTGGTTGCTGTTTGGGGGGTTATCTATCTGGTGAGCTGTGGTTACCCGCCCGCATTGCTTGATGACGCCGATACGGTTCACGCGGAGGCTGCCCGCGAAATGGTTGAGTCGGGCGACTGGGTGACACTTCACGTAAACGGGATTCGCTATCTCGAAAAAGCTCCGCTCATGTACTGGCTTGTAGCCCTGTCCTACAAGCTTTTCGGCGTCAATGAGTTCGCGACGCGGCTTCCGATTGCGCTTGCGACCCTGGGGTTGATGCTTGCGGCGTTGCTGCTGGGTAAGTTCGCTTTCGGTGAGAAGGCGGGGTTTTACGCGGCGCTGTGCGTTGGGTCAAGCATCGGAGTTTTTTTGTTCACGCGGGTCCTTTGGCCTGATGTGATATTGACGTTGTTCATAACAATGGCCTTCTACTGCTTTCTGCGAGCGTATGAGGATCCAACGCGATCGCGGTACGTCTATGGTATCTATCTGTTCGGTGCTCTCGGAGTGCTCACAAAAGGACTTATCGGAGCTGCATTTCCTGGGATTATCATCCTCATCTTTTTACTGATCACCGGCGAGCTCCGCAAACTTCTCAGGTTTAAGTTGTTGACCGGTACTTTGCTGTTTCTGGCCGTTGCGGCGCCGTGGCACATCGCCGCCGGGCTAAGCAATCCGGGCACGATGATGCGAGGCACCCCTCATCCAAGTCAGGGCCGCGGATTTTTTTGGTTCTATCTGATGAACGAGCACTTCTTGCGCTACGTAGGCAAGCGCTACCCCGCGGATTATGATACGGTGCCTCTCCCGTTGTTCCTGGGGCTCCACGCTGTGTGGCTGTTTCCGTGGAGTTTTTTCCTGCCGTTGGTGATCATCGGGATTCCCCGGCGGCTGCGGCGTCTGGATCGCGAAGATCGGATCAAGTTGTTTCTCGTCGCCTGGGCAGCGCTGGTTATCATC
>JBASRM010000102.1:0-3968 GCA_049273835.1 Blastocatellia bacterium | reverse complement strand
GATGATAGCAGAAAAGGTCCTCCCGTTCGATTCACCCGTTCGATTCTCCCGTTGACTCTGCTGATGGTTGGGGATACGATTTGTACCTCCAAGGTTCCGCTCGAAGCGCGGAGGCGTCAATGACCGGTCCGAAGTTGTTTTCTTTTCTCTTCTTCCTGAGTCTGATCTCCGGTCTATCAATCGCCACAACCGCTCAAATCCAGGATCGAACAGAACTGCAAGTGAAACTGGAGGCCTTGCGAGATCAAATCGCGACGAAGGAGAAAGTATTTCTCGCGCCCTCTGTCGAAGACCTTTCAGCTCACGCCGAGTTTCTTCGCCAACCGAACACCGGTCTGAGTCGGTTGATGCCGCGCGAGGAGTATGACGGAAAGCTCCTGACCCGCGGCGGTGGTGCTTATTACTCATTCGCCCGACTGACCAACGAGTATGGGTTTGGGTCGGACCTGCAGTTGCAACGCGGCGAGCTCAGCGTTGGATTCGCCGGCGCGGATTTTGGCTTTCTCACCTCCCTGGGCGATGTGGCGGTCGACAACCTGAACGTCGAGCAAATGGGGGTGAGGTTCCTGGCGGCGTTTAACACTCCGTCCTTGGAATCTGATGCTCGAGAACAGTATCGTCGGGCCGCGATCGGGTTCGAGGCCGAGGGATTTATGTACCGGAATTCCCTTCCGGCAATTTTGAACAGGACCTACGCTCTGCGCTCAGTCAACTACGCTGTATCGGACTTGCTGGTTGTCTTCCGAGTCATCCGCCAGGACACGGACGGCAGCCTGACTCTTGCCTGGAAGATTCTAAAGAAGTTTCCAGTTCCGCAGCTCGCGCAATAGTTGTGTATGAAAAAGAACTGAACCTGTGAGTTTTTCATGATTCGTGCTCGCGTTTTCTTATTCGCCGCTGCTCTTACAGTTGTGCCGTTGTTTGCGGTGTCGGCGCGCGCTCAAACCGTGGATCGCGCGGTTCTCGAAAACGAGATCCGCCAGCTGATTGGGGAACTCAAGGAGACTGAGCAGCAGTTTCTGGCGCCCTCCTCAAAAGATCGGGCGAGGTACGCCGACTTTCTGACCCAGCCGGACACCGGTTTGATTCGCTTGCTGCCGAGAGAGATTTTCCAGGATAAGCTGACGATCGCCGGCGGCGGAGCGTACTACTCATTTGCGAGCCAGAGCCACGAATATGGTCTCGGGTCGGACATCCAGCTTGAGCAGGGGCGGTTTAAGGCCGGCTTCAGCGGATCGGATTTCGGGTTTCTCACAAGGCTCGGGAAGGTGGCGATTGAAGACATCACGCTCGATCAACCCGGCGCACAGTTCCTCTCAACCTTCGCGGCCCCGACCAGGGAACGCGACGCCCGCGATCAGCAAACACGAGCCGCGGCAGGGTTCGATGTAAACGGCTTTACTTACATCTCGCGTGACAAGGTAAAACGGAAGACTTCGTACCTGCTCCGGTCGGTGGTTTACGGCGTCTCGGATCTTCTGGTTGTGTTTCGGATCGTCACTCAGGATGACGACGGCAGCGTGGTCATTGTATGGAAGATCCTGAAGAAGTTTCCGGTCCCGCAGTTTCACGCCCTTCCAACCCAATTGTAAGTTTAGTTGCGCGAGTGCCGATCCAGATAATCCAGCAGCACATTCGCCATCACCTTAACGCCCACCACCAGGCTCTCTTCGTCAACGTCGAACTCAGCGGTGTGCCAACCCGCACTAATCCCTTTGGCTTTGTTTCCTACGCCTAGAAAATAAAAGAAACCGGGCACAACCTGCTGGTACAACGAGAAGTCTTCAGCCGGCATGAAAGGCTTGGGTGCGATCAGGTTGGCGTCGCCAACAAGCCTCCGGATTGTAACCAGCGTTTCTTCAACAAGGCGAGGATCGTTGTAGGTGACCGGGTTCGGGCTATCGAATTGCAAATCGGCTGTGGCTCCGTAGGCGGACGTCACGCTCGCAAGCGTTTGCCGCATCATCTCCTGAGCGCGTTTGCGCACCTCTTCGTTGAGAGTTCGCATAGTGCCTTCCATCCTTACCTCGCCCGCGATTACGTTATAGCGGTCTCCGCCGTTGATTGTTCCAACGGTAATTACAAGCGGTTCGAGGGGGTCGATGCGGCGGCTGCGAATTGTCTGAAGCGCCGTCACACATTCCGCGGCCACGATCACCGCATCAACGCCAAGCTGCGGCTGCGCGCCGTGAGATTTCTTACCGCGAATCGTTATCGTAAATCGATCTGAGGATGCCATTGCCGGTCCCGAATGGTAGGCGATCTGTCCGGCTTCGATGCTCGGCATCGTATGCAGACCGAAGATCGCCGCCGGTCGCGGATTCTCGAGAGCTCCTTCCTTAATCATGAACGCGGCCCCGCCTTCTTCACCTTGGGGCGCGCCTTCTTCAGCCGGTTGAAAAATGAATTTTACCGAGCCCGGGATCTGCTCGCGCATCTTGCTCAGGATCTCTGCCACCCCCAGCTGGACGGTTGTATGCACATCGTGGCCGCAAGCGTGTTTGACGCCGGGTGTGCGGGATTTGTATGGAACGTCGATCGTCTCTTGAATCGGGAGGGCATCCATATCGGCTCGCACCGCGACGACGGGTCCTGGCTTCGCGCCCTTGAGCAAGGCCACGACACCGTGCTTGCCGACACCCGTCCTGACTTCGTCGAGTCCGATCGCGCGGAGTCTCTCGGCTACGACGCGCGAAGTGCGCTCCTCGCGATTGGAGAGTTCGGGATGCATATGAAAATCGCGGCGTTGTTCGACGAGCTTCGCTCGAATCGCCTCGGCGGCCTCGGCTATCTGTTGCTCGCGAGAAGAGGTCACCACGACGGGCTTCGACGTCTTCGCCGCGAACGCCGATAGTGAAAAGGTGAATATCAAACAAAACAGAATGATCAAAATACGTTTCATTAAGCCTCCGGTAAGGGTGAAAGCTGACTGAAGAGGATATTGTCTGGGTTGAAACAGGTCAACTCGCCTCGTCGCCGGTCGATCGCAAGCCCTGTACGGGCGGTCCTCCGTCAGCGCCCCTTCTCTCGGCGGATTCGTTCTCTCGCGGCGGATTCGTTCTCTCGCGGAGGATTCGTTCAGGAGCCGAGGGGTTCGGTATCCCCCTTCTCGCGGGGGATTCATTCAGGAGCCGAGAGGGGCGGTCACCGAGGACCGCCCGTACAGGGCTGATGACCTAGCAGGTGTCACCCGACGGCAAATGGGTTTCTTACGTCGTTACCGCTGTCGATATGAAGGAAAACGCAAGCGACGCAGACGTCTGGTTGGTTTCAACCGCCGGTGGTCCCCCAATTCGACTAACCACCAGCAAGAAGAACGACAATCAGCCACGTTGGTCTCCGGACGGCAAGCGCCTGGCATTTATCTCGGCGCGAGGAGAGAAGCCACAAATTTTCCTTATCTCACCTTTTGGGGGCGAAGCCGAGAAACTCACCGAATCGAAATCCGGGGTGCAGTCGTTTCAGTGGTCACCGGATGGGAATCGCATTGCTTATGTCGCCCAGCAAGAGTTGAGCCCCGACGAGGAGAAGAAACAGCGCCGGGAGTACGGATGGTTTTCAAAGTACGTGCTCGGCATCGAAGTGCCCGAGCCGAGACCAATTGTGATTGATAAGAGCGAAAAGAAACCAGAGGATAAGCCTTCGCACTGAGAGGAGGTTCACGCTCGAACGATGATCGCAAATGCTCACAGCCGCCAGGCGTGAGAGCTTCACGGTTCAGCCTACACGGAGGCTTGACGATTCAGATGCTCACAGCCGCCAGGCGTGAGAGCTTCACGTTCCAACCTACACGGAGGCTTGACGATTCAGATGCTCACAGCCGCCAGGCGTGAGAGCTTCACGTTCCAACCTACACGGAGCCGAGATGATCGAGGATGCTCACAGCCGCCAGGCGTGAGAGCTTCACGTTCCAACCTACACGGAGGCTTGACGATTCAGATGCTCACAGCCGCCAGGCGTGAGAGCTT
>JBASRM010000094.1:0-5075 GCA_049273835.1 Blastocatellia bacterium | reverse complement strand
CGCGCGCGCAACGGCGGCGTGCTGGTGCGTCCCGGTCAGACTGAAGCGGTGATGGACCTCGCCCGGATCGCTGGGATGATGCCCGCGGGCGTTATCTGTGAAGTGATGAACGATGACGGAACGATGTCCCGCTTACCCGAGCTGCGAGAGTTCGCCCGCGCCCACGGGATCAAAATTATTACCGTGGCCGATCTGGTCAGTTATCGAATGGCGAACGAAGTGTTGGTGCACCGCGCGGGTGAAGCGCGAGTGCCCACTGTGTACGGCGAGTTTCGGGCGATCGCCTACACGAACGACATCAATCGGGATACTCATTTGGCGCTTGTAATGGGGGAGATTGATCCGGATGAGAGCATGCCCGTGCGTGTACATTCGCAATGCGTACTTGGCGACGTATTTGGCTCCGTACGCGACGACACCGGCTGGCAGCTTCATCGTTCACTTGAGTTGATCGCAGGTGAGGGTCGAGGTGTTCTGCTGTACCTGAAACAGGAAGGGCGCGGAATTGGACTGGTCAATCAGCTCAAGGCATATCGGCTGATGGATGAGCAGGACAAAGACGCGGTCGAAGCTGACGCCGCGGTAGTCGGCCTGCACAAGATGGACCCGCGCGACTACGGCATCGGCGCGCAGATCCTTCACGACCTGGGGGTGCATAGGATGCGATTGATCACCAACCATCCGGTGAAGCGCGCGGCGATCGAAGGCTTCGGCCTGGAGATTACCGATCGAATTGCGATCGAGATGGAGCCGAACGAATCGAACGAAAAAGTGCTGCGTGCAAGGAAGGAGAAACTGGGGCACTTGCTCACCAAAGTCTAAAGATTGCGGGTTCATATTCAATCCGCAATTCCCGTCCCGGGGTCCGCTGGTCTATGCGCAGAAAATTATTAATCGGCGCGATCTCACTTCTAAGCCTAATCTTACTGCTCCTCATCGCCGCTTTTCTCTACATTCGCAGCGGCCGGCTGGATACTTATCTTCGCGAGCAGGTAGTTGAGGCTCTCGGCGATGTTGGCATCACTGCAACGATTGGCGGTTCGCACCTGGACCTTCGCGGCTACCGAGTCACGCTCGACGATATCGAGATGAAGACGAGCGACGGGAAACGGTTCGGATCGATCGAGAGCCTTACAGCCCAATTCTCCGTGCTCTCGTACCTCAGCCAGAGAATCCAGATCACCCAGGTCAAGATAGTCAAGCCTCACGTCTGGATCGAGGTCGCCGAAAACGGCGGCTTCAATCTCGCCTCGATTCACGCCCCACCCAGCAGAGAAGAGGTCGAGGAGAAGAGCGTCACTTTTCTTACCTCGAACTTCGAGTTGACGGATGGCGCCATTGATTTCGTCGACCGCCAGCGGAACATCACCGCCCAGGTGACTGACTTGGGGCTCCACCTGGTGCCTCTGGAGGCGCAATCGATCAGGGACGAGCTCAACCACCGTCTCGAGTTCGGGTTTACAAAAGCCACTGCGACAATCGAAGGCCGCAAGATTCAAAACATCACCGCGAACATTCTTGCGCGAGTTACTCAAAAAGACGCCGAGATTCTCAGCCTGAACGGCGAGCCCCAATTCAAAATCTCTTCCGATCTCGGGATCGTCAAGCTGAACGGCAAGGTAGAGAGTTACGAGCCCCTCAAATACGTACTGACTGGCGTCAATGCCGGCGTCTCGCTCGATCAAATTGCGCGCGTATTCGCGCCCGAGACAAAGATGAGCGGACAGGTTGGCTTCAATGGACGGATTGAAGGTACTGGCGCCGGCTACAAGGCATCCGGTTCGATCGACTCGAAGGCAATTTCAGCCGCCGGCTTTCGCGTCGGTGGAATCGTCGTAAAGACGGACCTGGCGGGCCGCGGAGCCGAGTACAAAGGTAATGTGAGTCTCACGTCATCCGGAGTTAGCGGGGAGGGGCTGACCACCGGAGCGATTACTTTTACCGACGCAGTGAGGGGAAAAGAGCTCGATTTCGATGTCACCGGATCACTGAACCTGGCTTCGCTGAAAAGCGGGCAAGTGAGCGCGACCGGGATCAGGGGCGCGCTCTCCTTCGATCGGAACAAAGCAAATCTTTCGCAGTTCAGCGCCTCGGCTTTGGGCGGAAGCGTGTCCGGTGCGGCTACAGTTGCGTACGCCGGGGGGTCGTCGAGCGTTGACGTCCAGTTCAAATCAATCGACCTCGATCAGGTAACGACGCTGGCTTCGGCAAAAGACGTCGCCGTCCGCGGGACTGCAAACGGAAGCGCTCAACTTACGTTTCCACGATTGGACTACAAAGCCGCGACCGGGAAGATCGTTGCAAGCTTCGACGCCGCCGTCTCACCGCCCGAGAGACAGGGAGATGCCTCGCCCGCTCAGGGTGAGATCAGTCTTGTTGCAACCGGTCGAGGCGGTTTGAACATTCAACGCGCTTTTGTCCGCTCGAACCAGAGCGATCTGACGATTACCGGTGCGCTGGGCTGGGACGGCTCGGGTTCGATTAACGTGGATTTCAAGTCCACGGATATGTCCGAGGTACAGCGCGCAATTGACGCGTTCGGCCTTATACCCGAGGACGTGAAAGCGGACTACGAGATCGCGCTGGCAGGCGCCGGTGAGTTTAAGGGTCGAGTAGAAGGCAAGCTGGCGACGCCGCGGGTTTCAGGTCATGTCCGGCTGGCAAGCATAAAATCACACGAGGAAGAAACCGGTTCGTTTGAAGGTGACATCGCGTACAGTCCGGATCTTCTTAAGATCGAAAACGCGGCGCTGGTGCGGCCGGACGGTTCACGGGCCGACTTCAGCGTTAATGCGCCCCTTCCAGTAAAGGACAATGTAGCGATCAAGGCCAATGTACAGAACTTCGATCTGGCCTCAATTGTTCAAACGATTTCGCCCGGACTCAAGGACATCGTCAGTCGAGGAGTAATAAATGGTGTCCTGGATCTCAAAGGCCTGCCCGGGCCTCGCACGATAGAAGGCACGGCTAAGCTTGAGCTCGCGGCGGCTGAATTCAACCGACCGGCAGAGGAGGAAGGGCAGGAGGCGAAGAGGATTTCGGTGCCCGAATTCACCGGGGACGTCACCCTTTCCAACAGCGTCATCAACGTTCAGAACCTGAGGATGCGGGTTGGCGATAGCGAGATCGCGGGGCAGGGAAGTTACAATCTTGACACTTATGAATACTCCGTCAATGCGGAGGGCAAGAACGTAGACCTGACACAGATTTCCGAAGCAGCCGACATCCCCCAGCTCTCGGGGAAGGCGGACATAAGCCTGGTCGGCCAGGGACAGTGGGGGAAGCCGGAAGACTGGTCCGGGGTTCATCTCAACGCGACGATTCAAGGTCACAATGTGTTGATCGAAGGGCGAGACTTCGGCGATGCGAAGCTGGTCGCGTTCACCGAGGGCGGAATACTGAAGGTCCAGGCGACGGGGAAACTATTGGACGAACAGCGAACGCTCGAGGCGACGATTGACCTGCGTGATCGTGAGAACTACCCGGTCAATGCGTCCCTCGAGTTCACCGACACCGAGATCGGTCCTTATCTCGCCTTGATCGCGCCTGAATTGTCGGATATCCAGGGAAAGGCGACCGGTACCATCAAGCTGTCGGGTCCTTTGCTCGACTCTGACCGCGTGCAGGCAGTGGCGACGCTGACCAGGCTCGAGTTCGGCGGCGCGATCTCGGAGCGCCAGACTTATAAGATCTCTAATCAAGGTGACATCGTGGTCACCGCGACTCCTGTCGGTATCACGCTCAACAGGGTGATGTTCACTGGCGAAGGGACGAACGTCACTCTCGAAGGCACTCTCTCTCGCGACGCGGCGAAATCGAACCTGACCGTCAACGGTGAGATCAACCTGCGGCTCTTGTCATCATTCACACCGACGATTTTCACGACCGGCATCGCGCAAGTTCAAGCCTCGATCGTCGGCAAGCTCGATTCTCCGCAGTTGTTGGGGGTTGCGAACTTGCGCGACGTCGGCGTTCGGATACTCGACTTCCCGATTTCATTGGCGAGGGCCAACGGGCAGATCCGCTTCACGTCGAATCAGGCGGTTATTGAAAACTTCGTTGGGGCGACGCCCGGCGGAGGAACCATCTCGATAGAAGGGGGCGCGGCGCTTTCCGGGCTTTTGCCGTCGCAGTGGCGGTTGGAAGCCAAGGCTGACCAG
Source organism: Blastocatellia bacterium (assembly GCA_049273835.1). Taxonomy (GTDB): domain Bacteria; phylum Acidobacteriota; class Blastocatellia; order UBA7656; family UBA7656; genus Onstottus_A. Next base: position 915 of record JBASRM010000094.1, on the reverse strand, counting down.
GTGGGCGCGGAGTACCCTAAGGATACGCAGACCGTTATTGATGCGCAGCTCACGTTGGAGGGCAATCGCAAGCTGCAGGTGCTGAGCGGGAACGTGCAAGTACGGCGTGCGTCTTATACCAGGGAGGTAACGCTCGAAGAATTGATTACAACCGGCGGGCCGTTTCAGCCCGATTTTCTCGAGGCCGGGCCCGGCGGTTCGGGTGGACCTTCGGGGCTGCCAACGGTGCTCGATCTTCACATAACCGCGGACAACACGCTCCTCGTGAAAAACAATCTGGCGGATGCGGTGGGCAGCGCTTATCTGAATTTGCGCGGTTCGGTGGATAAGCCGCAAGCATCGGGACGAATTCTCCTCACTCGGGGCACGCTGAATTTCAGGAATGGGCGTTACGATTTGTCGCGCGCTTTGATAACCATCCCCGGCCGCCGAGGGGCGGAGCCTACCATCGACTTTCAAGCAGAGTCGGACATCCGAGGTTATCACATTTCAATAACCTTCAACGGGACGATTGCCAAGCTCCAGACCTCGGTTAGATCCGATCCCGAATTGCCCGAGCCGGATATCATCTCGCTCATCCTCACCGGGAGTATCTCCGGGGGCGATCGTTCAACGGTGGCGTCGCTTGGTCAGACCGGGCTGGGTCTCGCTCAATCGATTCTGTCGGCCTCATTGTCCGAGCAGCTCGAGCGGGGAACACAACGGTTATTTGGTTTGAGCCGGTTTTCGATTGATCCGTTGTTGGTAGGACGCGGCAATGACCCGACTGCCAGAATTACGATCGGCCAACGCATCGCAAAGGACCTGACTGTTACCTATTCCCAGAACCTTACCTCCGGTCTGAACGGAATCGACCGTGTGGTGTTGGTCGAATATAGGTTGAGCAACCGCTTCTCGGTCGTCGGAATCCGGAAC
>JBASRM010000083.1:0-5594 GCA_049273835.1 Blastocatellia bacterium | reverse complement strand
GCATAAACCGACTCGTCGGCGCCAGCGACGATTCTCCGAACGCCGTGGCTTCTCACACCACCGATGCGCCGGGGCGCGAACGAGTGCCGCGTTTGTCGCGATCGATCCGTGATCCGAACCGTTCGTAGTATGAATTGAAGTAGAAGAGATACTCTTCCGAGTATATTTCGTAGCCCGGGAGGTGATCCTTCAACAGCAGTTCAAAAAACCACGAGGTGTGACCGATGTGCCATCGAGGAGGGCTCATGAATGGCGCAGTCTGGACAACATAGTCTTCAATCTCGAGGGGTTCAACGATACGCATGGTGCGAGATCGCACCTCTCGGAAGAGATCGGTCATTTCTTTAGCGCCCGTCCTGGTTAGCTCGTTCTTGGTTTGCATATTTGGTTACCCGTTGCACTTGATCAGCTTGAATCTGAGTCTTTCGAGCGCCTCACAAATGACTGCCCAAGCAGTTGATCGCTCACGCGTCCAGCGACATAAACAGGTTGTTCATCGACTCCGCCAGCGTAGGATGAGCGAAGATTGCTTCCTTCAAATCGGTGTATGGCACTCGTCCCATCATCGCTATTTGGAACATCGCCATCAACTCGCCGCCTTCGACCCCCAGCACGGCACAGCCAAGTATCTGATTTGTATTTGCGTCGACTATCGCTTTGATAAACCCGCGAGTCTCGCTCATTTCAATGGCACGAGCGACATGAGTCATCGGCAATTTTGCAACTCGAATACCAATCCCTTGTGCTCGAGCTTCGGTTTCGGTCAAGCCGACCCGGCCTAGTTGCGGATCGACGAACACAGTGTATGGTACCATCCGGTCTTTTGAAGTAACGTCGCCTCCTTCAATCAGGTTGGTGCGGATGATGCGAAAGTCGTCATACGAGATATGGGTGAACTGCGGTCCGCCCTTTACATCGCCAAGCGCATAGACCCCAGGTACATTTGTCTCGAGTCGATCGTTTACCGTGATAAAGCCGTGCTTATCGGTCTCGACGCCGGCCGCTTCAAGATTGAGCGACTCGGTGTTGGGCTTGCGTCCTACTCCAACCAGCAGATGCGAACCTGAGAGAGTCTGCGCACCGTCGGGGGTTCGCGCAGTCAATTGAATCTGGTTGGGTGGCGACGGCTGGGGGTTCTCGCTTGCCGACGAGGCTCCGACTCCGCTATGGGCAAGGTCCTCCCCGCTCAACACGCGAACAACATCCGAGTTCAGCAGCAGAGTTATCCCATCCTCGCGCAGGATGCCGGCCAACTCATCGGCGACGTCGGGATCTTCGCGTCCAAGAAGGTGGTCGCCTCGATGGACAATTGTCACCTGGCTGCCAAAGCGTCTGAACATCTGGCCGAACTCCAGTCCGATGTAACCACCCCCCATCACCAGCAGATGCTCCGGCGCCTCATCGAGTTCCATTATTGATGTGGAATCGAGAAACCGAGCGCGGTCGAGTCCTTCGGTGTCGGGGTTTGCCGGCCGGCCGCCGGTGTTGATGAAAATCTTGTTCGCGGCGAGCAATTGTTTGCCGCCATCGTTCATTCGAACTTCGAGCGAATGCGGACCGGTAAAGCCAGCTTCGCCGGTGAACAGGTCAAGGCCTTTCGTTTTTTCTATAGCCTTGAGCCCGCCGTCGCGGAAGCTCGCGACGACGGCGTCCTTGCGAGCTCGTACCTCACTCATTTTGACCGCGATCGTACCCGCATGCACACCGTAATCAGCCGACCGGCGCGCAAGATAAGCCACTCGCGCGCTGTTGAACATCGTTTTTGTAGGTGTGCAGCCGACGTTTACACAGGTCCCCCCGATGGGTCCACGCTCGATGAGGGCGGTGGTCCATCCAGCCTTCGCGAGCGCGATCGCGAGCGGCTTGCCTCCCTGTCCCGAGCCAATGACAATCGCGTCGTATTTCTTTTGTTCCGGCATGACTTGAACTCCACCGCGGCACAACGAGTTAGTTGAATTACTTCACTATGATTGAGTGCGAACCGCGTTCAAGGACGCGGCCGATAATTCCCGCGTGTACATATGTTTCGCGCAGACGCGCTAGCAATGCATCGGCCCTCGAGGACGAAATCGAAATCAACAAGCCTCCCGCCGTTTGGGGATCAAAGAGGATGGCGCGCATTTCCGGGCTAACCTCCTGTGCGATGTCGACGTCAACACCAAGATACTCGCGATTCGTCTTATCGCCGCTGGTGAGCAATCCTGCCGCGGCGAGTTCCAGCGCACCGGGCAGGATCGGTAAGCCCGACGAGTTTATTTCGATGGTCACCTGGCTGGCGCGCGCCAGCTCCCACGAGTGACCCATCAACGCGAAACCGGTGACGTCAGTCGCGCCCTTCACTTCGAAATCGCGCATCGCTTGAGCCGCGTATTTTCCGGGCGTGAGCATGGTCTCGATCGAAGCTGCTGCTACTTCAGCCGGCGTTTTTCCGAACTTGATCCCGGTTGAGATGATGCCGGTGCCAAGCGGCTTTGTGAGGATGATGACATCTCCCGAGCGAGCCCCGGCGTTAGTAGCTACTTTCTTCGGATCGACCACGCCGGTCACCGAGTAGCCAAACATTATCTGCTCATTGTCTACGCTGTGACCTCCCAACAACGCGACTCCATTCTCCGTCAAAACCGACAGACCGCCGCGCATGATTTCGGCGAGAATAGAAAAATCAACGCCTTTCTTTGGAAAGCATGTGATGGCCATCGCGGTGATAGGGGATCCCGCCATCGCCCAAACGTCATTGATCGAATTGAGCGCTGCTATGCGTCCATAATCGAACGGGTCATCGACGATGGGCGTGAAGAAGTCGAGGGTCTGGACGATTGCCAGTTCATCGTTGAGACGGTAAACTCCCGCATCGTCGGCAAGGTCGAAGCCAACGAGCACGTTCGGGTTCAGGGGTTGTTCGGGTAGCTCGCTCAGCACCTGAGCGAGCGCGCTCGGCGCAAGCTTAGCTGCTCAACCAGCGCACGACACCATCTCGGTCAATCGCATACTCAATCGCTCCTCGCCCTAATATAACGAAAAGATCAACGACTAACCAATGCTAGACAATGTCGCGGGCGGAGTCGTAGCGTTAAACCATGCCGCGAGTCCTTTTGCTTTTGCCGACGACCACGTACCGCACCAAGGCTTACGTAGACGCAGCATTGAAACTTGGCGTCGACGTTGTCGCCGCGTCCGAACACCCAAGCACTTTGGCGAACTCGAATCCGGAGGGACTGCTCACGCTCGATTTCAGTCACGCCGGCCGCGCGGCGAAACAGGCCCGAGAATTTGCTTCGCACTTTCCGGTGGATGCCGTCATCCCGGTGGATGAAGATACCGCGGTGGTTGCGGCCTCTATCGCAGAAGCTCTCAAGCTCCGGCACAACTCTCTTGAAGCGGCAATCACGGCGAAGAACAAGCATCTCATGCGAGAAGTGTTGAGGCGAGGTGGAGTACAGGTTCCTCGGTACTGGCATTTTTCGTTAGACGATGATCCGGGCGATGTCGCTTCTCGAATCACCTATCCATGCGTCGTCAAGCCGGTTTTTTTGTCTACCAGCCGAGGCGTAATGCGAGCCGACAACCCGGAAGCATTCGTCAGCGCAGTCGAGCGGCTTGATCGAATTGTTAGTGAACCGCAACTCGCGCGACGCGGAGGCGCTCTGTGTCGAGAAGGCCTTGTCGAAGAGTTTATTCCGGGCGTTGAAGTTGCCGTCGAAGGGCTGGTAACTGATGGCACGTTTCGGCTTCTGGCAATCTTCGACAAGCCTGATCCGCTGGACGGGCCCTTCTTCGAAGAAACCATTTATGTTACTCCGTCGCGTCTCGCGCGAGATCTTCAAAGGCAGATCGTGGAGACAACGGCGGCGGCTACGCGGGCAATGGGTCTAACGAGCGGTCCGGTACACGCGGAGCTGCGCATTAACGAGCATGGTCCCTGGGTGATTGAAGTGGCCGCTCGGGCGATCGGTGGATTGTGCTCGCGCGCATTGAAGTTCGACCTCGGGATTTCGCTCGAAGAGCTGATCATTCGGCACGCACTTGGGGAAAACGTAACGCAAGTGGAACGCGAGGACCAGGCGGCGGGTGTGATGATGATACCCATACCCAAGGCGGGGGTCTTGCGGGAGGTTGCTGGAATTGACCATGCGAAAGCTGTGCGTGGGATCGAAGATGTAGTTATTACTGCACACATCACGCAAAGGGTTCTTCCGCCTCCCGAAGGAGCGAGCTATCTGGGGTTCATTTTCAGCCGGGCGGCCACTCCCGATCAGGTGGACGCGGCTGTGCGCGACGCCCACGCGAAGCTAGAATTCATGATCGAATAGATGGCTAAACATGAGGTCGAGTTCTAGAATTAACTTGGGATGAGCGAACAAGGAAACAAAGCGAGGCCCATACTCCTGGTGTCGTGTTACGAGTTGGGCCACCAGCCCGCCGGCATATCGATGCCGCTTGGTTTCCTCGGTCGCGCCGGATACCAGGCCGAGTCGATGGATGTGTCTGTCGAAGGCTTTGACCCGGACAAAGCCAGGCGAGCCTCCTTTGTCGGGATCTCAGTGCCAATGCATACTGCGCTTCGACTAGGCTTGCGCGCAGCGGAAGAAATTCGCAAGCTCAATCCCGGTTGCCATATTTGTTTTTATGGTCTGTACGCCTCGCTCAACGCCGAGTTTTTGCTCGGTGGAGTAGCGGACTCGGTAATCGGCGGTGAGTTTGAGAATGCGCTTGTTCAACTCATCCAATCATTAGAGCCGGCAGCAACGCTTGAGGTTGCGGGGGTGTGCACGAGAGAACGCGCTTCCAAACCTGTGCTTGCGAAGCTCGACTTCCCAGTGCCCGACCGCAGCACGCTCGTGCCACTGGAGCGCTATGCCAAGCTCGAATATCTTGGTGAACAACGGCTAGCCGGTTATGTCGAAGCGAGCCGCGGGTGCTTGCACAAGTGCACACATTGTCCGATCCCCCCCGTTTACGACGGGCGGTTCTTTGTAGTGCCTGAGGAAGTTGTGCTTGCGGACATTCGCCGGCTGGTTGCCTCGGGCGCAAGGCATATCACCTTTGGCGACCCCGATTTTCTTAATGGCCCGAGACATTCGGCTCGAATCACTCACGCGTTGCACGATGAATTTCCTGATCTCACATTCGATTTCACCGCCAAGGTGGAGCACATCATCAAGCATCGAGATTTGATTCCCGAGTTTGCCGGCGCGGGGTGCATTTTTGTTGTATCGGCCGTCGAGTCGCTAAGCGATAGTGTGCTTGCCCATCTGGACAAAGGGCACACTCGGGATGACATACTCGAGGCGCTTTCGATACTTGGTGGTGCGGGGATTACGATGCGGCCGACGTTCGTCTCGTTCACGCCGTGGGGTACGATCGACGACTTCATCGACATGCTCGAGTTTGTAGAAGCCAACAAGCTAATTGAACAAGTGGACCCGGTGCAATACAGCGTCAGGCTGCTCGTTCCGCCAGGCTCACTTCTGTTATCGCAGCCGGATATCAGTCTCTGGCTTGGACCGCTTGTTCAAGAGTCGTTTTCCTATAAATGGATCCATCCAGACCGGCGGATGGATGAGTTGCATAGTGACGTAAGTGCAATCGTCGAG
>JBASRM010000063.1:0-1863 GCA_049273835.1 Blastocatellia bacterium | reverse complement strand
AGACAGGGGTCGTGAGAAGCCACCGAAAGGTGTGTACACGGTAGAGGAATTGAAACAAATCACCGACTACCGTTCGTCGTGGAATCTGGCGGTCAAAGACGATCATGCGGCGGGCCGGCTTGTCGCTAAGTGTGTCCTCGCCGGCGTCTGACTGGACAGTCTTCGCTACATCGGATGCTTTTCATTGTGCCTCCTTCGCCGCTGTACCGTAGACTGTCCAGTCTGCGGGAGATCTCCAAACCGGGCTATGACCATCGGACCAAGCGCGCAGGCTGGACAGTCTACGCTACATTGACGCGTAGAACTGCGGCACTATGCGCAGACTGGACAGTCTACGCGACAACAGACTGCCAGACCCTCACTTCTCGGTCAGCGCTACCTCCAGCAGAATCAGTTTCTTGATGCCCCGATAGATAGGCTCGATCTGACACCATTCCCCCATCGAATGGTCGCCGCCACACGGTGCGCAGCCGGTTGAGATGGCCGGCAACCCCGCAAGCAACGCCACGTTCGAGTTGTTCGACGCGCTGTTTCCAATCGGCACATTCTCGAAGCCGATTGCGCGGTGCACCGCCTCGGCCATACGGACCGTGAATGATTCCCGACTGCCGTGAATTTGAGCCGCAGGCACTTTCTCTTCCGGCAACTCGGTCTTCACTTGCATGCCCACGCGATCAGCTTCTTCACGAAGTATCAGTCCAATTTTCCGTTCGTATTCATCTATGAGCTTCTGATCAGTCGATCGGAGATCAAGCGTGAACCATGCGTCGGCGGCTTTCGCATTGACGACCTCGGCGCCTCCCAGCATCCCGATGTTCATGTACAGCACCGGGTCCTTTGGCAATTCCAGTGAGTAGATTCGCGTAATCGCGCGAGCGAGCGGAATCGTAGCCGAATAAGGGGGCGTCTTGGAAGTGGTGTGCCCGCCAACGCCGATAAAGTGATGTTTGTACCAGTTGATACCAATGCCGCCGTAGTTGAACCCCTCATATCCTCCGTCGAGCGCGACGTATTGGCCGATCCGGTCCTTATTCTCGGCGATGAAGTGTTTCACTCCGCCAAACGATGTCTCCTCTTCGACGGTAAACACAAAAATCAAATCCGCCTTTGTCTTGATTCCGGCTTCATCCAGTGCGCGGATTGAAGCGAGCAGCGCTACGACATTGCGAGTGTCATCTCCGACTCCGGGGGCGAAGATTTTTCCGTCTCGCATCTCAGCTTTTATCTTCAAGCCTTCCTGGAAAACCGTGTCCAGATGTGCGTCGAAGACCACGGGTTTGGCGCCGCCAGTGCCCTTGCGAATTGCGATGAGGTTTCCCTTTGAGTCGTAGTAGACTCTATCAAGCCTGCACGACACGAGCGATTTGCGGACGGCCTCGGCTCGTTCGCGCTCTTTACCGGAGGGCGCATTGATCTCAGTCAGTGCAATCCATTCCGCTAGTATTTGCTCTTTATGTGCATCCACGTAATCGAAGGCGCGTTTCACAGCCCCGCGCTGCATTATCCGATTTGCCTCATCGGTCATGTCTTGAGCGGTTACAATAGAACCCATCATCACAGCAGCGAACGCCAGCGCCGCCAGGCGTGTTTTCATACTTGTTCTCCGTAAGAATTCCGTTCTGAAATGAACGCTCATTCTAAGTGCCGGGTGACGTACAAAGCAAAAGTATTAACCGCTGATTCTCGCCGCCTTCGGTTCGCAGATTCACTCCGATCAGCGGGAATCAGCGTTACGTTCAGTCAGCTCCCATCAGCGGTTAATTCGCGCCGCTCGACCAACCACACTCTCACAGAACGTACTGTAACTGATCTCACATTCGAGAAAAAAGCGACCGTCGGAGTTTGAGCTCAGGATTTTTCAGA
>JBASRM010000060.1:0-3704 GCA_049273835.1 Blastocatellia bacterium | reverse complement strand
GCTGAAAAGGCCGCGTAAAAGGTTCGAACTGGGCGTTGCAATAATCAGCCTTACTTTAGATGGATACATAGAAGATATCGAACCACTGACAGTGAAAAGAAATGAGTACCAATGGGAACATTGATCTTTTGCAAGGGGGCAACCTAACAATCGCGTCCAGCCGAGTGCGCGAAGCGAGTTTCTTATCGTTCCACCGCGACGTGAAAGTCGCGTGTTGCTCTTTGAAGTAATTTGACTGGAAGGCGAGTACCCTTCCCGGAGACGCTCTCTTCTCCGCTCCCTCGTAACAGAGTCTCTGACTCCGCCTACGCTGCCTGTAAGCAATGACCGCAGTGGAATGCAAGGCACGAACGCTCACGATGCTGACAGCCTAACTCGGCATCAGGGCAAGGGGGAGACTGACACGGGTAACGCAAGTGAATCATCTGCTTAAAGCTTCGTAATGCGAATCAGGTGAAATCAGGCTGATACACCTGAGCCAAAAGGCGAGTGGGTTGGCCGTTGAATCGGGAACTTCAACGGCAAGAGTCTTCACCCCCACCGGAGCAAAGATGGACCCTACCTCAGTCGCACGTCAGACACGCGAAACACGGTAAGCCCGTTGGATTCTCAGCTTGATCATCGAAAAGTCTCTTCTCGATTTATCGAATTGAGTAGGCCGACCGCAAGGAAGGCGGAATCATCCAGCGGGTAGAGGATGTTGGATAAAGCGAATGCCTCCGGTAATGCGGAGGATAGAGGTTCAAGCTTTGCCTCGCGCCGAAAGGCGGCCCACTTCCAACCGGTCTTAAACGATAAACCAATGTGAAGGAACTTAACCCTCGTGAAAGATAGAGTCCTTCGGGACATCGGAGCGAAGGGACGCCTCGGCGACTGGCATTCCATCGATTGGAAGCTGGTCTCCCGGCGTGTCAAGAACCTGAGACAACGGATTTATCGGGCTACTCTCAACCATCAGTGGAATTTGGTGCGCAGTCTCACCAAACTGATGCTTCGCAGTTTCTCCAACCTGCTGTTGTCTGTTCGACGAGCCACTCAACTCAATCGAGGCAAGCGCACCGCCGGTGTTGACCGCCGGCGTGCTCTCACTCCGAACCAGCGCGTGGCTCTGGTTCACGAGATGTTGGGATATTCGCTATGGAAGGTCAGACCAGCCAGGCGAATCTACATTCCCAAGGCCAGCGGAAAGCTCAGGCCTCTGGGAATACCTACCATCTCTGACCGCGTCGCTCAGGCGATCGTCAAGAACGCGATCGAGCCAAACTGGGAAGCGCGATTCGAAGCTAACAGCTTCGGCTTTCGTCCCGGTAGAAGCTGCCACGATGCCATTGCCCAATGCCATCTCAGATTGAGCAAAGGTCGAGACACGTGGATTCTGGATGCCGATATCCGGGGCGCGTTCGATAACATCAGCCACGACTTCATTCTCAAAGCCCTCGGCAACACGCCGAGCCGCGAGTTGATAAAGCAGTGGCTGAAGGCAGGCTATGTAGAAGCCGACGTGTTTCACCCAACGACAAGCGGCACTCCGCAGGGCGGGATCGTTTCGCCTTTACTCGCGAACATCGCGCTCGACGGAATGGATGGTCTGTTGGCGTCTCACCGCAAAGTGAAGGTGTATTCATACACCAGACCGGACCGGCGTCAACCCAGCATCTGTCGCAGAGAGTATCGGCGCTACGGTTTCATTCGTTACGCCGATGACTTTCTCGTCACCGCTGAGTCTAAGGAGGACATCGAAGCGATTCTCCCGACTCTCGAAACGTGGTTAGCTGAAAGAGGGCTCGAGCTGAACAAGGATAAAACCAGCGTCGCTCACGTTGGCGAGGGAGTCGATTTTCTTGGCTTCCACATCCGTCAGTTCAAAGGCCGCTGCTACACGTTCCCGCAAAAGGAAAAGGTTCTCTCTTTCCTCGCGGGAATCAAGGCTTGGCTGCGGGTTAATCTCACCGCCAAGCCGCAAGCAGTGATCCTTGCTCTCAATCCACAACTTCGAGGCTGGGGTAATTACTACAGACACGGTGCGAGCAAGAAGGTGTTCAGGTACGTCGATCACCGAGTGTTTCAGATGCTCTGGCGATGGGCGTGCAGGAGACACCCCAACAAAGGGAAACGCTGGATCGCACGTAAGTACTTCATGCCCGCTCGCCACCCGCGATGGACTTTCAACTCGACGGTTGACAACCGTCAGGGGAGGAAGCTTACCATCACGCTGGCGAAGCTGATGGACATTCCTATCGAACGTCACATCAAGGTTGAAGGAAAGGCGTCTCCCGACGACCCTCTGTTGAACGAGTACTGGGCGAAGCGACAGACCCGATACGGTAAAACGCATTGGGGTCTTGGTTCAAAGCTGCGCATTGCCGCCCAGAACCAGGACTGGCTTTGCCCGGTGTGTGGCGACCACCTGTTCAATGGAGAACAACTGCGTACTCATCCCTCTCTAGCAAGACGCGGCACAGACACAGCGCAGAAGATCGTTCATCTGCACAAGCCCTGTCGCCCGGTCTACATGAGGAGCTTGAGTTTCGTTGAGCAGTGTTGAAGGCTTGAGCCGGATGATGGGAAACTATCAAGTCCGGTTCTGAGGGGAGGGGGACACGGCGACGCGCTCCCCCTTACCCGGCCCAGTGCCGTCGCCCGCGCCCGGTGATGTGGGGCGTTGGGCGCCCAGGTGCGGCGGCTGGTATACTTCAGCGAGAAGGGAGCACCGGACTATGAAAGGGACGACGTACGAAGCAACCGTTCAGGACGGTCGTGTAGTGTTGCCTGAGGAAGCCCATATCCCCGACAACACCCGCGTCTATGTGGTCGTGCCGGAAGCCGACGATGCTCATCGCGTCCGCATGATGACGCCTCGGCTTGTGCATCTCGACGAAGCCGTAGATTTCACGATGCAGGTGGAACTCGAGGCCGACGATGCCCGCCTATGACAGCGAGCGGTATTCGCCAGCCGCAGCGGTAGCCACTGTAAGCGTTCGGAATCTTGCCTCAGGGGCAGGCGTTGACCAGGTCAGCATGGTGCTCGATTCGGGTGCCGATATCTCCGCGCTGCCGAGAGCGTCGTTGACGCACTAACGCTTGCTGTCGGGGATCGGGCCTACGAGGTGATGGCGTACGACAACACAGTGCGCGAGTGTCCCACCGTGCGCGCAGAGGTTGTGTTCATGCGAGGACACTTCAAGGGGCAGTTCATAGTGCTGGACCAGGATGACGGAGTGCTGGGGCGCAACATTCTCAACCACTTCATTGTGACGCTCGATGGGCCGAGTCTCGAATGGGACGTACGGTAGCCGCGAGCAAGGCCGCCGAACAACGGGATCGACCGGAGCGCGCGAAGCGAATTCTTTTGTGGGTTCCCTCAGTGCCGTCCGCGCGCCCGGTCATCCCAACCGTTAGGGTGCGACACGAAGTCGCGTGAGTGACTGTTGTGACTGAGTTCAGTTTTCTCAGGACACAACCCGATGTTCTGCCATCGGTATCCTACCCGGGTAATAAAGCTCCGGGGACAATGTAGCCTCATCTCTCGGGATGGCTGCTCAATCGTGAGAAGCGGCTGCGACTGCTAGCATCAAGGCGGTCGGGAACTAGGATCGAGTGATAAGGGCAACACATGTGAATCGCTGATAAACGTCGTAACACGGCAACAAGCCTAAGATGCTGCCGCCTGTCACCAGACAGACAAAGGCTTGGACCAAAAGGTA
>JBASRM010000057.1:0-5271 GCA_049273835.1 Blastocatellia bacterium | reverse complement strand
ATAAGCAGGTTGGCCCGAGGGCGAAGCCCATCGGCACAGAGGGCGGCGAAGCCGCTCGAGGGAATAAGCAGGTTGGCCCGAGGGCGAAGCCCATCGGCACAGAGGGCGGCGAAGCCGCTAGAGGGCGAGCAGTTTGTTCACCCTCGAGCAGTTTGTTCCACCCTCGAGCAGTTTGTTCACCCTCGAGCAGTTTGTTCACCCTCGAGCAGTTTGTTCCACCCTATCGAAGCGCACCCGGAAGGAAGATGCAGCTAGAAAGAAATCTTGACTCTAAGATTTGCGCGCAGGTATCATCAAATTGCTCTTCCCAGTCGACCCGTGGCGTTGTGTCAAACAACGCGAGCACACTCGAACTTGAAGCTCGGACGAGCCCCGTAAACAGGAATAAACCTATGAAGCATGTTTTCACCACGCTCGTGTTTTCAGCCATCCTCACCGTTGTGGCGCTGGCTTCTGACTCCACCTCACATTCGAATCTAATGCCTCTTGATCAGGTCCATCCGGGAATGAAGGGGCACGGCATGTCCGTTTTTCAAGGCTCGAAACCCGAGCGATTCGAGGTTGAGATTCTCGGGACCCTCGAGGGAGTGCCCAATCCCAAACAAAGCATCGTGATAGCACGGTTGAGTGGACCGCTTGTCGATCGCACCGGGGTGTTCGCAGGTATGAGCGGTAGCCCCGTTTACATCGATGGCAAGCTGGTTGGCGCGGTGGCATATGCCTTCCCGTTTGCGAAAGAACCCATCGCCGGTATTACGCCGATCAAGTACATGATAGATATCTTCGAGCAGGGTCAAAAAGAAGAGCAGCGCTCGAGCCAGGTTGTGAGCTTCAAGACTCTGATCGGACAGAGCGCGAGCACTTCGTTCGATTCATTACCTGCCTTACCTTTAGCCCAGCTGGGTGCTCGAGCCGCCGGCAACGCGGCCCTGACCCCGTATGTCGGACAAACCATTGTTCCGATCGCCACACCGGTGACTTTTTCCGGGATATCTCAAAACGTCGTTGATTCGTTCGCCGGCGACCTGAGGAGAATAGGCATTCAGCCCATTGCCGGAGTCGGCGGCGGCTCAAGCCTTGGCCCGATGGTGCGAGCGAACGATAACACCCTAACCGCCGGGTCTTCAGTGAGCGCACAATTGGTGCGAGGCGACTTTACGATCGAAGCCGCCGGGACGGTGACCTATCGCGACGGCGATCGGATATACGCTTTCGGCCATCCCTTTCTCAGCTCAGGGGCGACCAGCTGGCCAATGGCCGAGTCCTCGATCGTCACCGTCGTTCCCAACCTCAACAACTCTTTCAAACTCTCGGCCGCCGGCAACCTTGTTGGCTCGATCAATCAGGATCGCGCAACCGGAATTTATGGCCAGCTCGGTGATCAACCCCGAATGGTTCCAGTGCGTGTGACGGTTCACACCAGCCGGAATAAAACCGAGACCTACAGCTTCGAAATCGTGTCTGATCCTTTCCTGACGCCGCTGCTGACCAGGATAACAATGTTCTCCGCGATCACCGCGACCGAGCGCCAGATTGGAAACCAGACGCTGAAGCTGAAGGGCACCATCGCAATCGACGGGCAACCCGACATCCTGCTCGACAACAGCTTCGCGTCGCCTAACGGCGTTGCCTTGTTTACGGTGAACGCGGTCGCTCAGCCGCTGGCGGTGCTCCTCAACAGCGGATTCAACGCGCTTGATCTGCGCGGAATCGATGTCGATGTGACCTCCACCGATAGCCGTTCAAGCGGCAGCCTGAACCGGGTGTGGATCGACAAGACCGAAGTGCGCCGCGGCGAGAGCATCGAAATGCAGGCGTTCGCGCGAAACGACAACGGCAGCGAGTTTGTCGAGCGCATTCCGTTAATGATCCCCGCAGACTCGCCGATCGGACCACTGGTGATCACCGTCGGTGATGGAGCGTCTCTGAATCAAGCCGACCGCGCGCAACCTTCCGCGGAATTCTCGCCAAGGGATCTGGGTCAACTCGTGCGCGCGATTAACAAGCTAAAGCGGAACAATCGCCTGTATGTCAGGGTGATGCGTGCCGGCACAGGGGCGATCGTAAACAACGAGGAGATGCCCGTTCTGCCGCCTTCGATGCTTGCGACTTTAGGCTCGAGCCGCACGTCGGGTGGCTTTACGCCGCTGTCGGTGGCGACGCTGGCCGAACACGAGCTCCCGCCTTCGCAGTTCATCATCAGCGGTCAACAGACGATAACCATCAACGTGGTGAAGTAGAGGCACGGCGACGGGGAAAAAGGTTTGACTTGTTTTTCCCCTCACCCGGCGGTTGGAGCTGAAGGTTTTGGGAAGGCCCGCGCAGGTTGCGGGCTTTTATTTTTTGATCGGGCTTTGCTCGGTATCCAACTCTATCGAAAGCAAACCTCAACTTTGAAATACCTGATCTGAAGATCGCAACTCAAGAAGCTTGAGAAAGGATTGATGAGATGTACAAGTTACCGGCCAATTCGGCGCTGTTTTTGATCATGCTTGCATGCGTGTGTGGTTCCGCGATGGCAGTTGGTCCGGTCTTCTGGGAAGTAACCAAACAGGAAGACGTGCTAAAGGGCGATGCGCGCGGAGTCTCGATAGCCGAGAACGGAACGATCACTCTGGCTCCCGCATTCACGCTGGTCTACGACACTAAAGAAGCGTACATCTGGTCGAGCACCACCGACGCGGCGGGAAACATCTATCTCGGGACCGGACACGAGGGGCGAGTCTTCAAGATAGCGCCTGGTGGTGAAGGCCGCTTGCTGTACGATGCGCCCGAGTTGGACGTGACCGCTCTGGTGACGGACCCGCTGGGTAATCTTTACGCCGGTACCTCGCCCGAAGGAAAAGTATACAAGATCACTCCCGACGGCAAAGAATCTGTCTTTTACGATCCCGCCGGCAAGTACATCTGGTCGCTTGCGTTCGACGCGGCCACATCGACGCTGTATGCAGGCACCGGGGATAAGGGCGTGATCTACAAGATCGACTCCGCCGGTAAAGGCACGGTGCTGGCTGACACAAACGAGACCAACATCGTCTCACTGGCGTTGGACAAGGACGGCAACCTGCTGGCGGGCACGGATCCATCTGGGCTTTTGTTGCGCGTCTCGTCGAACGGGAAGCTGTTCGCGTTGTTCGATTCGCCGATGCAGGAGATCCACAGTCTGGCGGTGTCAGCCGACGGATCGATTTATGCGCTGGGTGTAAGCCCGCAAGGCGGCGCAGCGCAGCGCTCCTCGATTGGCGTTTCCAGCACGACCTCTCTCTCAACTGAGGGCGTGATAACGATCTCCGCCAGCGACGATCAGGAGGAGAGGCCCCAGCCTGAGATCGTGACGCCGGCCAGCCAGTCCCAGAGCCGCAGTAAGACCGACGGAGCCAGAAGCGCGCTGTTTCGGATCCTGCAGGATGGAGGGAACGAGGTTATTTGGCGCTCAAGCGACACCGTAGGTTTCGGGCTCAAGCCGTTGGCCGATGGGCGGGTGCTGGTGGGCACAGGCAGCAAAGGCCGCATCTATCAAATAACGGCTGACCGCTCGAACACTCTTCTTATTCAATCGCCGGAAGATCAAACGTCGACGATCACCTCTGTAGGAGACAGCCTTTACGCGACATCGAGCAATCTCGGCCGGCTCTATCGCATTGGCCGCGATTCGGTAACCGAAGGCACTTATGTTTCGACCGTGCGCGACACCAGGTTTGCGGGTCAATGGGGCGTGATCACCTGGCGCGGCTCGGCGGGTACCGAGCTCCAGACGCGCAGCGGCAACACCGAGACCCCGGATGCGACCTGGAGCGATTGGTCGGCTATTTACCGAAATGCGTCGGGCGATCAAATTACCAGCCCCCGGGCTCGCTTCATACAGTGGCGAGCGGTGCTGCGCAGCGCGTCGCCCGCTCCGGCGTCTGCAAACAGAGCCGCCGGCGGCGCTCAGCTTAGTTCGGTGGTTGTAGCATACATGCCTCGCAACCAGGCCCCCGACATCTCCTCGGCCAGTGTGATGGCGCCGGGCGTCGCGTTTCAGGAAATGCCGATAGCCGTCGATCCGTCTATTGCGTCGTCGGGCCTCGATCCACAACTGTTCGGAGTCGTTATGAACGTGCCCCCGCGCCGGTTCTTCCAAAAAGGCGCGCGCACGCTCGCGTGGCAAGCCAGCGATCCTAATGAGGACACTCTCAGCTATAAAGTGTTCTACCGGACACTTGGCGAGAGAGAATGGCATTCGCTGGCGGAAGCTCTCTCACAGAACTATTACACGATAGACGGAAATCGTCTGCCCGACGGAACCTATCTGTTCAAGATTGTGGCGACCGACGAACCGGGCAACACCCGCGAATTGGCGCTCGCCGATGAAAAGGTCACCGACGCCATTGAAATCGACAACTCACCTCCGGCCATCAAGATGACGGGTCCGACGATCGCGGGTCAAACCGCGGAAGTGCTCTTCGACGCCAGCGACTCAACCAGCCGCATTGTGCGGGGCGAGTACAGCGTGGACGGCGGTGGGTGGCAGTTGATTTTCCCGACGGATGGGATCGCGGACTCAGCGCATGAAGTCTTCAGGGTCAAAGCGGTGTTTGATAAACCGGGCGAGCACCTTCTCGCATTTCGATGCGCCGACTCGAGCTCGAACGTCGGCACGGCCAAGGTAACCGCTACAGTCAGGTAGAAATGATCCGGTGATGCCGGGTGTGTGATGCGTAATGCGTGATTCTGATGCGTTAAAATGCGTTACGTGTAATTGCCGGTTGATTTTCGCGGTCCTGTCAAACGGATCACCCTTAGACGCATAACGCATCGCGTTTTCACGCATCCCAGTCTCACTCTACACGCAAAATCATGCATTTCAGATAATGGGTCTCAGGCATAGAGATCAACACCGGATGATCTCTCGCCTGTGTGCGCTTCTCTATGAGCTGCACGCTGCGCCCGGCGTCCGCCGCCGCAGCGGTAAGCAGATTTAAGAACCCCTCTTCGCTCATATGATACGAGCAAGTGGAGGTGATCAGCGTTCCCCCCGGATTGAGCATCTTCAACGCGCGGAGGTTGATCTCTTTGTAGCCTCGTCCTGCTGCTTCAACCGACGCTCGGTTCTTAGCGAAGGCAGGCGGATCAAGATTGATAACATCAAAACGCTCGCCCGCGTGCTCCATTTCTCGCAACAGGTCGAAGACGTTTGCCTCGACGAACTCGACGCCAGTCGCGTCGTTGAGCTCAGCGTTTCGTCTTGCCTGCGCAATCGCCGCTGCTGAAACATCAACTCCCATGACG
>JBASRM010000056.1:0-3066 GCA_049273835.1 Blastocatellia bacterium | reverse complement strand
TAAGTACTCCTATCGCTGATCAGAGTTGAAGTTTCAGATTCCAGATTCCAGATGGCAGATTCGAGATTCCAGATTCCAAATTCCACAATTGCAAATCCAGGTTCAGGATTTCAGGATTCCGGACTGCAGATCTGGATGGCGGATCCAGGATGCAGCTTAGAAGATCTTAAATCGCTTTGAATCGCAAAATTTGGGATCTGCAATCTGGGATCTGCAATCTGGCCTCTGCAATCTAGCCTCTGGAATCTCGAATCTGCGATCTGGAATTTGCCATCCGGATCTGCAATCTAGAATCTGGAATCTGGAATCTGCAATTTGGAATCTGGAATCCGCCATCTGAACTTCAGACGAAAGAGTTCTGAAAGCCCAAACACCCTTAATTGCAAGCTCGAACCCTATTCGTACCGCAGCGCGGTCATCGGATCGACCCTTGCCGCGCGTCTAGCCGGCACCAAACAAGCTCCCAGAGCCACTCCTGTCAACAAGACCGGAACGGAAACAAACGTCAGCCAATCAGTAGGGCTGATGCTGAACAGCAAGCTCGCCATCACCCGAGTCAACGCAAATGCGCCGCCGAGTCCTATCACAACTCCAATCACGGTCATTACCATGCCTTGCCCGACCACTAGCTTGAGAACGTCCCTGGTGCGCGCGCCGAGCGCCATTCGCAAGCCGATTTCGCTGGTGCGTTGGCTAACGGTGTAAGCCATCACACTGTAGATGCCGATCCCCGCCAGCAGAAGAGCGACCGCCGCGAACGAACCCAGCAACAGCGATGTGAATCGTTGGCTGGAAACGGAGTTGGCAACTACTTCATCCATCGTCAGCAGGCTGGCGATCGGTTGATCCTTGTCGATCGCAAGCACCCGGCTTCGAACCGCCAAGCTCAAACCGAGCGGCGCGACCTCGGTTCGGACAACCACCGCCATCGCAAGCTGCGGCCGCTGATTCGACGACAGGTAATAGCCCTCGGCCGGCGAGGTGTCCAGACCAATCTGCCGCACATCGCCGACAACGCCGATGATCTCGCGCGCCTGCACCTGCGCGCCACCCGCCAGAACGCGCTTGCCGATTGGGTTCTCGTCCGGGAAGAACCGCTGCGCAAAGCTTTGATTGATGATCACTGTGACCGGGGCGGTCGCGTTGTCCTGATCAGCGAAAAACCGCCCTTGCAACAGTGGTATCCCCATTACTTTAAAATAATCGGGGCTCACAATTCCCAACGAAACAATCGGGCGTTCGGCAAGCGGCGGCACAGGCCGCCCGTCGATTGCGACCGGGGTTCGCGCATCGCCTCCTCCCAGCGGCAAACTCTGGGTCGCGCCGGCCGCCACCACTCCCGGGAGAGATGCCAACTCCTGATAGAGCCGATTATAAAAAGCCGCACGCTGTGTCGGTTGCGAATACCGCGACGTCGGGAGGCTGATGTTAGCCACCAGAAGATGATCGGGGTTGAAACCGGATTCGACTCGCTGCAGTAGCGCAAAACTTCGCATCAACAACCCGGCGCCAATCAGCAGGACAACCGAGAGCGCAACTTCGGCCACAACGAGAACTCCGCGAATCCTGGCGCGACGCAATCCGCCGGTCGAACCCCGGCTGGTGTCTTTGAGCGCTTCGTTCAAATCGGCTTTGGAGAGTTGAAGCGCGGGCGCAAGTCCGAAAATTACCCCCGTTAACAATGCGATCAGACCCGTGAAGCCGAGCACCGAGCCGTCCACGCTGATCTCCGCCGCGCGAGGAATGTTACCCGTGGCCGCCGATACAAGAACATCAACTCCCCAGCTTGCCAGCAAGACGCCCAGAGCGCCTGCCATCAACGCGAGCAGCATGCTTTCGGTCAGAAATTGCCGAATCAACCGGGCGCGGCTTGCGCCAAGCGCGGCTCGCACGGCGATCTCCTTCTGCCGGCCGGCTGCTTTTGCGAGCAGCAGATTAGCCACGTTCGCACACGCGATAAGCAGAACGAACCCGACCGCGCCCAGCAGAATAAACAGAGTAGGCCTCACCCCCTGAGTAACAACTTCAGGAAGAGGCGCAACGAGAACGCCAAATGAGGAGTCGGGGTGCTCGGGGATTTTGTTGGCCTCGGCTATGCTTTCCATCTCGGCCTGCGCTTGCTGCCTGGTCGCGCCAGGCCTCAGCCTTCCCACAAGGCTAAGATAGCCCGCGCCCCGCTCAACCGTTTCTCGATTGAGAAAACTGGGCTCGAATACTCGCGGGAGCCAGGCGTCGATCTGGCCACCCGGGAAATTGAACCCCGCGGGCATAACCCCGACGACTGTGTAGCTTCCACCATCCAGTGTGATGGATTTTCCAACAATATCGGGCGCCGACCCAAATCGCTGCTCGAATAGTTTGTGACTGAGGATGACAGCCTGCGCGCCCCCTGGCCTGTCTTCATCGGGCAAAAAGTTTCTTCCAGCGGCCGGCCGGACTTTGAGCGCGTCCAAGACGCCGGCCGATGTTCGTACGACAGTCAACTGAAGCGGCTCGTCGATCCCCGTAAGGTTCGCACTGTCGAAGGTGTAGGAACCGACTCGCTCAAACACCTGGCTCTGTTCTGAGATCACGGTGGCCCGGTGGAACGACATAGATGCCCGATCCAATCCGCGATCCGGCGCGGTCGCGAAGATTCGCATGATCTGGGCGGGCTCGGCATATGGGAGCGGCCGCAACAGCACCGCGTTGACCACGCTGAAGATTGCAGTGTTTCCGCCGATCCCGAGCGCCAGCGCGATGATTGCGACGGCAGTAAAGCCCGGGTTGCGGCGCAAGGTGCGCGCCCCAAATCGGATGTCCTGAAGCAAGGTTTCCATTCCTATCTCCAAGGGCCGGATTCAAGATCACAGATTCAAGATTCCAGATTATTCCAGATTCCAAATTCCAGATTACAGATTATTACAGATTACAGATTCATGATTTCAGATTATTTCAGATTCCAAATTTCAGATTCCAGATCCTGAATGCTAAAGAGTTGAGTCTGAATCCGTGATTGGGAATCCTCATTTGGATTTGCGATCCGGAATCCGGAATCCGGAATCCGGAATCTGGAATCTGGAATCT
>JBASRM010000052.1:0-19129 GCA_049273835.1 Blastocatellia bacterium | reverse complement strand
ACTGAAACTCTACATCAAAACGAATCCGCGCTCTTCCTCAAGCACGACTGAAACTCTTCATCAAAACGACTCCGCGCTCATCCTCAAGCACAACTGAAATTCTTCATCAAAACGAATCCGCGCTCTTCCTCAAGCACAACTGAAAGTCTTCATCAAAACCAATCCGCTCTCTACGCATAAACCACGACTGTCAGTTCAGCAGAAACGAACCCAGCTCTTCACCTCAACTCGACTGTCAGTTCAGCACAACGACTGTCCTCTTCTCCTAAAACACGACTGTCAGTTTCTCAAGAACGGGTCGCTCGTGTGGTCATCATCTCCGTGATCTTCCTCCCCCCTCAAGCACGCCGGCTAGGTCGTCGTCAAAAACTAAGACCCCACTCAACCTCAAGCACGCCGTTCAAGCTCATCCAGTTCTCGAAGCGCTTTGATCATCAATTGCTCGGTCACGTATCTGGGATCCGCAAGCCAGCGGCGCGCCGCTACCGCCACGGCTTCGAGCCTGGCGATTCGCGTCTCTTTGTTCCGATTGTTAGCCGTTGCCACTCAGCGTCCGATTCGCGTCTCTTTGTTCCGATCGTTACCCGCTGCCACTCAGCGTCCGATTCGCGTCTCTTTGTTCCGATTGTTAGTTGTTGCCACTCAGCGTCCGGTCCATTATGTCTGACATCTATCTCTAACATCTATGTCTAACACGCGTCAGCCGGTTCAAAGAGTACCCGCCCCGAGTACCTGCCCCGCGGCGATTGGCTACCCCGCGCTTCGTCGAAGGGATATAAACCGGCGATCCATCATCGACCGCGACCTGTCGAACCTGGTTACCACCGACTGAACAGGATGCTCGCCCGCCTGGCTGACCAGCCATTCAATATTGTGCCCCGGAACAAAGCCGGTAGCCGCAATAGTCAGTATCTCGGTGCGGCTGGGCGCACGCCGGGTCTGGATCTTTCCAATCTCGAAACCGTCAAGCAACACTCTGTCTCGACGACACCAGCCCCCAAACGTCCGGACTTTTCGGCCCGGCTCGATCCTCAATCTCGACCTTATAGCTTGCTGTATAGTCATAACCCCAGTCACCTTTGAGTTCATTTCCTGCCTCGGAGGGTGCCCGAAAATATACGAAAATTACTTAACATTGTCAAGCATTATTTTCGATACACGATAAATCAATATTTGCTTGACATTTTTATCAAATTGGCCGACAATCTTCGAGATATTTTCACCCATGATGCGAAAACGGTAACCCTGATAGAGATTGGTTGAGCGGCGCGACGGTTCTCTTGCGGCGCCGACGAATTGCTGGCGCGTTGGGCCGGCAAGCTGAAGTTCGTCGTAAACAGGAGGTTCAATGGTCACACCGAGACAGCGACAGATCTACGATTTCCTCTGCCGCTACTGCGAGGCGCGAGGCTTCGCGCCGACAATGGCGGAGATCGGAAAGCAGTTTAAGCTCAGTTCTCCCGCAAGCGTTCATCACATTCTTTCGGGCCTCGAACGCGAGGGGCTAATTCGAAGGATCCCAAACGTTAGCCGCGGTATTGAGGTGGTGCGAGAAGAAGCTTCAGAGAATGAGTTTGAGATACCGTTGCTCGGCGTCGTCGCGGCTGGCCAGCCGATCGAAGCAATTCTCAGCCACGAGACTATCTGTGTGCCTCGCGATTTCATGGGCCGCGAGCGGTTGTTCGCGCTGCGGGTGAAGGGCGATTCGATGATCGGAGAGCAGATCCGCGAGGGCGATTGCATCATTGTCGAATCGCGCCAGACCGCAAACAACGGGGAGATGGTTGTGGCCCTGGTCGACGGGAGCGATGCAACAGTAAAGACCTTCTTCAAGGAACGTGACCAGATCAG
Source organism: Blastocatellia bacterium (assembly GCA_049273835.1). Taxonomy (GTDB): domain Bacteria; phylum Acidobacteriota; class Blastocatellia; order UBA7656; family UBA7656; genus Onstottus_A. Next base: position 17,278 of record JBASRM010000052.1, on the reverse strand, counting down.
ACTCGAGCCCGCCAACCCACGGTACAAACCCATCATCGTTAGCCCACCGGATCGGGTGACTATTCAGGGCGTAGTGAAAGGGCTAATCCGAAAGTACAAGCGTTAGCATGTGCGCCGCGACGATGATTCGCGCAACTAAACTTGGCGGCTAGAGCTTCTACCCATCCGCGTGTAATATAATGCGCGTTCTGCTCCGGAGAAAAGTACAATATGCATAGCTCACTCCCCCTTACCTTCGCAGAGTACTTCGCCGGTATTGGCCTAGTAAGAATGGGCCTCGAGTCATGTGGGTGGCGAGTCAAGTTTGCCAACGATTTCTCAGAAAAGAAAAGAGAGATGTATGAAACCTTTTTTCCTGGATCCAGTCACTACAAAGTAGGCGACGTTTTCGGACTTTGCCCCGAAGTGGTGCCGGAGACAACACTCGCGACTTGTTCCTTTCCCTGCATAGATCTGTCCCTTGCAGGAAACAGGAATGGGATCGACGGCAAACACTCCAGCGCCTTTTGGGGATTCATACGGATCCTGAAGTCCCAGGGTCGCCACGCGCCCGCGATGATTCTTGTCGAGAACGTATCAGGATGGCTGTCATCCAATGAGGGCGCAGACTTCCGATTGACCGTCCAAGCGCTCAATGAGCTAGGATATAGCTGCGATGTCTTTGTTCTTAACGCATTGAGGTTTACTCCCCAGAGCAGGCCCCGAGTCTTTTTATTGGGGGCCAAGCTTTCGGGTGAACCCCTTGATTTGACTCTGATGCTCAAACGACCAAAATCCCTTGCGCCAGAGCGCCTGAAGAGGACTCTCCTTCAAAACCAAGATCTGAAGTGGCATTACACTCCAATGCCCCAGCCCCCGCCGGTTCGTACCAATGGCTTGGCAGAGATCATTGAACCACTCGCTTCCTCTTCCGAACTATGGTGGTCAAATGCTGAGGTGGAGCGGCATCTGGTGATGATGAGCGAGTTGCACCGCAGGCGTGTCGCCGACTTCGTGAGCGGCGACGCTATCGTTTACCGAACTTTTTTTAGGAGGCGTCGGAAGGGACATCAGATGGCTGAAGTTCGCGATGACGACGTGGCTGGATGTCTTCGTACGGCGGTTGGTGGCAGCGGAAAACAGTTTCTGATTCAGGCAGGTAGAGGCGAAGTCAGAATGCGTGCAATGACCCCCCGCGAGTATGCGCGACTTCAAGGGGTTCCTGACGACTTCCACATTAGAGTTAATGGGGTGCAAGCCCTTACCGGATTTGGAGACGCCGTTTGCGTGCCTGCAATCCGTTGGATCGCGGACAACGTGCTGAAACCAGCTTGTGAGAGGCTGCAACGCGCGATACATGCCGGACAACCTCAAACCTGAGCACCGCCGCAAGGCCATGCAGGCGGTCAAGTCGAGAGCTACAAGTCTTGAAAGACGACTATTCTCAATGCTGGCTCGCATGCGGCTGCGTGGATGGCAACGCAACCCGGATTGTGTTCTAGGCAATCCAGATGTCGTATTCGATCAAGAAAGCGTAGCAATCTTCATCGATGGGTGCTTTTGGCACGCATGCCCAACCTGTAAGAGGAAACTACCCAGGACAAATCGTGCATACTGGGCGCGGAAGATCGGTCGAAACGTAGTGTTAGCGCGATCTCATAACAGAAGGCTGCGTGCTCGGGGCTTTAAGGTAGTTCGAATCTGGGAGCACGAGATGCGGAGCCGCGAGTTGAGAGAGAGAATACGTACCAAGATTCTCAAGGCCCTCGGAAGGAGTAGCACGTGAGTCGGATCGAAACCGCCAGACTCGCCGAGGAAGCGAATCGAATCCTAACTGATTGGCTAGCGTATTGCACAAGAGGCAAGAAAGTCTCCAGGAATACCTTAGCGGTGGGCATCGTAGTCTTGGATCACTTACGTCGCCAACGATTCCTAACGAAGGAGGATTTGATTTCACAGGGTGGCGAGGTTAAAGGTGCTAGATCCGGTCTCGGCGACGTACTAGAGAGATACGGAATTCCTAGGACTTTTCTTAAGGAGGTTACAACGCGGCAGGCTAGCCCCGACGCTCAAAAACTGCTCGACCAGTTGGAATGGGGCAACTTGTTTTCTCCACTTAGAGCGAAACAGATCGAACAAATCTTGGTCGGGATGATTGCACAGTTGCGCAATGAAGTAACCGCATTGCTAATGCGAGACAAACTGAAGATCGACGTCAACCGGCGAGACGCACCCGCCGAGTGGATTCGCATGATTCTTCAAAGCGCAAGCGGTCGTTCTACAGGCATTGTGGAACAGCACTTAGTTGGCGCAAAGCTTCAACGCCGATTTCCCAGAATCGAAGTGGCTAATCACCCGTCTCATGCCGGAGATGTACAGACGTTGAGGAAGGGAGACTTCCTGATTTCTAATCTTGTGTATCATGTTACAGCCAACCCTTCTAGGGGAGTGATTGAGAAGTGCGCGGCTAACATAAAGGCTGGATTGTCAGCCTTGCTTGTTATACCGCACGAAAAGTCTGGTAAAGCGCGAGTTCTCGCCGAGGAGGCTGGGATTGGCAATGAACTGACTATCGTGTCGCTCGAGGATTTTCTCGCCCTCAATATCATCGAGCTGGGTACCGAAGAAGAAAAAGATCTTTATAGCGTTCTCACGGAAATAATCGAGATTTATAACCAACGTTTTGGTTGATGTTGAAACGGATCTGTCGCTACAAATACAACTCCGATAGTTGAGGCGTGGATAATAACGAAAATGATCGTTCCGTTTGTGGATCTGAAAGCTCAGTTTCAAGCCATCCAGGACGAGGTTGAAGACGCAATGCACCGCGTCATGGCCGGCGCTGATTTCATCCTCGGCAAAGACGTGCAGTTGTTCGAGCAGGAATTCGCCGAGTTTTGCACAGCGGAGCATGCGATCGGTGTTGATTCGGGGACATCGGCTCTCGAGCTTGCTCTCCGCGCCTTTGGAATTGGAGAGGGAGATGAGGTCATAACGGTCTCGCATACTTTTCTGGCCACTGTATCAGCTATCTCTTACACCGGAGCGCGGCCTGTTCTAATTGACATCGATCCGGACACTTGCAACATCGATCCGACCCTCATCGAGGCTGCGATAACTTCTGATACCAGAGCCATAGTGCCGGTGCATCTGTACGGTCAGCCCGCTGACATGGAGCCAATACTGGCGCTGGCTCGCGCGCGCAATCTGATCGTCATTGAAGACGCCTGTCAGGCACACGGCGCTCTCTACAAAGGCGAACGGGTGGGAGCGCTTGGCGACGCCGCCTGCTTCAGCTTCTACCCGGGCAAGAACCTTGGTGCCTACGGTGACGCGGGAATGATTGTTACTAACAATGCGGAGGTTGCGGAGAGACTCAAACTGCTTCGAAACTATGGCCAGCCGGAGAAATACCGCCACGTGATTATGGGTTACAACCGCCGGCTTGATTCCCTCCAGGCTGCCGTGCTGCGTGTGAAACTTCGCAAGTTGGATGAGTGGAATACATCGCGCCGGCGTGCCGCGCGGCTTTACGACGCATTGCTAAAAACCGCGAATGGTGTGAAGACGCCGTACGCCGCCGAGGAGTCCTCGCACGTCTACCATCTGTATGTTATCCAACACCCCCATCGCGACCGGCTAATGACTTACCTTCGCGAACGAGGCGTGTCCGCGGGACTGCACTATCCTACGCCGGTGCATTTGCAACCCTGCTACGAACACCTGGGAATGCGTTTCGGCGCTCTTCCGGTTACCGAGGCAATTTCGTCAAGCGTGATTTCGCTTCCGATGTTTGCGGAGCTGACGACTGAGCAGATCGAGTATGTCTGCGATCAGATCAACCGGTTTGATCGTTAGGACTGAGCCCCGTCAAGGACTTCTGGGAGTGGAAGAATTCCCGCGAGAATATCCGCTATGCGTTCCGCCGCGTGGCCGTCTCCAAAGGGGTTCTCGGCTGCGGCCATCCTGGTATATTCGGCTTGATCGCGAAGCAAGCTCGTAGCCGCATCGACAACCCTCTGAGTATCGGTGCCCACGATCTTTCCCGCATTTGATTCGATGAGCTCCGGGCGCTCGGTGAGTTCTCGAAGAACCAGCACAGGCTTGTGAAAAGAAGGCGCCTCTTCCTGGATCCCACCTGAATCGGTCAGAATCAAATAACAGCGCCTCATCAGCCTTAACAAGTCAGGGTAGGAGACCGGATCGACGAGGTGAATCCTGTCGATCTTGTCCAGTTCCTCTCGAACTAGCGTCCGAACGCTTGGGTTCAAGTGAACCGGATAAACCACTTCGAGATCGGCGAATGTGCTGGTCAGCGTCTTCAATGCGCGGCATATCGACCGCAGCGGTTCACCGTGATTCTCCCGGCGGTGCGCGGTGACCAGCATAACCCGATTTCCGTTCTCTCCCACACCCGCGAGGCTTGCGTTGTCATAGCCAGCTTCAAGTGAAATAGACAGGAGCGCATCGACGATGGTGTTACCGGTGACGAATATGCTGTCGTCAGGAACTCCTTCGCGCAAAAGATTCAGGCGGGCGCGAGGCGTAGGGGCAAAGTGCATACTCGCCAGGCAACCTGCTACCCGGCGATTGATCTCCTCTGGAAACGGCTGGTACCGATCAAACGATCTCAGACCGGCCTCGACGTGGCCAACTTGAATGCCTTTGTAAAACGCCGCCAGCGCGGCGGTCATCACCGTCGTAGTATCGCCCTGCACCAGCACTACGTCGGGCTTGAGCTGCGCGAAAAGATTAGAGAGCGACAGCAGCGAGCGCGAAGCAAACTCGGCCAGGTCTTGATTCTGTTGCATCAATCCGAGATCGATATCCGGCTCGATCCCAAACGCGGCGAGAACCTGATCAAGCATCTGTCGGTGTTGGGCCGTGGCTACTATGGTGTGATCGAAATCTGACCGGCGCCGCTCGAGTTCACGGATCACCGGCGCCATCTTTATGACCTCCGGGCGGGTTCCCACGATGCTAACGATCTTGCGGCGGCTCATTCTTGGGGTTCGACCTCCGGCGGATTGCACATCGCATCGTAGTGGTTTACCACCTCTTCAGCTGGACCACTCTTGGTAATGCGGCCTCCAGTCAACAATATCGCGCGCTCTGAGTGCTTCAGGACCACACTGAGGTTGTGGGTGACCAGCAACACAGTTCGTCCCCTTCGAGTGACGTCGTCCATCTTACCAAGACACTTTTTTTGAAAGCTCGCGTCGCCGACCGCCAGCACTTCGTCGACGATCAGGATTTCCGGGTCGAGGTGCGCCGCGACGGCAAACGCCAGGCGAAGATACATGCCGCTGGAGTAGTGCTTGACGGCGGTGTCGATGAATCTATCTACCTCGGCGAACGCCACGATCTCATCGAATCTTGCATCGATCTCGCGGTGCCTCATTCCCAGAATCGCGCCGTTCAAATAGATGTTCTCTCGGCCGCTCAGGTCCGGATGGAAGCCGGTTCCTATCTCGAGAAGACTTGCGACTCGCCCGTAGAGTTCAATCCTTCCGCTGGTGGGTCCGATGATGCGCGAGAGCACCTTCAACAATGTGGATTTGCCTGCGCCGTTGGGGCCGATTATACCCATCACCTCGCCGGGCATCACTTCGAAGCTGATGTCTTTGAGAGCCCAGATCTTGTCATCGCGATTACCGTTTCGGCGCTGGCCGAACGGGAAGCGAGCAAGCTTAACCAGCGATTCCCGGAGAGTGTCATAGCGCACAGAAGGAGCTTCGCCCGGGGTGATGCGAAACTGTTTGCTGATGCCTTCGACCTTGATGATGGGCTTCATTAGCTGGATAAGCCAAATTACAGCATGATTGAGCGATGAACAACTCGCTCGTCAAATAAACTCGGCGAAGCTCCTCTCCATCCTTCGAAACGTCAAGGACGCCCACGCGAGCATTAGCACCGTAAACCCCGCCGAATAGCTCAGCGCAAGCCATGGCTGTTGCCGTCCGAAGAGCGATGCGCGAAAAGACTCAACCAGACCAGTTATGGGATTCAACGCCAGAACCCATCGCCACTCCTCCGGCACAAGGCTCGAAGGATATATGATCGGCGATAAGAACATCCACATTTGAATCACGAACGGCAGCGCATACCGGACGTCTCTGTAACGGACGTTCAGAGCCGAGAACCATATCCCTACTCCGAGCGCTAACAACGTTGTTAACACGATCAACGGCGGGATCATCAAGTATGCCGATGTCACACCAAAACCGTAGTAAATCAACAGACCCACGAGCAACAACGACGCAATCGCGAAATCCAGCAACCCCGATCCTACTGCCGCGGCCGGGATCATCAGTCTGGGCAGGTAAACTTTGGTTATCAGATTGCTGTTGCCAATCAGGCTGTTTGCAGCGCTCGTCACACCGTTCGAAAAGAACCCCCAGAGTAACAGGCCTGTGTAAAAAAAGATGGGATACGGCACGCCGTCGGTAGGCACTCGAGCCAGTCTTCCGAAAAAGTACGTAAAGATGATCATCGTGATCAGGGGTTGGATCACCGCCCACGCAGCGCCAAGCAGCGTCTGTTTGTAGCGCACCTTGATGTCGCGCCACATCAAGAAATAGAGCAGCTCCCGGCTCGCCCACAAATCGCGAAGGTTTATCGGCACCCATGACTTGCGGGCTTCGATAACCACCACCGGCTTTTCCGGCAACCTGTAAGATGTCTCATCGAATATGTCGGACGTAGTACTCATCTTGTGCTCCAGGTGGTCATCTCAGATCTTATCGCGCCCTCAACTCCGGTCGCCGGTCATTCACCGCATTGTTGCCGAATCGCGTTCATCGCTCCGTCGACCGCTTTGATATCGTCGGCGTCTGCCGCCCCCGTTCTTGCGATCGCCATGTACGAGCGGGCTTTGGCACAGTCGCTCTTGCTTCGATAAATCTGACCCAGTTGATAACTCCCGTAGAAGTCGTTAGGAACTATCGCGAGAATTCTTTCGAGATAAGGCGACGCGTCATCATACCTTTTATCTTCGATCAGGCGATAGGAGATGGCCTGGAGCGAATAGTAGTCGTTGGGAAAGTACGTGACTTGACGCCCCAGTATTGCAAGCTCCTTCTGTCGATCAATCGGGTGATAATACCCCGCCAACAGCGAGTATGGCTGCGAGTTCGACGGATACATATCAATCGCTTTGAGCAGCAGGTCTTCAGCCTCCTTCTGAAACCCCTGAAACCCTTTTGCCAGCGCCAGCGCCGTAGTCAGCTCGGACTTGAATCTATTCGGATTCTCATAGCCAGGAGACACCATCTGAGAATCAGGCAGCGACAGCCCCTTCAGAACCAGTTGCTCGGTCTCGCGAGCCTTGTCCTTCGTCTGATAGAGAAACGCAAGGCTACCGTAGGCCGGCGCATAAGCAGGATCGAGCGCAATGCATTGCTTGTATAGTTCCGCGGCCCTACCCGGATAGCTTGTGGCGTAACGGCCGGCCAGGCTCGATACCGCGCGAACCGAGTTTGGAACCTCTTGATAATTAGTCTTCCAAAGCGCGAGATCATCCTTGTAAACAGGATTTCGCATGACCGTCATGACCGCAAAAACAATCACAACCGCACCGGCCGCGGCGTAGGAGATGCGCTTGAACATCTCGCTTCTGGACGCAACCTTCCGCGCAAGCAAGGCGACAAACAGGCCGAAGCTCATCATCGGCAAATACAAATAATGATCGGCAAGCAATTCGTGATGCGGAATTATCTGACTGACAGGGACGAGCAATGCGAAGTAGGAGAGTATCGCAAACGCAAGCAGCCTGTCCTTGTTCAGCAGGACAAAACCCGCCGCGAGCGTCGCTCCCACGACGATGACGGAAAGGATCACTCGCCACTCCAGAATAGTCGCCGCAATGTCGAACGCGCCGGAGTACTGCACGATTGGCGTCGGGAAAACGAGCTGTTTCAAAAACCAAGCCTGCACCCGGATCGAGGTAAGCAAGTTGGTATAAAAACTACCGCCCCAGTAGTCGAATCCTGACATCCTGGCGCGCATCGAGCCGCCCTTGACGAAAACCTGATACCAAACATACGCGGGCACTGCCAGCGAGAGAGTCAGGTAAAGCCATCTGTCCCGCCTCAGCGTTTTCTTTATCGCATTGAATAGCTGCCGTCCCCAGTTACTGCCCTGCTTATCCCATACGTCACAAAAATTCCATAAGAAGATGACCAAGGGCATACTCGCAGCCATTTCTTTCGAGAGCAGACTCAGAGCCCAGCACACAAGGAACAGCGCGAAAAAAAGAAAGGCGCGCAGGCTACTCGAACGCTGATCGCGATTATCCGCCAGCCGCCGATAGGTCAAGTAGGAATGGAAACTCACCAGATAAAACAAACTGAACAGAACGTCTCGTCTGCCCGAGACATAGGTAACCGCGTCGACCTGGATGGGATGGACGGCAAAAATGAGCGCGGCAATACTCGCCGGTATGATGTCGCGGGTCAAACGGCGCATCAACAGCATTACAATGAGTGTGTTGCCCAGATGTATTAGAATGCTGGTCAAATGAAATCCAAATGGCCGCTCGCCCCACAGCGCGAAGTCGAGCGCGTATGAAATGTCTCTGAGTGGACGATACGACGCGACCAGGAGTTTTGGAAGGTTTGTAAGGCTGCGAAACGATTTGTTGGACAACACATGTCCGTGATCATCAAACACGAAGCCGTTTCCCAGGGCGTTCGCATAACAAACACCGACTACGATGACCAGTGATGCGAGTGCGATATACAGGGACTTGTTTCGAACTGAAGTATCCGGCTCTGCCTTGGGCTTCGAGTCTGCGATCTGTAAGTGCTTTTTGGTTTTTTTGGAGGCGACGCTCACCATCTCGGTCACTCGGTCGGCCAGGACAAAGTTGAGGAAGAATCCTGAAACACCAATACGATTATCCGGTTTTAGTTCTTAACGAAGTTCGCAAAATTTCATTTGTATTCAGCCTGATAGCCGCTATATCTTATCCAAGCGAGAGCGCGCGCGCAATTACCCAAGTCTCAAAGTTATGAAGACTTCCAAGGGCAAATCCGTTTATGTGAGCTCGACCGCAATCTCGGTGGTAGTCCCGCTTTTTGACGAACGCCCTTCCCTCGACGAACTAAACCAGCGGTTGTCGGCGGTGCTTACCCAGGTCGCGGCGCGCTATGAGATCATTTTCGTCGATGATGGAAGCCAGGATGGGTCAATCGACCGATTGAGAGAGATCAGCGCTCAAAACCCGACGGTCAGGTACATTCGATTTCGGAGGAACTTCGGCAAGTCGGCGGCGCTCGCGGCCGGGTTTCGGGCCGCCCGGTACGCCATAATTGCGACTATGGACGCCGATCTCCAGGATATCCCCGAGCAATTGCCGTTGCTTCTGGAGCAACTGGACGATGGGTTTGATCTGGTGTCTGGTTGGCGACATCAAAGGCGCGATCGGTTGAGCAGAAAGTTGGGGTCCAAGATCTACAATTGGGTGACGTCGCTTCTGACCGGAGTCCGCCTCCACGACATCAACTGTGGCTTCAAGTGCTACAGGAGAGAAGTGCTGGACGAGGTAATGGTCTACGGCGAACGGCATCGCTACATACCGGTGCTGGCAAGCTATCGAGGCTTCCGTCTGGGTGAGGTGAAAATCGAGCACGCGCCCCGCGAGCACGGTAGTTCTCGCTACGGTTTGGAAAGAGTGCTTGGAGGCGTCTTCAGCCTGTTGACCGTCATTCTGATGACTCGCTACACAAACAAGCCGCTCCATTTCTTCGGCTTGATGGGCCTGCTGCTGGCGGGCATCGGAACGGCGATAGACTCATATCTCGTTATCATGCGCGTTTTCTTCAACGAGTGGCTGAGCAATCGGCCGCTGCTGATCATCGGAACGCTTCTGGCCATCGTCGGTGTTCAGCTGGTGTTGTTCGGTTTGCTGGCCGAAATGATTGCGTTCTCATACCGACGCGAGAGCGACTACTCGGTCGTCGAATCAAGCGATGAAGAAGATCTCAACTTTAGCGCGGACGGAAGAGTGATCGGAGTAGGTCGAGGTAAAACGGCTGAATGAGAGTCAGTATAATTGGGCCGGCATACCCACTGCGGGGTGGCATTGCTCACCATGTTTACTGGCTCTGGCGTGAACTCCGCGATCGCGGGCATACGGTCCAGGTAGTATCCTTTCGCAAGCTCTACCCTCGCATACTCTTCCCCGGCGCCACCCAACTGGACAGCAGCCTGTTGAAGCTGGACCCGAAGGCGCTTCCTATCCTTACACCTCTGAATCCCATCTCGTGGTTGCGGGCTTTAAGTCGGGTAAAAGCATTCTCGCCCGATATCGTCGTGTTCGAATGGTGGAATCCGTTCTTTGCGCCGATCGCCGGCACGCTCTCAAGATTGCTGCGCAGGTCTGGGGTGAAGCGCATCTTCGAATGCCACAATGTTTTCCCACACGAAGGCGGCCCCCTTGATCGCCTCTTGCTGAGGTTCGCTTTTTCATCGGCCGATCATTTCATTACGCACTCTACTAAGGATCGCGATGACTTGTCGGCATTGGTGCCGGGGAAGGAAATAACCGTCTCGCCACTTCCATCATTGGAGGAGTTCTCGAGCGCAGACGCCGGAAGCCGTGACGGCCGCACAATCCTGTTCTTCGGAAAGGTGCGCAAGTATAAAGGCCTGGAGGTGCTGCTCGCGGCGATGCCTCTGGTGCTTTCCAAGATAGACTGCAGGCTGGTCATCGTAGGTGAGTTTTACGATTCGGTGGCTAAGTATCAGCGGCTCATTCGAGAGCGCGGTCTCGAAGACTCGGTCCACATAGACAATCGCTACGTTCCCAACGAGGAGGTCCCCGCGATATTCGAAGACGCCGATGTCCTCGTTCTTCCCTATCTCAGCGCGACTCAAAGCGGCGTGGCCCGCATAGCCTTATCAAGCGGACTGCCGGTGATAGCGTCAAGAACCGGAGGGCTTTGCGAAGCGGTGATAGAAGGCTTCAACGGGCTGCTGTTCTCGCCGGGAGATCCGGCTGCGCTTGCCGAACAGCTTGTAATGTACTTCTCTGATAATCTTGGGACCGTGTTCGGAAAAAACATCAGGACCGCGGCGTCAACCTCACAATGTTCCATCGTGGAAACTATCGAGCAGATGGCGCAGCATCAGTTTGCCGGTTAGAAAGAGCCGTCCCGTTCTCCCCACTTCTTGTGGTTGACTTGCTTCGTAGGTGCTCAAGTATTGACCGCACCCGCGCGTTCCATGAGTTATCGCGCCCCAGCTTTCGCATCACCTCCCGAAACTGCTGGTCCTGTCCTTGAAGCCTCGCGGCATCCATCGCCATCGAGAACTCTTCGGCGGTTCGAGCGATGTTTACCTGGGGGAATACCTGACATTCGGGCATCGGAGTCGCAACGACCGGCTTGCCTCCCGCGAAGTATTCAAAAAGCTTGAGGGGGGAAGTAGCGAGCGTGATGTTGTTGATCTCGAAGGGTATCATCGCAACGTCGAAGATGCGCAGATATCCCGGAAGCTGCTGGTAATCGCGCGGACCGATCCAACGTACGTTCGGACGCTTGAGCATCAATCGGCCTCGCTCGCTGAGGCTGTTATCATACTTCGGCCCGATCAATAGAAAATTCCAGTCCGGCCGCATTCGCGCCACCTCGGTCAGCAAGTCATAATCAAACCATTCGGCCAACGCACCGTAATATCCGGCGACCGGCTTTCCGCTAAGCCAGGCCGGGTCAATGTCGGAGTCATCCGGCGCCAAAATGGATTCGTTTGCAAAGTGATCGTACTCAACTCCGTTAGGAAGATAGACGGCATCCGGCCGGGTCGCCGAAGCGCGGTCGTGAAGCCGCCGGGCGACACTCGCGACGACGGTCGCTTCTTTCAACGCCCGCTCGTGATTTCTCAGGAGAAAAGCGCGATCAAAATGAAACACCTCGAGTTCATCAATCCAGTCGTAGACCGTGATCGCCGAGGATGTGTAAGCGTCCCGCCGGTCAAAGTTGTATGTGAATGACCACAAGACCGGGTCGGGGATCTCAGGCAGAACATCGTCGGATCCGCGAAACAAAAACAGATTGGGCTCGACTTCTTTGAACCCGCTCACGTCGTCGTAAGAGTTGCTGCTGTCGAAGATCGCAACGTAGCCCTGACGTGCAAATTCCCGCGCAAGATGATGGGTTCGCTGAGTGTTAACAATGTCCCACCCGACAGATGGAAGAAATATCACGGTTCCTTTGCTTTTTTCGAGTCGTGCGGTCAACGCTCCCAGTTGGTCGAGATAGAGTGGCCGATTCAGCACCCTCACCAGGGCCTGAGCACCGCGAAGCGTTCTGGATGGCTTCAAAGTCCCGTCAGATTTCCTCTGACTGGGCAGCAGTCCTAAAGCCCGATACACCGGCAGCAGATATCGATACTTGATTCGACCGTAGCGGGTCAGCAATCGCCAGATCAGCGAAGTAAGCTTCGAACCCAATTGTGCGGAGAGGCCTTGCATGGGCGATATTCTCGCAACGCGCTCGTCTTGCAGTAGAAGCCATTGAAGTAACGGCTGTCAATCGCGACTGCCATCTTGCTTAATCTCGGGCCGAGACGATATACCTAATGCCTACCTCATGACGTCAAGCGAGCCTATCGTATCCGTCATCGTGCCTTGCTACAACTCGGAGGCGACGATACAGCGATGTTTGACATCTATCCTCCGCCAACGCACTGATACTCCTTATGAGGTGATCGTTGTCGATAGCTCGTCGGATCAAACACCGCAAATTGTTGAGAGTGAATTCCCTTCGATCAGACTAATTCATCTCGATCGGCGAACCTTTGCCGGGGCCGCCCGAAACGTGGGAGTGAGAGCAACGCGAGCTCCCCTGTGTCTGATGATAGATTCGGACTGCATAGCCCGGCCCGACTTGATCGAACGAATGGTCGCCCGGCACCGCGAGGCTGAATATGCCGCCGTCGGGGGCTCGCTCCGCAACGGCACACCGAACAGTCTGAGCGGCTGGACGGGCTACTTGCTCGAATTCAAGGAATTCATCCCCGCCGCGCCGATGAGACTTGAGAAGTCCGTTCCGACGGCCAATGTGACTTACAAGCGCGAGGTGCTGGAGCGCCACGGCTATTTTGACGACGATATGTGGTTGGCGGAAGATGTGCTCTTCAATTGGAAGATATTCAAGAAAGGCGGGCGGATCCTTTTTGATCCGTCTATCGAAGTGACTCACTTGAACAGGACGGGTTGGAGACGGGTCCTGACATATCAGATCAGTCTTGGAAGGTGTTCTGCGGAGGCTCGAAGACGCGGTGGACTGCCGGGGGACTTGCTGCTCCGGCACCCTGCGTTGATAACGCTGATGCCGTTTGTGAGGCTCGCAAGAGCGGCGATCTGGCTTGCAAAGATTGATGCGCGAACGTTGCTGATGTTCCTGTTGATCTCGCCGATGTATCTGGTTGCGGGATGCTTCTGGTCGTTCGGTTTTTTCAAGGGGACGGTTGCTGCAAACCGTCAATGAGCTTACTTGAATTCTGCAACCTCGATACCGTAGCGTTTGATCTTCATGAACAGTGTCGTGGGTCGGATTCGAAGCAGTTGAGCGGCTTTGTTTTGAAGCCCGCGGCTCTGCCTGAGCGCCGCGCAAATCAGATTCATCTCAAACTGCCTTACTTCGCTGTCCAGGTCGAGCCCGGATGCGCATAGCATCTTCTTTGCCTCTTCAGAGCCCAGCATGTATGCAGGCAACATGGCGACATCTAACGATGGCGGGGTTATCTGCCTCAACAGGTGATTGACTACTCTTCTTAACTCCGAGACGTTCCTTGGCCAGTCGTAATTCCGAAAGACCTCGGTCACCTCAGGAGACATCATCCTGACTTCTCTGTGTATCTGCTTGCAGCGTTGCTTGATGAAGTGTGTAGCCAGCGGTTCAATATCATCACGCCGTTCACGGAGCGGTTGGATTTCCAATGTCTCGCAGTTGAAGACCTTGCTTGCCCGATTGGTAAACGACCTCCAGCGGCAAGTGCTCGATTGAGTCGTCGATCCAAAGCATATGCGAACGAAGTCATCTCCCTCGCGGTTGAGGCCGCTGCGTTCGATAATCCGTGTGAGATCGGCGGTAAAACCCGGCGAGGCATCCACCAGCCCGTCAATATAAAGCGTGCCGCCTGCGGCGAGCTCTAACAGGCCTTTCTGGCTGCGGGCGCTATCGTCCATAGGATGACGCTCAGAGCCAAACAAGACCTCGTGGGCCAGCTCTTCAGAGGCTAGTCCAAGAGCAACAGTTAAAAACGGGCGTTCACGTCGCGGACCGCAGCGATGTATCAAGGATGCGAGAAACTTCTTCCCGGTGCCCGGCTCGCCTTCCAGGATTACACTGTTGCCGCAACCGGCAAGCTCAGACACCTGTCTGCGGGCATTCTCCGCCCATCTACTTACTCCGATGACGCTGTCTGTTACGAGTTCGGGGCCGGCCATGAATCCGGCGGAAGAGCGCATAGCCGGGTGTGTGCCGAGCGGCTCCGCGATCGAGTGACGAATAACCTGGGTCGCCATTGTGCTCACCGTTTTCTTGAATTCATCCTGCCCGGGTGCGGACTTACCGCTCCGGACGGGACATCGCCTTCCAGGGGGCACATCGCCTGACGCTCGCCAGAATGCGAGCACCGGGGCCACGGGCGGGTCGTGAACTTTGCTTGAGAAGTTTAGAACGACGGAATCACTTCAAGAACCATTTTGGGACAAAATACGCGCCAGCGGTGACGAACGGGCCTAAAACCCGTACGAGAGGCAGTGAAAGTGTAAGCGCTAAAGTTGGGAGGCGCCATATCGTTTGATATTTGTGACGTGATGGATAAGCATGGATCGCGTGACGCGAGTTCCAGACTCTCGAGGAGATCAAAGCGGTTCGCGCGTGTGTTCGCCGAGCTCGGCGCAACAATACTCCAGAATTTGGCGGCTAGCGCCAACCCACAACGCCGGGCGTTTAGATCGGCGCTTGTCGATCCGTCCCTGAGACTTCAGCAGCCTATCGCGAAGGAGAGTTATGAACAATACATAGAGCGACAGACATGACAATAGAAGGCTATCCTCCGTAACCTGCTCGAGATCAAGGAGAACGCAAATGAGCAAACCAGTTCGCATACTTGGCATCGCCGGCAGTCTTCGTCGCGAATCATACAATCGGGCCGCCCTTCGCGCGGCAGCGCAACTCGTGCCCGCCGGCGCGACACTCGATATCTTTGAGCTTGATGGCATCCCTGGATTCAATCAGGACGATGAGCAGAATCCACCTGTCAAAATCGTGGAATTGAAGAGCCGCATTAGAGAGGCTGATGCGTTGCTAATTGTGACGCCCGAATACAACTACTCCGTTCCCGGCGTGTTGAAGAACGCGATTGATTGGGCTTCCAGGCCTTACGGAGACAGCGCGTGGGACGGAAAACCGGTTGCGATCATGGGAGCTTCGATTGGGACAATCGGAACCGCGCGAGCGCAATATCACCTGCGCCAGATGTTCGTCTTCCTGAATATGTTACCAGTCAACCGGCCCGAGGTTATGATCGGGAATGCCTCGGCGCGGTTTGATTCGGAGGGGAATCTAACGGATAAGACGACGGAGGACTTGATCCGAAAGCTACTTCAGAATCTTGCGGACTGGACTCAGCGAATCCGGGCGGCTTGAATAATGTAAGGATAAGGGCAAACACATTTAGGAGGTAATCGTCTATGAGAGGGTATGTGACAAATATTGAACGCGATACGCTCGACAACAAGGACTTCAGGCGAGTGTTGTATACGGCAAAGAACACTCAACTCGTTTTGATGAGCCTTCGTGGAAAGGAGGAGATTGGAGAGGAGATTCACACGTTGGATCAGTTCATTCGAGTCGAAGCCGGGCAAGGCACCGCGATTCTCGATGGTGTGAAGCATCAGCTTTCAGACGGGTTCGCTGTGGTCATTCCGGCAGGCACGAAGCACAACGTTATCAACGATTCAGACACTGAAGAATTAAAGCTCTACACTCTCTATTCTCCACCTGAGCACCGGGATGGAACGATTCATCGGACCAAGAGTGATGCGCTATCGCACGAGGAGCACTTTGACGGTAAGACGAGTGAATAGCTGGGTGGTGTGTTGATACGGGCGCCCGGATAAGCGCCACTCCGGTGCGGCAAAGATTTTCGCTCGGCAAGTGGTGGATCGCCCTGGAGTTGGTCTCAATGGGCAGAGAGATTTTGGGCGAGCCAGACATGAATGGCGGTAAGGCGACTCTCAACAAGGATAAGAAGGTCGATGCACGGACCTTCGAGTACTTGAAGTGTTGTCTCGTGCCGACTACTTCCAAACGCTAAAGCTCACGCAGGCGTTCGATGACAAGGCTCTGAGCCTGGCGGCGGAACTAGCCGTGATCTCTGGTGGTGCTCAAGAAGCTCCCGGACGGGAGCTGGAAGTGCTTCCGCGCGATGGGGGGCACAGAGCCAGGTGCTACCGGCAAAGCCGGTGGCTTGTAGCGTGGCGCCGTCCTTCGGCAGCTGTCGCTCGAAAAACTGCTTTCCCTCGCGCACACTCCTACCGACACGCTTCGGTTCGGGTGGAGTATCGGGACAATTTCATTGATCATCTTGGAGCGTCAGCAGGGTACGGTTCGGGCGATCGTGCAGGGTTTTCTTCGATTCCCGTCATGGTCGCCGATCGCCACCGTTGCGCTCGACGGGTTCTACAAATCCGCCGACGGGACGCTAAGAAGGGTTCCGGACGATGAACTCAGGGACCTTTCCTAGACGAAGGCGCCCGCCTGACAAGCGGCTGCAGCCGACGGCGCGGGCGTTAGGATCCGAGGCGCGCCGCGACTGAGCCGCGGTCGTTAGGCGGCTTACCGGCATCACGAAACTCGGAGGAGATTATGAATAATACGCAAACCTTGATAGCTACTTTAGAGGGCGCTCCTGATATTATTATTAGCCTTGTTCGCGAGGTGCCGTCACAGAATCTGAAGCGTCGCCCCAGCCCCAACAAATGGTCCGCTCACGAACATGCTTGCCACATATCTACCGCGGACACAGCTTACCTCTCACGCCTAGAGCTGATGCTCTCTGATCCAACCCCTTACATCAGGTCTATGGTTCCATCTCCAGAGGAGGAAGCTGGCTCACTACTAAACACTGATTTAGACGAAGCACTTGACCAGTACGTGCGAGAACGGGCGCGCCTCGTTAAGCGTTTGAAAGAGCTATCTGTAGAAGATTGGCAACGGACGGCGGAGCATGAAGAGTACAGTCATTACTCAGTATTGATAATGTTCAGGCAACTACTAATGCACGA
>JBASRM010000046.1:0-3994 GCA_049273835.1 Blastocatellia bacterium | reverse complement strand
ACCTGCCCTCGCGAGAAGATGACGCCTTCGACTGCAGCGGGCGCATTGGGAACGACCGTGACGTTGTCGATCATTTCCATCTGCTGGACCAGGCGACTCGGCAAACCATAGGTTGTTCCCGCTACTTCAAAAATAATAAAGGGTTCAGAAGCGGCTTTTTCATCCGACATAGTCCGACTCCACAGTTGGCGTTCACTATTGAGAAGCCGCGATCATACTTCGCCCATTGGCTGGCGGCCAGATAAGGTATTGCCGGCGGCGCGTCTGAAATCGGCTGCCTCGACAATCAATATGATTTGCCCATCGCCAAGCTCCGTCGCACCCGCGATGCCTGGAACGCGAATCAGCGGATCGCTGATCGCTCGAACCACAATCTCGCGCTGACCCAGTACGCGATCGACGGCAATTCCCACCGCGCTCATTCCTGTGCCGATTACAAAAGCCTGAAACGAACTGCGAGGGCTTTCGGCCAGCTTAAAGAGCCGCGCCAGGCGCAACAGCGGCAGAACTCTTCCACGATACGAAATGATTTCGTTATTCTCAAACACCTTCACCGACGAGGACTCAACCTCTATGACCTCCTGTACCGTCGATTGAGGGACGGCGAACTTCTGGTCGCCAACCGTGACAATGAGCGCGTCTGCAATCGCAAGCGTCAACGGCAACTGAATCGTAAACAGGGTCCCACGTCCAACCTGGGTGTCCAGTTCAACCGACCCGCCGAGCGCCTGTACGGTATTTTTTACCACGCTCATCCCGATTCCGCGGCCGGAGGCCCGGTCTACCTCCTGGCGAGTGGAAAACCCAGGCTCGCAGATCAGGTCGAGCAGCATCCCCGGATAAGACCGCAAGTCGGGGTCGATCAATCCCATCGCTGAAGCGCGTTTGACAACGTCTTCCGCATCTATTCCTCGCCCGTCATCTTCAATCTCGATCACTACCATTTCGCCGAAAGTCGCCGCTCGAAGCTCGAGCCTTCCATCGGGCGGTTTACCCAGTGACCTGCGTTCGGCTGGAGACTCCAAGCCGTGACTCACAGCGTTGCGGACCAGGTGCAGAATGGGGTCCATCATTCGCTCGACGAGCAGTTTGTCGATTTCGGTTTGTTGTCCGCTAACTTCCAGTTTTACGTTTTTCTGATACTCACGAGCCAGATCCCGCACCACGAACCGCATACGCTCGAATATGTCGCCAATTGGAACCATCCGAACTCGCATGACACCTTCGCGCATATCTTGGAGTTGGCGTTCCATCCTGAGATTCGTCTCTTGCAAAGGGCGCCATTGCGGGGCAGGCAAGGTGGCTTCAAGATGCTTCAGATGATCATCCAGGCGAGAACGGCTGATAACCATTTCACCAACCATTCGCATTAAATCATCGATGCGCCCCAAATCAACACGCACTACACTCGACGGCGCGGGCGGGGCCGCGGTTTGCAAGTTCCGGCGCGACTCCTCGGCATCAACCAGCGCGGACGCCGGAATCTCCGAGTGTTCGTAGGCGCTAAAGGTCAACCCGTCGTCGCGCCACTCCGAGAAAACAGTTTCATCCAGGGCGCTTGCCACCAGAAACTCGAATGCGATTCGTCCTTCGTCCATTAAGCGCGGCGCTGCGTGGATCAGCTCACCTGCTTCCTGTAGGCGCGCGCGAAGGCTGTTCACATTGATGCCGCGCTCGGCAAGCACCGACGAAGGTCTGAACTCGAACTGCCAGATCCGAACGCCCTGGTGTTTCGCGGCCGCGATACGCGCGGTCTCATCGGCATTCAGCGACGCAGGCTCCGAGTCAGCAATTTTTTTGAGTTGCGTGGGATTCACCAGGGCGGGGGTCGAAACCAAGCTTGCGAGCCGATTGGTCAAGTGAGCGATATCCGTTATCGACGAGCCGGCTCGACGCTCGGCAACGACTTGTTCCAGCATTTTTGTTCCGGCGATCAGAACATCCATACCCTCAGAGGTGAGAGTCACTTCATTGTCCCGCAACGCCCGGAGATAACTCTCCGTTTGATGGGCAAGCTGTTCCGCTTCAGCCAGCCCTACCATCCCCGAAATCCCCTTAAGTGAATGGAAACTGCGAAAGAGCTCATCGAGGATTGATCGGTCGATGTGTGTCTGGTCCACCAGCGGTTCAAGGGCCACCAGATTGCGGCGCACGATCGTCAGGTGTTCGTCGCATTCAGCGAAATAATCTTCCAGAAACGCAGCGAAGAACTCGTTATTCCCTTCTTCACGCTTGGCAGTGGACACAGCGCACCTCTACTGATTCGTAGTCAACAACTCAGTTACGTTTGAAGCCAGAACCTGGGGAAGAAAAGGCTTTGTTATATATAACGAAGCACCAGCCGCCAGCGCGGCGGATCGGCTGGCATCATCACCCCGGGTCGTCAGAACGATAATTGGAATCGAGCGATAGACTTGATGCTTGCGGACAAAATCCACCACTTCCAACCCGTGCATGTCAGGCATATTCAAATCCAGGATCATCAGGTTCACAGCCGAAAGCGCAAGCCGCTCGATCGCCTCGAGTCCGCTGCTCGCCTCGTCGAAATCAACGTTTTTCAAATCCCGCAAAGAGGCAAGTATCATCCGTCGCATCGTCGGATAATCATCAACAACCAGAATATTCTTAGTCATTGGATAAGAAGGTACGCCCTTTCCGCCCGCTGTTCGCTCGAAAGAGGCGATAATTCTAACATAGATTCTGCGTCCATCCTGAAGGCCCCGACCCAATCGAGCTATCCGGCAGGTCGATCACCGGGGCGGCGCTTATTGCGCTCGAAGATCCTCGCGTGTAGACGTTTCGTTTTTAATTTCAAACGATCGGCACGCGCCGCTATTCGGCGTTGTGCCTCCCTGGCTTTCGGCGCCGCCTCATCAAGCTTGCTGCTGAGGCGGGGGAATCGCTTTCTAATCTTCCGAAGCAGCCTTTCGGCCCTGGGAGAAACACTTGACAGGAGGAATAGTCCGATGAGTAGGAATAAAATCCCTTGAAGTATTGGTAGTACGAGACCGAGGATGCCCAAGACGATGAAGCCCCAGCCTGCGACATAGATCATTACCCGCTTAAGCCCGGTTTTTGCCCCCATAAGGAAAGTAAGAAAAAGTCTAACAGACCAGACGACAGCCTGGAAGCAACAGGCCTACGACAGAAAGGGGTCAGGCTTGAGTTTGTTGACATTTCGATCTTTCGCGAATCTCAAGGAACTGGTGAGTAGGCAGGTTTCTTCCGATGCTGAGGTTGAGGTTTGTTTTCTCTGTTTGCCGCCTGGTTTCCCGGCGGTGCCACGATATTTCAACCATACACCAGTTGGCCCTGCCCCTCTCAGAACCGTGCGTGCGCTATTAACGCACACGGCTCCTCAGACTGTCTTTCGCGCTCGATAGAAGAGGTTTACTCGCACCCGCGGTTGCGGCAGCGGGAAGACCTGAAGCAGCCTCTCGAATTCATCCCACCTGTAGCTCCTGCGTTGGCTCCGCCGATTCATCCACTTGAATAACATCTTTGTTACCCCGCGGTAGTATCGCGCGAGTCCGCGATAGTTATCTGTTACTCCGTAGTACTGATAGTGACCTCGGAGCTTCACCCCTATCTGCTGCATGATCCACTGGGTCGGCTTCATTCGATTTTGCTTCATCCACTCCTTGAATGTCACCAGCTTCGCCCGGAACTTCTTCCTTGACGTCACTCGCTTCATCCGGAATCGCTTCCCGTCTTTCGACCGGCTGCAATAATGAGTGAACCCCAGGAAATCGAACGTCTCTGGTTTCTCTCCTCTTGCATCCGCGTGCCTCTCCGCGTCGCGCCCAAACTCCAGCACCTTGGTCTTTGTCGGTTCTGCCTCAAGTCCGAACTTGTTCAGCCGTTCCACTAGCGCTGCTTGGAATCTCATCGCATCCTCCCTACTCTGAAAGCATGCGACGAAATCATCGGCAAAGCGGATCAGCCTCGCCTTCCCTTTGCAGCTCTTCCGGTAGACCTTCTCGAACCACAGGTC
>JBASRM010000045.1:0-2970 GCA_049273835.1 Blastocatellia bacterium | reverse complement strand
CGATTCCGGATGAAGCGAGTGACGTCAAGGAAGAAGTTCCGGGCGAAGCTGGTGACATTCAAGGAGTGGATAAAGCTAAATCGAATGAAGCCGACCCAGTGGATCATGCAGCAGGTAGTGCTGAAGCTCCGAGGACATTATTACGGAGTGACGGACAACTACCGAGGGCTGGCGCGATTCCATCGCGAGGTAACGAAGATGTTATTCAAGTGGTTGAATCGGCGGAGCCAACGTAGGAGCTACAGGTGGGATGAATTCGAGAGGCTGCTTCAGGTCTTCCCGTTGCCGCAACCGCGCGTGCGAGTAAATCTCTTCTATCGAGCGCGAAAGACAGTCTGAGGAGCCGTGTGCGTTAATAGCGCACGCACGGTTCTGAGAGGGGCAGGGGCCAACTGATGAAAGGTTGAAATATCGTGGCACCGCCGGGAGACCAGGCGGCAACAGAGAAAACAAACCTCAACCTCAGCATCGGAAGAAACCTGCCTACTCGCCACTTTCTTGACATTTGACTAAGACCGTTCTTTCGATCTAAGCGCCTCCCGAAGTTTCATCAATTCCGAACTGCCTTCCCCGCGTTGACGCGCCGCTTCGACTCGCCTCGTCACCGCTGAACCTTTCCCCCTCGATAGTAGTAGTCCTGACTCTTCTCTCCCAGCCTCGCCTCGACCAATCGGGTGTAGTCTCCAACCGCCCGCTATCTTAGTCACGCCGAAATCCCGCAGCATCGGCTCGGAATCCACCAACCTCGTTCTGTCCAAATCCAAGATATGCTCGTTGACCGCTGTACTCAAACTCCTCGCGCCGCTTCACCATCTTTAATCTCACAGGATATGGATGTAACGCACCACCCAGATAGCGATCCGTCTGACAGAGAATCGACTTGTAGCGGCCTTGAAAGAGATGCCCGACTTTTTGTCTTTGCGATTGTGATATGGCAATAGCGGTTAGCACTCTTTGCATGATCCGGCTGACGAGATCGTCTTACATCTCCATTAGATGATGAATGTGGTTTAAGCATCAAGCAGTAGGCCTAGAGATAAAAGGGAAGTTTGATTTCTGCTGTTGGACCAAGCTCGTATGAGAGGGACGGTGAAGTGGATACGGACGACGCGGTGAATATATGTCCTTCAATTTTGACGAGGACGGAAGATTGATCGAGTATCGAGTCCGAAAGTCGCGAGATGATCCGTAGGTCCCAGCAGAAGATAATCGCACTCACAGTATTTCCAAAGCAGCATTTTCTAGTCGTGAGAACAAGATTTCCCTCTCACCTCCTAGCATGACCGATTCGCTCCTACTGACCACAAAGCGGTCCGTACATGTCCGGTCTTCTATCGCGATAGAACTGCCAGTGCGTTCGCACTTCTTTTATCTCGTCGAGATCTAGATCGGCTACGATTAACTCATCCTTGTCGTCGCTGCCCTTGGCCAGTATTCGCCCGTCCGGATTTGCAAAGTAAGACGAGCCGAAGAACTCACCAATGTTCCATGGAGCCTCGGTCCCGACGCGATTGATCGTTCCAACGAAATACCCGTTTGCCACCGCGTGCGCCCGCTGCTCGAGTTCCCATAGATAATCCGCATGTCCCTTGGTCGTGGCCGAGGGTATGAAGACGATTTCGGCGCCGTGAAGACCCAGCGCTCGGGCGCCTTCGGGAAAGTGACGGTCGTAACAAATGTACACGCCGATGCGAGCGTACCTGGTTTCAAAGGTCGGGAAGCCGAGATTCCCCGGCGTAAAATAGAATTTCTCCCAGAAACCCGGCAGACAATGCGGTATGTGGGTCTTGCGATACTTGCCCAGATACCTCCCGTCGGCGTCGATCACCGCCGCGGTGTTGTAATACACCCCGGTCATCTCCTCCTCGTAGATTGGAATCACCATCGCCATCGCATGCTTTCGCGCGATATCGCACATCAACTGGGTGGTCGGTCCATCGGGGATACGTTCGACCATGTCGTACCAGTGAGGGTTCTGCTCTGCGGGAAAATAAGGACCATTGAAGAGCTCCTGAAGGCAAATGATCTGGACGCCCTTGTTCGCGGCGTCGTCGATCATCGCAATGTGCTTGTCGGTCATAGCCTTTTTGATTTTTTCTATTGAGCTCTTGGCAGGTTCTTCGTTGGCAGCCTGGATGAGCCCACATCGAACGATCCGTGACATACGATTCTCTCCTTCTTCGATCAAAAATGCCCGCTCATTATCTCACAGGCGCCGCTCAGTTGACGCCTTGAAGTTTGGCCAAATGCTCACGGGCTGTCTTGGTGTAGGGATCGTCAGGCGCGAACTCGATGGCCTTTTGAAACGCGCTTTTCGCTTCATCCTTTTTCCCGATGTTTTCGTAGCACAGACCCAGGCTGGTATGAACGAAATTCTGATGAAGGTTGCGAACAGCCAGCGGGCTGAACACCGCGATTGCGTCTTGGTAACGAGCGGTCTTCAGGTACACATCTCCGAGCGTGTAAAGCAGCACCGGATGATCGGGTGCGTAGCGTCTTGCGATTTGCAGATGCTCGAGCGCGTCGGGGTAGCGCGCTTGCCGTGCGAGTAGTGCGGCCAAATTGATGCGGGCTTCCGGGTAGGCAGGGTCCCTTTCCAAGGTCTCGACGTACATTCGTTCGGCCATCGCAGATTTCCCTTGCTGGTCGTAGGCCCACGCGAGGTTGTAACGCGCCTTGGTGTGATTGGGCCAAAGCTCCACCGCGCGAAGAAGTGGCTGCTCGGCGTCGGCAAGCCTGCCTTCGGTGATATAGGTAACGCCCAGATTGTAGTAGGTAACAGAGTAGACGGCCCCGTATTCAAGGGCTTTCAGATAGCAACGTTCGGCTTCCGCCAGGTTTCCTTGGACTCTGTAAACGTCTCCCAGATTGGAATATGCGTCGTAGTACTTTGGATCGATCTCGAGCGTGGCCAGATAGGCTTGCTCGGCGGGGCCTAATTGGCGTTGCTCGGCATAGTAAGCTCCGAGT
>JBASRM010000035.1:0-7897 GCA_049273835.1 Blastocatellia bacterium | reverse complement strand
GGACTCGGGGAAGCACCACCACGTACAACGCCGAGGTAGCAACGGCAATCGCAAATATCAAAGCTACGCAGAATAGAGAGGCATCTTTAAAACGAATCAACCGCGCGTTCGCTCGTTGATCTTCAAGGCGAAGTCTAGTGGCTGTCGCCCGATCCTGGCGGTGTTTCGCTTCTTGCAGAAGTTGTGGCTTAGGACGTAAGGCGGATTCGTTAGTGTCTGGTTCCGGTGCGCTCTGAACCTCGCGGATTTCCATCAGCGAAACCTCCAAGATAAAGCGTAGACTACGCCATTAAATTTCAATCCTTCTCATAGGAGGGGATTGAACTTTCTTAAGGAGCGGAAGCCATTTGCAGGCAGTTTCGGTCAGAGGAACGACGCGATCGCGGCCGCCTTTGCCCTGGCGGACGAAAAGCAAGCCGGTGCTTGTGTCTACATCGTACAGGTCGAGCTTGTGCGCTTCTGCCAGACGGATGCCGGTTGCGTACAGAACTTCCATCAACGCGCGGTCCCTCAAGCCAATCGGGGTGTAAACGTCCGGTGACTCAATCAACTGCGCGATATCGGATTCACTCAGAACGTGGGGAAGCGTCCGGCTCTTCCGGGGCAGCTTCAACAGCTCCGAGGGGTCGTGGATCAGGAGACCGGTCTGGTTCATCCAGGCAAAGAAGCCTCGCAGGCACGACAGCCATTGCCGCAACGTATCCGCCGAAACGAACTTGCCCTGTGGCGTTATAATCAGGACGTTATGGCGGGACGTCCACCAACCAAAGAAGCGCCGCTCTTCGGTCAGCGCCTCTCTGCGCTGCGCAAGGCCAAGGGACTCACTCAAAAAGAACTCGCAGACGTGCTCGGCACCACTCGCGAGATGATTGACTACTACGAACGCCGCGCGGTTAACCCCGCCTTGGAAGTCGTGCGCAGTTGCGCCAAAGCTCTCAATGTCCCAATGGCTGAACTTCTCGGGAGCGAAGATATTGAAAACGGTAGGAAGAGGCGAGGAACTGGACCAACCGGCAAGATGCGCCGCCTCTTTGAAGCTGCATCCAAGCTCCCGCGCGGCCAGCAAGACAAGATCGCCTCCGTCTTGGAAGCCTTCATCGCACACCACGCCAACCGTTAAGCGTTATCTGAAGGTAAATCGAATCGTAGTTTTGCAGGCCTGGCACCAACTGGTACCCCGGCTAAAAAAGCAGTGGCACTTGCGCTGTTCTCCGACATAATGCGCGTTATCGAGACGCCCGGTATCTAAGGACGCCTAAGGCGACCTATTAAGTCCTCTAGCATTAGTCCTCGTTCATTTGGCTCGTCGTCTTCTTTGAGCCCAGTCTCGGAGAATTCATCCGCAACAGCATCCCAAAGCTCATCGCGCTGAGAGTCGGTAAGCTCTACATCTTCAAGTGACGCAAGTAAACCGGCCAGATGTGGACGCCGCTTGCTAACAGCTTCTCTTAGTAACTCTGCCATCGGCGGAGAAAGTTTTATTGGCATAAGCATTCGCTCAGGGAATCCGCGTGCCAGCACTACTTCGCGCCCATGTAGTGATAATCTTCCCCACTTGATTAAGGATTACAGTTGCGTCCTTCCCGTCGATTCTGACGCGACCCCCACTCTGGAGAGTAAGCTTGATCGGGTTCTTGACGGCATCGAGAATTGCCCTTGCAGAAACACCAACGCCATCATGTGAAATTGCTGAGTTGATTCCGTGCTTAGTGTAGCCTGTAATCGTCTCAGCTACGACATTCCCAGCCGCCGCAGCTTGTTCAACCTCTGCGACCGTGACACCTGCTTCACCAATCTCAAGGGTAGTAAGGCTCGACCCGGCTAAGACAACGCCACCGGCGTAGGCCGCGGCTCCGCCGGTCGCTCCGATTGCTACAGTTCCAATTCCGAAGGCCGCTATCGCTTGGTTCATGGCTTTTGCGCGAGCCGCGAGCCCAAAGACAACTGCGTTCGCCTGGCGGGTGAAGTCATCAAAACTGATGCGCGTGTACGTTCCTACTAACTTGCCCTTGTCGTCAAGGATGTTGCCGCCCTTGACCGTGAATCCTATCGACTTAATATATTTTTTGTTGAAGATGCTGTTGTTTGCCTCTTCGTCGGAAAGGTCATGGTAGTTACCGTTTTCGTCGTAAACTCTAACCTTCAGCCCGTCTGGATCAACGTACTTTAGCGGGTTGTTGCGGCCATACATATAGCCGTTCCAGCTTTGAGGATCTTTCTTGGTCGTTCCCGCATTCTGTGGATCAATCGACAAGAACCTTCCCTGGGCTGACGAGTAGTATCTCGCAAGAAAGTAATCCAGGCCTGATTCACTATCTCTTTCTTTTTGGGTGAACTTTTGCTTCGTCGAGTCTGCGCCGTCATACTTCATTGCCGTCGTACGCTGCCCTATGTTCGCACGCAATTCCTCGCCGAACGGCAGGTAGTCGTGCCTGGCTTTCACATTGCCCCGACCGTCCGTTACCACCCTTGTGCTGCCAAGATGATCACTTGTCAAATAACTCGTGCCGCCTCCCCCCGCGGGCTGAGGTACAGCGTCGCTGTGATATTCAGCTATCAACTGACCTACGGCATTATACACAAACACTGTCGTCCCTGAGCCATCGATCTTCTTCACTCTTCTCCCGTCTCCGTCATAGAAGTATTGCCCTGCCGTCCCATTAAACGTCTTCTGACGATTCTCTGCGTCATAGGTCATCGTGTCCGATGGACCTGCTACGATGCCAGGCATAGACGTGAGATTACCCGCGGCGTCGTATCCGTATTCTGTCGTCGCCTTGATCCGGTTGTTGACTTGATTGAATAAAGCCGGCAAGTCGCTTGGAGAATTTGATGTGGGAGTCTGTCTGGGCGTCGGAATGTGGGAGCCTGATCTGACCGCACGATTGCCCCACCGATCGTAATCGTAGGTCTGCGTCCACGCTCCCGTCTCCGTTGCAGTTCCAAGCCGGTTCAGTGCGTCATACGTGTAGCTCTGAATCATCACCGCGTTTGGCGAGCCCGGCAACGTGATCGTTTGCTTAAGCACGTTCCCATTATTGTCGGTCTGCCCAGTAGTGTTGTACTCATAACCTAGCTGGAGCACGCTCGCCAGGTTAGTCGCCGTCCCCAGCTTGATAACCGTTGGCTGCAAACGACTATTAAACGTCGTGCTTTCGATCAGGCTGTTGCCCAGGGTCATCGCAGCCATCGACCCATGCGGCGCATAGCTTATCCCCGAAGCATAAATAATTCCCGCTCCGCTCACCTGAAGCAACCTTCCCGCGTCGTCGTAGCCGGTCGAAACCGTTCGACCCGATGGATACACCTCGCTTGTCTTGTTGCCGGCCAGGTCCCACGCATAACTCATCGAGTAACCGACTCCACCGGTGGTCTGCTTGCCGCGTTTTAATCTACCCATCTGATCGTATTCATCGTAACTGTAGCTGGAGACCGACGAGCTAACCAGGGTCAGCTTGCCCTTCGAGTAATCCACTCCTCCGGTCACTCCGGCTCCGTCATACTTGTAAGTCACTGACGGCGTCAGAAGCGATTCTCCTAAATAACTTCTCGAGATGACCCGATTCAACGCGTCGTATCCATAAGTCGTCGTGATGTTCCTCGCATCCAGTTTTGTCGATAAGTTCGAGTTCGCATCGTAGGTATAGCTCACGGTACCGCTTTCAGGATTGAATGCCTGAGTAAGCCGCCTTAACGAATCATAGGAAAACGTCCTGGATGGCTGAGTGCCCTGGGTGACGGCGGTCAGATCATCCAGCGCGTCGTAGCCATATGTGGTTTGATAATTAAGCCCGGCTGGATCCTCGACGACGCTTATCATTCTGCCCAATGCATCACTCGTGCTCTTTCTCGCCTTGCCTGCCTGATCCGTCACCGTCACCTGCATCCCGCTGTAATCGGTTGCCACCACTGCGCCATCAGGACTCCCCACCGTAGCGATCCGCCCAAGGGAGTCGTAGAGAGTCGTCGTCCATTCGACCGATGCGGGAATAGGGTCCGTGAGCAGTGCCGTGCGATAAGGGTTGGACACCCGCAACACCCTCAGCATCGAATCGTACTGCGTGTCGGTAACGATGTACCCCGAACCCTCCGAGGTGAGCGCCCGGCTCGGTCTCCCAAGCCCGTCGAAGTACTGATAGCCATCCAGCACCCGCGAGGCGTCCAAATCGGTCTGTGTGCGGACATAGAAGCTTCCAGACGTATCCGAATAGGAAATCGTGGTCGACCCGCCGCCCGTTGGCCTAACAATGCTGGTCAACCTGTTTAGGGGGTCGCTGTATACATAACTTGTGGTTTGGCCGTTTGAATCAATGGTTGAAGTTAACAGCCCGGTGGAATCAAAGACATTAGAGCTAATAAGCTCGCTGGATAGGCCATTGACTCCAGTAGTATCTGGTACCGGAGTCTTGGACAGTGTCGGATACGCATACGCATTTACCGAGGCGTATTCCAATTGTGATTGGCGACCCAACGCATCCCAACTGTTTCTTGGATTGCCGAGCTTGTCATATTGCACATGAGTCTCAATGTAGGTGTTAGTTGTGTCGAGCCAGCGCCTGGTCGTTGTGACGTTTCCCCGATTCGTGGTCCCCGGATCAACCCAGCCGGGCACGCTTGAATAGCTCAGCAACGGATAGGCGGCCTCATCGTAGACCATCTGCACTTCAGCGACTCGAGAGTTTGCCGAGTTCTTTGTTACGGCTAGCGTCGGCAATGCAATCAACTGGCGCGCGCGATAGGCCGCCCGAACACTCGACGTAATTGCCGAATCATTTACCAGATACGTTGTCTCGACCTTACGCATCTGCGACCCCGATGCAAATGTAGATATGCCTGCCGTCTCGGCGGTCGCCTTAGCAACTGAAACAAAATCAAACTCCGTTACCGATATGACATTGAGGTCCTGATCGTACTGATAAGTTGTCTTCTTCGTCAGCGCATCCCCGCCGGTGTCGAGGACTATCTCGACTTGCTTACTGACGCGTTGATCTCGCATCGCGCTCGCTTCACCGCCCGCTGTCGGGCCGTCCCACCTCCAGTCCGTTAACGTGCGGCGCAGCATCTCATCCGACGCAGAATACGTTCTTTCCTCATAAGACATCCCTGCCCGCACATCGTCAAATCCATACTTTATGGTTCCAGATGGCCGGCTTACATGAATCATCCGTTCGATCCGCGTTGAATCCGGAGCAGTCGCGGTGACCGTGTAGATTGCGTCCACGGCGGAATAGGCAGCCGAATACTGCCAGTGCAGCTCTTCGCCAGATGTACCAGCGGCGCTCACAAATTGATCAACAACCCCTCGATTCGCCTGGGCATAGATCGGCTTCAAGTAGCTTGTTCCGGCGATGCGGGAGTGTGTGTAGCGTTCGTATCCTCCGGTGGGATAAACAACCTTGTCGATCTCACCAAAAGTGTTGTAGGTGAACTTGTAGCTTACTGAATTCGGCAATACGATTTCCGAGAGAACCACCGGATTGAACAACTCATCAGATGACCCAAGTCGATTCCCGACACCATTCCCCGAAGCGTCTGGCTCCGGTTCGGGAGATAACGGGCCGGGACTCGTAACGAATAGGTACGGCCCCGCCGGCTTTGGGTTGCCGTTCGCGAACGTGTGATCCGCCCGATACGCGAGCTGCTTGCCCGGCACAGTGAGCACGCTCGACATGCGACTCCAACGGAATCTGTACCTCAGCGTTGAACCGCCGACCCCTGGGACGTCATAGTTATAGTCGCCTGCCGTGGGCCTGTCCGCCTCGTAGCTGTAATTCATACCTCCAAGAGCTGGATCGACGGGTAGCGGTACACCGATAACCCGGCCTAGCGAATCGGTCCATTGCCTGGCCGCTGAACTATAATCAAGTGTGTTGCCGTTGCGGTCAATAAACTGTGTCGCGGCTTGATGATTGATTGCACTATTAAAGAGGTAGCGCGACCCGTCGAGTAGATAGAGGGTATTTGAAGAGGTCTCGAAACGCAGTCGTGATCCATCGACCGATAGAAAGGTACCGGTCCGGTTGAGAGGCTGTCTTGCGTCCCGAGGAAGATCGTCCTTACGCAGCTCGTGCGACGAACCATCGGGCATATAAACGCGCATGCGGCTGATGTACTCGCAGGTCTTGGTAGTCGGAGGGGGCGTGCACCCGTTCGATATTCCAGACTCGTATGTTTCGTTCATGTATCCAGTCCACTCGATCGTCGGTGGGGTTAGACTACAGGTCCATCCAGAAACCGAATACTGACCGTAAGCCGGCTCCAAAATATTGTAGATCGGATTGTCGTTGACGTCGGTCCGCGTCTCAACAAAGTTCACGTTCCAAACCTTCGCCCCATAGTAAAGGGTTATCGGGAGCTGAGCTCCGCCACGACCGGGATAATGGCCGAGCGGGATCTGAAGGCTGAGGCCCAGCGTCGAGGGATCAACACGGAAGCGGCTCCGCAGCGTAGTGTCAGCAATGTTCTGCGTGTACTGAACATTCTGCGCGAACGCCCCGCGCGGGCCCAGAAACGCGCCCAGACAAATCAAACCCAAGATGCTCAGATGTAACCGATTTAATGATTCGTTCCCGATTGCGAGTTTTCTGATTGATAGTGATTGTTTACCGATCGACATTTTAGCTTTCTCCTACTCAACACCGCTTCACAGACAGTTCACAAACAGCCCGAGCTCGTCACATAATCTCTGAGCTTCGTCTACCTTACATAGGCTCCAGCCACTGGAACATCCCCGCTCGCGCCCCAACCCACTGTCCTCGTTGTGCCGTCTAAGCTGTTCTTGATGTACCACGTTCCGGCAGACGGGCGATAAGTAGCTATGTCTGCTCTGCCGTCTCCGTCATAATCTGCCGGCACTGGTTTATCCGACACTACTCCCCAGGTTTCGCTCCGTTCCTCGCCACCGCTCGAGTTGCTCTTGATGAACCAGCCATTGGCCGTTTCCCGCCAAATGGCATAATCATCCATGGAATGACTATTGACCACATTCCCATAGTAGTTCGCCGGAACCGGCGTGTCCCCAGTGATTCCCCAGTTCTTGGTGAAGTCACCGCTCTGGCTCTTCTTGATGTACCAATTACCATCCGTGGGGCGCCACACGGCAATGTCCTCTTTTGCGTCTGCGTCATACTTCGCCGGCTCGGGCTTGTCCCCCGCCAGTCCCCAGGTCACCGTGCTAGTCCAGCCGTTTGAGGTGTTCTTGATGTACCAGGTGTTATTCGACGGCCGATACACCGCGACATCCGCCTTCCCGTCTCCGTCGTAATCGCCGGGCACGAGCAGGTCTCCGTCTTGGCCCCACCCGACACTGGTGGTTATGCCGGTTGAGCTGTTCTTAATGAACCATGTGCCGGTCGACGGACGAAAAACGGCGACATCCGTTTTGTGGTCGCCGTCGTAGTCCGCGGGCGCTACCAGGTCTCCGGTCACCCCGAGATTCTGTATCACTGTCGCCCCACTGCAGCTGGCAAGAATCCACCAGTCGCCGGTAGACGGTCGCCAAATAGCGATGTCCGCCTTGCCGTCTCCGTCAAAGTCAAACCTTTTGGTGCTGGCTGACTGGCTTCCACAGTCTGAAGACCCTTCCTCGGTTGCAACCAGCCGCGAACCTGCGTAGATGTACTCCTTGGAAGGGCTACTGGCCGAGAAGCTCATCATCGAGACTTCACTTGACGCTGATTCACTTTTTCTCCTGCCGCTCACGCGAGCCAGGAGGCTTGTGCTGACGATGCTGATGAGCGCCACGATGATCGCCGCCGTTAGCTTCCCTTTGCGCGACCTGGACCTGGCAGTCTCGCTCTTCTTTCTTAATTGCTTTCTCGACATTGCAACTCCGTTTGACCGACACACGTCCGCTGAACAAATCGCATCGGGCATCGCTTAGGCGATTGGACGGAAG
>JBASRM010000023.1:0-3226 GCA_049273835.1 Blastocatellia bacterium | reverse complement strand
CCGCCGCCCGCGAGTGACAAAGCAGCCGCTGTAAGCGCACTAGTTTCTTATGCCGCGTTTGCTAGTGTCGCGTACTGGCTTGAACGTAGTAGCGTTTTGGACGGTCAGAAAAGGGAGGGCCAGATTGAGATCTCCGGCGAGAGGCTGTGATTGAAGGCTGGACTTCGGCTTAGAGGTTCTGATTGAAAGTTGGACTTCTGATGAGACAGTGTGATTAAGAGCTGGGGTTCGGCTTAGAGGTTCTGATTGAAAGTTGGACTTCTGATGAGCCAGTGTGATTAAAAGCTGGTCTTCGGCTGTGACGCCCAGCTGTGCCGATGGGCTTCGCCCTCGGAGGACTGCCCGGTCTCGCTAGAGCGGCTCCGCCGGCAGTCCTGGGTGCCTTCTCAGGCGATCTCTCTTCATTGTCAACATCGCTGCGCCGATCAGAAGCGCACCAGATGGCCAGTCTGAGTAAGCGTGATCCAGAAGTTTACGCCGTCGCTGCAGACTCCCCTTGGAAGGGTAAAATGCCCGGTAGAGAAAGATCCGATAGAAGTCAGATCGGTAGCCTTCCATAACGATACGACGCTTCCATCAGGACTTGTGACTAGAATCCGCACGCCGTCGAAGGCCGCCTCGAGTGGGCCCTTCAGCCCGTTACCGGTTAGTGTAGCGATAACCACACCGGTCGACGCCCTCACTACCGAGACCGAATTGTCGTCGCTATTGGGCGTCCAAATGTTGGTTCCGTCAAACACCGGCGACCTCGGCCGCATCCCGACATTGACGGTTTG
This sequence comes from Blastocatellia bacterium, assembly GCA_049273835.1. Taxonomy (GTDB): domain Bacteria; phylum Acidobacteriota; class Blastocatellia; order UBA7656; family UBA7656; genus Onstottus_A. The sequence goes on along the minus strand of JBASRM010000023.1, from coordinate 2,450 downwards.
GATCACCACGCCGTTCTGGTCCAGTTTCATCAATGTGTTATCCAGCTGATCGGTGATCCATATATTCGAGCCGTCAAATGTGATTCCCGTGGCGGCCTTGAAACCGCCGACCCTTTTAGAGGACCAGGGGATCGTAGATAGAGGCGTGACAATTGAGAGAGCGCCGCCGTGAACGGTCCAGATTCTGGCTCCGTCGAACGCCAATTCCGATGGAAAAGCTGTCATCTCATTTCCGGCAACGTTAACGACTGGTCCTGGAGGCTGCGCCGGGTCGATCATGTAGAGGCTTCCCGGATTTGTATCTGCTGTCACAAAGACGCGCCCCATTGCCACTAGAACGTGCGACGCATCGAAAGCTTTCTTCCATTTGCCCAAGAGTGTTCCATCGCTGCCCCGCACCCGCGCAACAGTGTTGTCCCCGATCCCAACAACCCAGAGGTCCGCGCCGTCTGACTTAACCGACGAAGGATTTCCCCCTACGGTAGTCCTCGCGAGACCAAGGTCATAATGTGGGGTGGTCGTCCAAAACTGACCTAGCGCCGCTCGCTTGCTCGCTCGCCCGAGCGCCGAATCCTGCGTCCGGGTGATGAATCCCGCGATCTGCTCCCGAGTAACATTACCCTGGGGATCGAACTTTGTACCGTTAGTGTCATCGATCAGAGCTGAAAAGAACGCTTGAGCTATTTGGCAAAAGAATGGCGAACTGGCGACATCTGTAAACGGAAGGCTCGCAGGAGCTCCTCCGCACGAGCCGGTGTCAGCCCGCAAACCGAAAGCGGCAAAGGCGACGATCGTCATCGATACAACACATTTAATCAAGTTGCGAACTGAATTCCTCATATGGCCTCCTTGCTTATATGGCCTTCATATGGGCGGAAAGATTTAACTTGCTCTGGCCCTAGCGGTCTGATTCATTTACGAGGAGGCCAAAGTCCGGCCGGCCTGGCCGCTTTTCTCATCCTTGCTTCGAGACGGTCATAGTCTCCGATGTGCGCTCTCATGAGGCTCTTCCAAAGTTTTCCATGGTTTGGCACCGAAAAATGCAGTAACTCGTGAACGATGACGTAATTTCCCAAGTCGCGCTCCATCTCTATCAGTTCCTCGTTGAAGCTCAATGTACCGGCCGTCGAGCACGATGCCCACTTGTTGCGCATTGGGCGGACGTACAGAGCGCGCACCTTCACATCGAGTTTGGCGGCCCACTCCAACACGTGGGCCTTGAATTCCTGTTTGTCGCGCCATCTCTTCATGGGTGAAAGCTCTTTTGCAACAGGCTGAATAAGGCCTCGACCGTTGCGGTAATTTTCTCCAGATCGTCTTCCTCAGCAAAGACGGCAAACGTGACCTGCTTGCGTAATTCGCGCAGTTCGGCCTCGCTGCGTTGCCAGTTTGGAAACTTCGCAAACTCCTCGGCGATTCTGCGGCTAACCGCTTCGGGGTTGGAGATATCATCGTCGGTCAGCTTGCACAGCACGAAGTAAGTCACTCCATCCAATCCCTTCGCAGCCTGCTCTTTCTTGCGTTGCTCGTTCTTCTCGATTTCCTTTAGCAACTCTGCCAGCGCATCCGCAGTGCTGGTCTGTCGATCTTCGAAGCTCTCCTGCACCATCTTCGCCCGTTCCGCAAGCGCCACGAGAAACGGATCATCGCTGTTGTCCTCAGCCGTCTTCTCAATGCTCTTGACCAGGTTGATGACCTTCGTCGCGTCGCCTTTCTGACTCTCCTTGATCGTTTCGATGGTGGACTTGTCGATCGCCACAAACTCGGCTCTCTTATCGGCGGCCATCGTAGCTCCGACATGCATGCGCACGAGAGCATTCGTCTTTGCCTGAAACGCTCTGTCTACGTAGACCGTCTTGGCGTAGGCGTTGCGAACGACGGCATAAATCGATGAAACCGTCCTGTAGTCATCAATGAACGGGCGCAAGAACGCATCAGGCGAGATGATCTCGTAGAGCATCTCGATCTCTTTATATTCCTTGAAGAACTCCTTGCGCCGCTCCTTGTCTCGGAAATGTTCGATGAGGTTGTCCACGTCCTTGTCATTGAAGCCTTGCGTTACCAGTCCCAGATACGCCGGGGCCTTCGTCTCCATCTTCGCTTTGAATAGATGCTTCAGCAGCGCGATGTCCTTAACGATGGCGTTGATCTCGTCGCTGTCGAAGGCAAGCGCTTTTTCAAGCTTGTCGAATATGCCCACGAAATCGAGCACGAAGCCGTGCGGCTTCACCATCTCTGCCGCTTCGTTTTCGTACGGCCGGTTCACACGCGCGATTGCCTGGAGCAGCGTGTGGTCGCGCATCGGCTTGTCCAGATACATCGCGTAGAGGATCGGTGCATCAAAGCCGGTGAGCAGCTTCTCGGTGACGATGAGAATCTTCGGCCACTCGCCAACCCTGGTGAAATTTTTACGGATCTGCTTCTCGCATTTCGGGTCGAGATGCCATTTC
>JBASRM010000018.1:0-1876 GCA_049273835.1 Blastocatellia bacterium | reverse complement strand
TTGCCTTGTGCTGTTCGGTGGCGGTTGCGGCGTAGACGGCGAAGCCGCGCAGGTGACTCTCGTTCACAGCACGCCAGTCAGCGAGTCGATGCGCTTCTTTTAGGTAGAGGACCAGCATCTCGATTGTTCGCCTGACGTGCGCCAGCCGAGACCCCGAGTAGCGGCGGGATTCCAACTCGGCCAGGTAGTCGGCCAGCGCCTTATTCATTGCTTCTTTTCGCGTGGATGACAGCGGGAGATGACTTCGCGAAGGTCGCTGATCTCAACGTGTGTATAAACCTCGGTCGACGACAATCGGCGATGGCCCAGCAGCTTTTGTATCTGCCGGATGTCTGCTTTGCCTTTCAGCAAGTGGGTTGCGCAGGTGTGGCGAAGAGAATGTGGCGTTATCGGTTTCTTGATCTTTGCCCGCCGAGCTGCCTTCTTCACGATTCGCACTATGTCTGCATCGTCGAGCGGGCATCCGCTCCGGCTGGAAACGAACAAGCGGGTTTGCGTAGTCTCACGCGCGAAGGCGCTTCTTGCTTCCTCGAGATAAAGCTTGAGCGCTGAGCGGGCGCTCTCAGTCAGCGGAACGATTCGAGTAGCGCCGCCTTTGCCGTGCTCGATTCGCAGCGTTGCGTTGAGTTGAGGTCGTATCCGCCCTGATGAGCCAGTACGAGCAGAGCCGGCAATGATGCGCCCCCACTTACCGGCCTTCCTGTTGAAGATACTTGTAGAACTTAGGATCCTTTATGTGGTAGAGGACATGACGCAGCTCTTCTCCAATCTCGAGCAACAGCTCGTGTACTTCAGATGGTTCTAGCTCATGCTCTACTAGTCGCGGCAGCTGACCTTCAAGTAGGGCAACCAATGATTCTTCGATGTCCGAAAAGCTATGGGCTAGCGTCCAAGCTTCCTTTTCCTCGGCATCGTCCAAAGCTTGAACCTGGGGACACTTCGCAAGCCGATTAGCGAGCTTCTTCACATCTTCTGCATTCTCAAGAAGCCGTCGAATTTTCATGATTATTTTCCCAGTATTTCTTTAATAGCTTGGATTGACTCCTTGAAGATTTTGATCTCTTTCTCAACCGAGCTAACATATCCGCCGGCCTTCCTATACAGCTCCAATTTCGTGACATGTTCAGCAAGTCGCCTCTCAAAACTCTGGAGCGATTTTTCCAGGGCAGCCCTTCCGTGCTGAGCTAGCTGGCGCTGAAACGCTTGTCGGGTAGCTTCCGAAACAAACAAGCTCTCAGCTGCTGCAGCCCCCGGCGCAACTCCAGCTTCAGAGAGCCCAAGTGTCGTTATGCTTGAGCCGGCGAGTGCCGTGCCTGTGAGATATGCCGCGCCTCCTACTCCGGTACCAACGACCGCCGTTCCAACGGCGAAACCGCCGATCAGCTTTTTCGAAGCGTCTGCACTCCGATCTAGTTCCGCACCTACTGCGTCGCCAAGAGCCGAAATAGTATATTGCGCCTGAACCTTTACTCCGCCCGGATCACCTTCGACGTATTTAGCAGTGTATAGAGTGCCGTCTGGACCCTTAACATACGTGATATTTTCGTCCCCTCCATAAACTGTATATCCTTTTGGTAAGGCTGCTAGATCACGCACCTGATACGTATTAATCACCTTGCCATCTTTATCGTACTGATAGAGGACGTAATCGTTGCCGGTTCGATCTACATAAAGCAGCGGGTTGTTGCGCGCATAAGTGAAAAGGTTCCAGCTTTGCGGATCTTTTCGATCCTGTCCCACGAAAGGCTCGTCAGCACTCGTGAATCTTCCCTGAGCTGACGAGTAGTACCTGGCAAGGAAGTAATCCAATCCCGATTCATTGTCTCTTTCTTTTTGGGTGAACTTTTGCTTCGTCGAGTCTGCGCCGTCATACTTC
>JBASRM010000471.1:0-1538 GCA_049273835.1 Blastocatellia bacterium | reverse complement strand
GTTTGTCGGTGTACCGGAGGAAAGCTTCGATAGCGTCTTTGACCCGAATCCCGCCTTCGCTCGGAATGAGGCCCGCCGTCTGGAGGGTGACAGCCCCGACTTTTCGTAGGAGCCATTCCTCGTCAATCACGTGGTCCCATACCAATTTGAGATGTTCGGCGAAGGTGTTCTTCGCATCGGTCAAGGCCGACACCGCAAGTCCTTGTCCCTCAACCCGCGCGACATGCGTATAAGCCCCGCCCAAAGATTCCGCGACGGACTTACGCGCCCCTTCCAGTTTTTTGTCGAGCTCAACGCGCTGGTCGCTATCTAACTGCATGCCGTAGTCGCGCTTCACAGCTTCAAGAGCTGCCACGTCGCGCAGCGTGTGCCGCAGCCGCGTCAACCCGCGCGGCGAGGGTAGGAGGAACAAAAGTGTGTTGCGATAGTGACGATCCCTTGCCCCGCACTTTTGACTCAGCTTCAACACTTTCTGTTCGGTCGGCGAAGCGATCAGGAGAGGCGTGGCGCCGTTCTCACTATAAGCGCAGTCAGGTGGCATCACTAACAGCACTAGCGATTTTTGTTCTGGGAGGTCCGCTTCGGGATTAACAAGCACGCGCCAAGTCGCAGGATTGCTCTTGAGATTCTTTACCTGGTCCTGGACTGCTTCCACGATGTGATCGTCAAAGTCTTGCGCGGCGAACTGCGTCCGATACTGAACAATCAGTTTGGTCATCGTGGGCTTGGGGCCGAACCAATAGCGCTTGCCGTGACTGCCGGCGCTGGCGTTGTGCAGATAGAAAGCTCGCTCCTCATCCAACGCCAGCAAAGCGCCGTCAGTGTAACCCCAATTTAAGGTGGGGCGTCCGACGCAGAGTTTTAGTTCTTTAGTGCTGAAGCCCGCTCGTTCGCCTTGTCCTCCGAACGAGCCAAGAAGAATTGCAGCGGCCAAGCCCTTAGCAATCTTCTCGGTCGCGTAGTCTCCGCCGCGCTCTTCATCGAGCAATACAGCGTTCGCCCTGTCGCCGATGACATCGGCGGCCACGACCGACTCATATGGTGCGCCCCACAGTCGCGTCAGCGCCGCTGCCAGCGCATCGATTTTCCAGCCCAGATGACAAGGTTGAATAAGTGGCTGAGACTGAGTCTCCGTGTTTTTGCGCTGCCACAAATCGCCAACGACACTAGCGAGCAACCTAAGCACCCCGCGAGTTCGCTGGAAATCGCCGTGGCTTCCCCATCGCAAATAGAGCGCGTCGATCAGAGTAGGGTGGAATGGATAGGCTGCAACGATGCGGTCCTTGTAGGTCCCGCGTGTGGCTTCCGCGGGAACTTCGTTCTTGTGCTGCTGATACATATTCAGATAGGCATCGGCGACTTTTTCGTGCTCGGTACGATCTCCCAGAGATTCGAATAGCCGACGCCTGACGACTTCGTAGATTTCTTCGTCTGCAACTGGTTTGATGTCAGCGCCCATTCTGCCGAAGCGCCTTTCAAGCGCATTCAGTATTTCCTGTCCTCTCTCCGAACTAGCGACTTCGAGATGACTCGCCGGC
>JBASRM010000010.1:0-10187 GCA_049273835.1 Blastocatellia bacterium | reverse complement strand
TCGCCGCCCTCTGTGCCGAAGGGCTTTGCCCTCGGAGCAAGGCCATCAACCTTTTCTCAGCGGCTTCGCCGCCCTCTGTGCCGAAGGGCTTTGCCCTCGGAGCAAGGCCATTAACCTTTTCTCAGCGGCTTCGCCGCCCTCCGTGCCGAAGGGCTTTGCCCTCGGAGCAATGCAACTTTCAGCGGCGTCGTGAGTCGACCTGCCCCGGAGGAGCGTCCCCGCCTCCCGCCAGGCGCCAATCCCACCACTTCAGCTCTTGATAGTAGCGATGCACCGTGTTCCACGGCGTCCAACCGCCGTGATAAGACTCGGGGTAGCGGATCATCATCGCCGGAACGCGCCGTTTCTTTAACGCCGTATACATCTGCTCGGCCTGCTCAATCGGCACTCGCAAATCCGATTCTCCATGAACGAACAGTGTTGGAGTTGTTACGTTCGCGGCGTGGGTAATGGGTGAAAGCTTGATCAGCAGGTCCCTGCTCTTCGGCTCCCATGGCGGTCCAAAAAACTCACTCTCTTTTGTGCGCGGTATGTCCGCCGTCCCGTAGTCGCTGATCCAATTCGAAATGCCCGCGCCGGCAATCGCCGCCGCAAATCGCGTGGTCTGCGTGATGATCCAGTCGGTGAGGAACCCGCCATAGGAATAGCCGGTTACGCCCATCCGCTTTTCATCAACCGCATATCGCCCGACGACGTAGTCCACTCCCGCCATCACATCCTGGTAATCCAGAACACCCCAGCCGCCCCAGGTACCCCACAAAAACCTCTCACCATATCCGGTCGAGCCCCTGGGATTTGTGTACAGCACGAGGTAACCATTTGCAGCCCATAACTGGAATTGAAAGGAGAAGTCGTTCCCATATGCCCCGTGTGGCCCGCCGTGAGTGCTGAGGATCAACGGATACTTCTTCGTCGAATCGTAACCCAGCGGACGCAGCACCCATCCCTCGATTTGAGTGCCGTCCTTGCTCGGGTAAACGATGCGCGCTGCGGCGTTCAAACTCACCTCACCCATTAGTTTGTCATTGAAACCGGACAGTTTCTTTTCCTGAGCGCCGTCAATTCGGGCGGCGAACACTTCGGAGGGATGAGTTGAATCGGTTGCTGCATAAGCCAGTCGATCGAAAGCCACCGAGATGCTGAAGCCGCTCAAACTGCGCTGGCCTTTTATGACTTGCTCTACCGCTCCGCCCTCGGCGGGTATTCTAAACAAATGGTTGCTGCCGCCTATTCCACCGCTGAAAAAGATGAAGCGGCCATCCGCGGAACAGGTCGGATTCCCGGGCAGCAGGTCCCAGCTTGCAGTCAGATTCTTCATCTCACCGCCTTCCGCAGGCAAGCGATATAGATCGACTGCGCCGCCGTGGTTCTGCTTCGCCGCAATCACAGAACTCAAGCTTTGCTGGCGGCGGAAAACGATGAACCGTCCATCGGCAGAGAAGGACGGCGAGCTGTGATTGTAGCCATCATCTGTGAGCCGCTTGATCTGACCATCGACACCCACGATCCACAAGTCGGATCGTTCGTAAGTGTATTCGTCGCGCTGATTTGAGTTTGCTTCTATCACCAATGCGCCGCTATCGGGCCGCCAGGCCGCGGACTGCACGTTTACACCGAGATGTGTGATCTGCTTTGGCTCACCGCCCGATCGCGATACGACGTAGAGTTCTTCGGGTGGAGTTGCCGCCGGGTCGCGCGGATCTGATAAATAACCTCGACCGTCAAATCGATATTCCATCCAGTCGAAGATGCGCCCCTTGAAGCGTTCCTCGATCTTGCGCTCGAAATCCGACGAATACTGTTTTGGGGGGATCGCGCCGCGCGGTGTTCTTTTGGTGAACGCGATCCATTGATTGTCGGGGCTGAAGATGGGGTGAGCGCTCACTCCCTTGATCTGAAACGGCTCGCTAGTGGGCTGGTCCATGCGAACAAACCAGATTGGGCTGGCGTCAGCCTCGGGAGCAGCTGCTCTGCCGCGCGCCCTGGTAAAAGCGAGGAGCTTACCGTCAGGGCTCCAGCGCGGATTTGACGAACTGTATGCCGGATCAGTGATTCGCTTAGGCGCTGCCGAACCATCGGAAGGCGCGAGCCAGATTTCGCTGTGGCGGCGGTTTTCAGATTCTACGATGTAAGTCCGCACAAACGCCGCCAGCCTCCCATCGGGTGAGATGGCCGGGCTGCCGGCGGTCTCAATGCGATAGTAGTCCTTCAGCTCAATAGCTCGCCCCGTCTGCACAACGGGCGGATTCTCGGGCACTTCGTTACTTCCCAATGCGGACACGTTCGAGCACAAGCCGATGGAAAACCACAAGGCCAGGACCAGACAAGCTGCGCGGGATCTCCCCCATCTGAACAGGATTCTTCGAGGCATACTCACCTCCACTGGTTGAACGCGATCTTGATGAATTGCGGAGTCAGGTCTAATTTAACCCGCCGGTGGACTACTCATATCGCAACGTTGAGAGCCAGTCAACCCGGTCAAGCAAATGAAAGTCAGTCGATACGATCGGACTTTTACAGACTGTGTGACAGTCATCCATTAGGCCGCAACGTGATATTCTCACGCCTGTCGGCAGTGGGCTGCCAAAGCAGAAGCCCAGGTTCTCCGGGCGCAATCAACTTGCTTCAAAACTTCGCCGTTTCTCAAAACCCGTGCGAAGCACGCCGACGAACAGAAAAAGGATGAACGGGATTGTGGTTATCAACGGCCCGATACCCGGCCCCCGCTCCCTGCCATCGAACCAATGTGCCAGAGCAAAAAGCGCCCAGAACGTAGTCATCGCCCAGTGAAACACTCTGCTTTGCTCATAGTGTCGGATGAACCACAAGGTGATCAGTCCGGCGAATACCATCAGCGAGCCAAATTCCTGGATGAGATGTATTGCCGTAGGATCGCGGTGACCTATGTCAAGGATGAGATCTCTGGCGGTGTCAGGAAGCAGGCCGGTGTGAAGCAGCATGATCCCGGCGCCGGTGATAACGAAAACAAAACCAAACAAGGCGTATAGAATGTTGGCTACTGTTCTAACCCTCATATGTTTCTCCTCAAGTTTCCTACGGCTGGTTCTCGAGGCCCGCTTTCAAGTCGGCGTAGAGTAACCGGTGGAACAGGTGTTCTCCTGCCTCACGACGAACCGAGAGGCGCCCAGCCACATACGCGCGCGATGCGAGACCGCGCTGAACTGACTTGCAGATCCCCACGTCTTCCTCCTGAATGCGCTGGCCGACGGCGATGCTTGCCAGATTGCGTTCTCGCGTTTGTTCCGAGACGTCGGCAAAGTAGAAGTCGAAGATGACCTCGGTTTGATCGGCACCGCGAGGACAGACAAGGTTGGTGTCCATCACACCTTCGTACCAATTGATCATGAAGTTAGGATAGATCCAATAGTACAGCGCACGATCACCTTTGCGAACCGCTCCCGTTTGGTGCTCGGCGCCTTCGCTTACCACCGGACTCGACTGGAGACAGAATCGCTCGCCGTTCTCGATCGTGTAGTTGCTGTAGTCGAGAACGCTGTCGAGCCCTTTATGGAGATGGGGCACGTGATACCCGCCGTCAAGATAGTTGTCGATGAACACTTTCCAGTTACAGTCCAACGTATAGCGATGCCGTTCAAACCACTGGAGCCTGGCAGGTTCCAAACAGCTCAACCGGTCAACCAGATCAGCACCAAGAAACTGTTCGAGCGTCGGTCCGTGACGCTCAAGCTTCACAAAAATCCAGGCTTCCCATTGCGCGGTCTCGATCGGCACCAGTCCGCTTGAAGACCTGTCGAAATTGCAGACGCCGCCGAAGTCCGGGGTGCCCTTTAGCTCACCTTCCAATGTGTATGTCCAGCCGTGATAGGGGCAACGCAGGTTGAGCGTGCTTCCTTCGGGCTCGGTCATCACGGAAGCCGCATGGTGACGGCAGACATTGAAAAAGCCGCGCAGGATTCGGTCGCTGCCACGGACAACCACAATCGGCTCACCGGCCAGGTCATGGGTGATATATTGACCGGGCTCGCGGAACTGATCGGCGCGGCCCACCATCTGCCACGTGCGAGCAAAGACCGCGCTGCGCTCCAGCTCTGATATGCGCGGGTCGATATACCACGGAGCCGGTATGGTCCATGCGTCGGTGAGAGGCGCGTGCGGATTGTAGCTATCGATGATTTTTTTAAGAGAACTGTCCATAATTTCACCGGCGGCGCGGCGCTCGCTCTCGGCGCGAGCCAAATCCTATCAAAGAGTCAGCCGGTCGTGTAGTGAGCCGTGCGGGTGTTCCGTTGCCGTAAGTAGTGATGAGGCTTCCGCTGCGCGAGGCCTATGTCGATAGGTAGGTAGACGGCTTAATATGTGCGCGCGACCGCGACGTCTAAATCCCATTGTATTATCCTGATGGTTTTGATAGCCTGCACTTCCATACTATTAATCGCCGCGGCGTATTCATACGGAACGCTTCAAAGCCTGATTGACGGAAAAGCATCGCGATATTCACAACGGGCGCGCAATATTTATCACATCTTTTCACCTGAGGAGGTCCATATGTCTACTTCAATGACTCGCCGCCAACTGTTGACCAACACCGGTGCGATAGCGGCTGGGCTCACTCTTGGACGGGCAGCCGCTCGAGCCGAGTGGATGACCCCCGCTCAAGCTCCGCGGGCGAATGCGAAGGACATAAAGATACTTGCCAAGCTGAGCAATAACGAGAACCCCTACGGCCCTTCGGAAAAAGCGCGTCGCGCGATGACCGAAGCTTTTAGCGAAGGCTGTCGCTACCCGGGCGGACAAAACAAGAAACTCGAGGAGCTGATTGCCAAGAAGGAGGGACTGACTCCGGATCAGGTCATCCTGGGCGCAGGTTCGGGCGAGATCCTTCGCATGGCCGCGATGGCTTATGGCCCTCAGGGAGGTGAGCTGCTGACCGCCCATCCCACATTTGAAGGACTCGAAAACGCCGCTCGCACCATAGGCGCTTTTGTGCATCGGGTGCCGTTAACAAAGAATTTCGAGCATGATCTGGACGCGATGGACCGGCGGACCACGCAAGCCGTTCGCCTTGTGTTTGTATGTAACCCCAACAATCCAACCGGCACTATCGTTCCCTCTGATCGGCTTCGCGCGTTCTGCAAAGAAGTATCGAAGCGCTCGATCGTTTTGGTCGACGAGGCCTATCACGACTACGTCGAGGCTCCCGAATACTCGTCGATGATTGACCTGGCACGCGAAGGTTACAACCTGATTGTGTCGCGCACGTTCTCCAAGATTCACAGCATGGCCGGATTACGGGTCGGCTATGGATTCGCGCGGCCGGATATCGTCGCGCGGATACGCCAGTTCCGCTCGACGATCAATGTTTTGGGCCTGGCCGCGGCTACGGCGAGTTACCAGGATCCGGAATTCCAAAGCTTCAGCCGGAAGAAGAACGGCGAAGCACGGTCGTATCTATACAAGGTTCTTGATGACCTGCACTACAAGTACATTCCATCGCACGCGAATTTTGTGTTTTTCCATCTCGGGAAGGATGTGCAGGCGCAGGCGTTCCGCGAAACGATGGAGAAAAAGTACGGCATTCAGGTTGGGCGATCGTTCCCCCCTTATACTGAATGGTCTCGGGTGAGCATGGGTACGATGGATGAAATGAAGCTGTTCGCCACCGCGCTGCGAGAAGTGACGAACCAGGGACTGGCTGCAAGCAAGAAACAGGCTGAACCGGACGAGCGGTAGAAGCGGAAAAGCATTCTCAGGCAACCGCCCGTAAGCTCTTCATCAAGCCAACAAGGTGGACGACCAGGCGGCTAAGCCCCCGCGTCATTTTTCCGTTGGCTGTTGAGCGACCTGGGTGCCTTGCGAAGCCACTGCTTGCCACCGGCCATCGCGTTTTGCGAAGATGTCGGTGAATCGTTGAACCACGCTAACCCGGTTTCCCTTGTAGGTGCCGCTCAACATTGAGCGGCCGGTGACGACTGCGATATCCCCAAACCTTCGAACGGCCACCTCATCGATTGAGCCGGATTCGATGCGTCGATCTCCGGAGCCAAACTCCTTCATTACTTGTGCCTTTGTCAGCACGTGACCGGTCATATCGATGACCGACCAATCGGAGGCCAGAATCGAATCGACTGTTTGCCGATCGCCGTCGATCCAGGCTTTCGCAAGCCGGTTCTCGATCTCAGCGAACTCCGAAGCGCCGCCGGTTCCTCCGGATTGGTCTGCGTCTGCAAGTGCGTCGCCCTGATTTAACAGGCTCATAACAATCAATCCTATCACCCTGAGGGTTCTCAACATCTCGCACCTCGTCGTTTCCTTTGAGGAGAGAATCAGACGGCCGAACAGTCGTCAAGCGCGCGACGTGTTCGGCCGTGAAACAGAAATATTTCGTGATTCACGAGAGCTAATTTCGATTATTTGAACGACGCAGAGACAGCGGCCAGCCGTCCCGCGTCGTGACAAGTCATACAGGTGATGCTGGTTGTCGCGGCGGACCCGGGATTCGCTTTCCACTTCTTGGCAGCCGACTCGTAAGCCGTATTGGGTAGCACGGCAAGTATTTTCTCGACATACTCCGCCGCCTCTTCTTTGCGCCCGGTGCGCTGGGCAGCTTGCGCGAGGCCGGCAAAAACCTCTCCCCTAAAATGCACCGGCAGCCGATCGATCACTCCGGCTTGCACTTTGTAAAGCGCCTGGTAGTTCTCGTAGGCAGCAGACCAGGCAGCCATCCTGTATTCCTTTGGTAGCCGGTCGCCGAAAACCGCGAAGCTGCCTCCGGTAATCGCTGCCACGCCGTCATTGCCTGAGGGGAGCTTGGCTGCCTGAGCGAAAAGATCGAGCGCCTCTCGATAGTATCTCTGAAACTCCTCGGGTTTGTTGTTTTCGTGGGCGCGCACCGCGCGATAGAGCGCGGCCCCGCCCTTCCACGACAGCAGGTTCGCCCTTTGGGCTGGACGTTGTACAAGCAGCAGATCGATATTCTTTTCTCCCCTCGTGAATCGTTCCATATCGTCACCTAAGAAGCCGGCGAAGATGTCCTCCCGAAGAAGAGTGTGAACAGTAAGGCGATTATCCGACAGCGGCGTCTGCGGCGACTGGGCCGCTGCCACGGTTACAAATGCGACCAACAAAAGAGCCTTTTTGATAGAATGCACGAGTTTACCTCCAGAGTGATAGTTGATGGCGGCGAGTTTAACAGCGAAGGGATTCGCAAAACAACTGCTCTAAGCGGCGACGGCCGTCTGAATCACTTCTTTTCAAGATCGCTAGCCAGAGTCAACAACGACTCCGTGTCTGAAAACGCTCGGAGTGCGCGAAGTGTTCCGAAGCATTTCGGCTCAACTGGAGGCAACCGGCTTGTTCACGATCGTCGAATCCCTAGCATCCATCGCAGAACGCGCCCTTGACGATATAAAGGACGATTGCCACTCCGACGATGACGGCTACAGTGATCGCTATCTTGGCTCCAGTCGAAAGATTGTTACCCTTTACTTGGGCAACATCTGGATACGCAACCGTTGTCGCCGTGGTGGTGTTCAAGTCTGCGACCACGAAGGAGGTGTCCCCAATCTCGCTGATATACCCGGCAAGTTTAGTCTTATCTCTTAGCTTGATGTTCACACGGCTGGACTCACCCGTGCCGAGTTGTACGATCGCCGCTTTCACCTTCTCAGCAAACCGGGTGTCTTTGTCGGGCTTTGGGCTTGCCGCGACACTTTGGCAAACGATCGAAATAGTTAGCAGGCAAGCGACGATCAGCGAAGATGTCCTCTTAATCATGCTTCCTCCGATGCTAGAGATGGGTAAAGGTCAACAACCACCAGGCAGGAGCCGAACGGCGCTTCCCAGTGATCCAAGCGTCGCACCATCGATAATACAGCGCCCCGCGCGATGATGGCTAATGATTCTTTTTGCTCAGCAAGCGATACCACGTAGTAACGAATTTATTCGTTTGCCCTCAGTCTCTATACACCCGAATGAATAGTTTCGTTACCAGGTGGATTGGTCTCTGAAGTGGTTTTTGATGAGGTTTGGTCCGCGCTGAGGTTTGGTCCGCGCTTGACCGCGACGCCTCCGTGGTTGAATCTATTACCCACCGTGAAAGACTCGCCAGTGAAAAGGAACCCTGAGATCACGAAGGACCCGACAAGAGACACGGCAACGGAAAAACCGCGGGTTTCGACACAAGACCTGCTGCGGCTTTTGTCCTATACAAGACCGTATCGCGCTCGGCTTGCCATCGCATTGCTGTCGCTGTTAATCGCCGGTGGGCTCGGACTGGCATTCCCTCAAGTCGTTCGAATGCTTATCGATGCAGCTTTCGTCGAACGCAATTCACAGAAACTGAACAGCCTCGCGGTGCTGTTGGTTGGCGTATTTGCTGTTCAAGCGGGATTCAGTTTTTTGCGAACTTACTTACTATCCTATACCGGCGAGCGAATAGTCGCCGATGTTCGCACTGAACTCTACAACCACCTTACCGGCCTTCCTGTTGCCTTCTTTGCAAATCGTCGAGTTGGGGAGCTCACATCGCGTTTGGCGTCTGATGTCAGCGTCGTTCAGACCGCGACTACCGGGAGCGTCACCGAGCTTCTGCGATTGACCATAATGCTGGTAGGCGGGGTGATTATTATCTTCATCACCAACACGCGGCTTTCGCTTTTGATGCTTGCCATAGTCCCGGTCGTTGTTGTGTCGGCGCACTTCTATGGCCGTTACGTGCGGCGGTTGAGCACCAAGGTCCAGGACCGCCTGGCCGAAGCGAACTCGGTGCTTGAAGAGACGCTCTCGGCCATTCGCATAGTCCAATCGTTTGTAAGAGAAGAATACGAACGAGCCCGCTACCGCGACCGCATTCAGGAATCATTGAAGCTTGCGGTGAAGCGGGCGGTGGCCAGCGGCGGGTTTATCGCATTCATCATTCTAGTCGTCTACAGCGGCATTGCGATCGTCCTCTGGTTTGGGAGCCGTATGGTCGTCGCGGGTCAAATGACGGCGGGGGATCTGATCGCGTTTGTGCTCTACACTTTTTTTGTTGGCGGCGCGGTGGGCGGAATGACCGAGCTGTATGGTCAATTCAACCAGGCCATCGGCGCCACCCGGCGAGTGTTTGAGTTGCTCGACACCGAGCCGGAGATAAAGGACCCTCCAAATCCTGAGCCGCTCGAAAACGTCAAAGGCCGCGTTGAGTTGATCGATGTGCATTTCACCTATCCAGACGAGCGAGCGCTTCCGGTTTTGAAAGGGGTGGCCGTTGAAGCGAAGCCCGGCGAGATTATTGCGCTGGTGGGTCCGAGCGGGGCAGGGAAGTCGACGCTGGTTGCGTTGATTCCGCGATTCTACGACGTCTCATCCGGATCGATACGGGTCGATGGCCGCGACGTCAGATCCCTGCGTCTGGCCGATCTGCGAGGCGCAATTGGCATGGTGCCTCAAGAGACCACGTTGTTCGGCGGACCCGTTCGGGAAAACATCGCCTACGGCAAGCTTGGGGCGACCGATGACGAGATCGAAGCCGTGGCCCGCGCGGCGCACGCGCACGAGTTCATAGTCGAGTTTCCGGATGGCTACGACACAATCGTTGGAGAGCGCGGCGTCAAGCTCTCGGGCGGCCAGCGCCAACGGATCGCGATCGCCCGCGCGCTGTTGAAAAATCCCGCGATCCTGATACTCGACGAAGCGACCAGCTCGTTGGATTCTGAATCGGAGCGATTGGTGCAAGACGCGCTGGAAACATTGATGGAAGGCCGAACCACATTCGTGATAGCGCATCGGCTCTCCACGGTACGCAGAGCGGCCCGCATCGTCGTACTAGATGAAGGAAGCATCGTCGAGGAGGGCACACACGAAGAGTTGCTGGCTGCCGGAGGGCTCTATAAACGGCTCTACGAGATTCAGTTTAGAGATCGGCCGCTGGCTGTGGGCGCGGTGACGGAAGCTGACTGGTGATCGCAAGAGTCAGTCTCGCCTGCCAGCATTTCCAGGCTGACTTCAGTCGATCGCCTGGTATCCGCCTTGAGCACTTTTGCTATCTGTTCAAGCGCGTATCGGTTTTCTTCATCGCTTGCCGACGCTACGCAGTCGCGTGGAACAACCAGATCATAGTCTCGCAAATAAGCATCGTTGGTCGTGAATAAAACGCAGATGTTAGCTGTGATCCCGGCGAGAATCAGCGTTTTTGCTTGTAGATAGTCCAGCAGAATATCAAGTGT
>JBASRM010000007.1:0-1578 GCA_049273835.1 Blastocatellia bacterium | reverse complement strand
GAAGTACCATATGGACAAATTGAGGGCGGTAATAGACTCCTATTTAGACAAGATGGGCTCGCTAGATCATCTGGATGCGCTGAGTGAAGACGATCTGAAGCGCTTCTCGGAAGCCGTTCGTTTGTATCAGCGTTTATCAGGAGCGCGAGAAACGGCAGTTGAGTTGAAAACCGTGGGGAGCCTCATCCCTTCGTTGGCCTTTCCAATACTTTCCTTCTTCGGAAAGAGTCTCATTCAGCTTTGGAACCCTTAAGACAGCCTAACAACAGATACAGCCTCAGCTAGAATTCTGAAAGGCAAGATGGCACCTAGAATACTTGTAAGACGCGTCGCAAAAGATGTGTCCTCAAAAATAGGTATCCTTCAGCACCAGTAAGAACCCCAGCGAGCATAGCGCGGACTCCTCGATGATGACGCGCAAGCATAACCATCGCATCGGTCACCGTCCTTCCAAGAAAGCGTCCGTGATAAAACTGCTGGCGTCGGTAAGATGCATGCTCAAGCTCGCGACCGAACTCGTCGCGCCACATTTGTTCATAATGCGCAGTAGCGAGTCCATAATCGCTTTGCATACACTGGGACTTCCCGTTGAGGGTCCGTCTCTTCGTTTCGCGCCTGCGGTGCAGCCCGTTAGCAAGAAGATCGGCGGACTTGAGGGCATAGTAAATTCCCTCCCCGGTAATCGGGTCTGCGAAACCGGCGCCATCTCCAACGAGTGCCCATCTGTCTCCGCTCGCCTGCAAGCCTTTCCAACTCCCCGGGTCGAGCGCGGGGATCTTAGCTGCGAAGAAGCTCACACGTTTGGGATCCGGCATGCATCCGCCGTAGGAGGTGCATACAAAATCCGTCAACAACTTCCGAAGAGCTTGAGACTTAGTGTTCTCAAATCTTGAGAACACACCAAAGTTCATTACACCGGGACGCGGGAAGGCCCACAGGTAACCGGTGAAGTCTCTTGGAAAGCGCACGACTATCTCGTCCGTAAATGGCTCGCTCCCTTGTGCCATATTCGTGCCGTCTGAGCCGCGCGTTCCATCCGCTTCAGCACACACAACGTTGTATCCGAAGGCCAACGCGAGATCTCGCTTTGGAAAGATGCCGACAAGGCGCCGGCGGGTGAAGCTTGCGGCGCCGTCGGCGCCGACCAGGAGCCTTACCCGCCACTCGCTTCCGCAATCGGTTGAAATTGACCATCCATCAGCCGTGTTATGGAAGTCACGCACGCCTTCGCGAACAAACTCTGCGCCTGCCTCGATGGCGCGATCAAGCACCAGGCCGTTGAGAACTTGCCGCGAATAAATCGCGAAAGGCTCTTCGAGGTTTAGCGTAACCCGCCGATTCAACGGAGAGATCATAGTGATCTTGCGCACAAGCTTCCGCGGGTAATTGGAGTCCTCCAGGATGAAAGCGAACTCGCGAATGGCGCGAGTAGGGACCCCGCCGCCGCAAGGTTTTTCCCAGGCGCCTTTTGGATCGAACAACACAACTTCGCGGCCTTCGGCAGCTAGCCGAGAGGCAAGATGTGCGCCCGCTGGTCCCGCGCCGACGATTGCGATTTCTGCTGAACGAGTTTGCATT
>JBASRM010000002.1:0-6718 GCA_049273835.1 Blastocatellia bacterium | reverse complement strand
GTGAGCATCCAGGAACATCGTGCGCGCGTTCGTAGGCTGCAGCGTGAAGCTCTCACGCCTGTCGGCTGTGAGCATCCAGGAACATCGCACGCGCGTTCGCAGGCTGCAGCGTGAAACTCTCACGCCTGTCGGCTGTGAGCATCCAGGAACCATCGCACGTGGTTGAGCAGTCCCTTAACCGAGGCTATACTCTGACCGCGACGTTGACAGAGCGAAACAAAGCCCTCATCGAGGGCGTATACCAGGCACAATTTCATTCAATGAGCATTCTTGTTCACAAGGAGAATCCCGTATGATCCGCAAAGCACTATCAATCATTGTTCCTCTTACCTTTCTGTTCTGCGCGCAAGCTTCCGCTCAAACCGTAGACGAGCTGATCAAAAAGAACATCGATGCGAAGGGAGGCATTCAGAAGATCAAGGCGATTAAGAGCGTCAAAGTCACTGCCAGATTCATCCAGCAGGGGCTGGAGATACCAATAGTCATCCAGCAAAAACGGCCTAACCTGACTCGAATGGATATGACTTTTCAGGGCAAGTCTATGGTTCAGGCTTATGACGGCTCAAGCGGCTGGAAGATCGATGCATTTCAAGGCTCTTCAGAGCCCGAAAAGATCGCGGGCGATGAACTCAAGGACGCTCAGGAGCAAGCCGACATGGATGGCGCGCTGGTCGACTACAAAGAGAAGGGTCATACGGTTGAGTTGATCGGCAAGGAGGACGTCGAAGGCACTCCGGCCTACAAAATCAAGCTCACCCTGAAGAACGGCGATGTGCGCAATATTTTTATCGATGCCGAAAACTTCCTCGATCTGAGAGTGAACGCTAAGCGGAAGACCCCGGGCGGTGAAATCGAGATTGATCAGTACCTCGGCAACTACAAGCCGGTCAGCGGTGTATTGTTCGCGTTTTCAATCGAAACCAAAGTCAAGGGCCAGACCGTCAACCAGATCACGATAGATAAGGCCGAGACCGATGTCGCGATTGATGACTCCATTTTCAAAATGCCCGCCAAGCCTCCGGAGAAGCCGAAGGCCGACGAAAAGAAACCGCCCGCGCAGAAGTAATACCGTTTCACAACGGCGTGGGAACTAACCGTTGATCTCCGACCGTTGTAACAAACCTGAGTCCGGATCTGAAAGGTATCTGCGCGCCCAGAGCCTGCGAGTCAATCGCAATGGCTCCACCGGTCCGCGCTTCCCAGCCTAATTGCTTCATCCTTTCGCTTCATTGCTTCGCGAAGGGTTGGACGTGTTGTGAAAGGAACGACAGATTTATGCGCTGCCATTCGATGCAACTTACTCTGTATTGTCTACTGACGGCCGTTTCGCTGTCTGGTATCGCCGTCGCGCAGTCGACAGTCAAACTCGATTCAAACAGCTTTGGCGCGATTGAAGCCCGGCACATTGGCCCCGCGGTTACGAGCGGGCGCATCGCCGCAATCGACGGCGTAGCCAACGACCCGCGAATCCTCTACGTCGGCAGCGCGGGCGGAGGGGTGTGGAAGTCCATCAACTCCGGCACCAGTTTTAAACCGGTCTTCGACAAATATACTCAATCGATTGGCGCAGTCACCGTTGACCAGGCCCACCCGGATACGGTGTGGATTGGGACCGGCGAGTCGTGGACTCGCAACAGCGTTTCGATAGGCACCGGCGTTTACAAGACAACCGACGCCGGCGATTCCTGGAAGCTGATGGGCCTCGAAGACTCCGAACGAATTGCTCGCATCGTCGTAGATCCGAAAAATTCAGACATCGTCTACGTCGCCGCAACCGGGCATCTCTGGAACAGCAACGACCAGCGCGGCGTCTACAAAACCACTGACGGCGGCAAGACCTGGCAGCGCATCCTGTTCGTGGATCAGGACACGGGCTGCGCCGATCTGGCGATCGATCCGCAAGAGCCAAATATCCTCTATGCCGGTATGTGGCAGTTTCGGCGTAAACCATATTTCTTCAGCTCAGGCGGGCCGGGCAGCGGAATGTACAAGACCACCGACGCTGGTAAGAATTGGAAGAAGCTGACCAAAGGTCTGCCCGACGGCGAGCTCGGCCGAATCGCCCTGGCGGTCGCGCCCACACGTCCCAACCTCGTGTACGCTATCGTGGAAGCTAAGAAAACCGCGCTATATCGCTCGGAGGACCTGGGCGAGAACTGGACCAGGATGAGCTCTTCGCCGAGCGTTACGGGCCGCCCATTCTATTTCGCGCGAATACTGGTTGATCCGAAGGATTACAACCGTCTTTACAAACCGGACTTCAATGTAGGCGTAAGCACCGATGGCGGTCAGTCGTTCACCCAACGCGGCGGACGGGCCCACGGCGACTATCACACCGTTTGGGTCAATCCCCTCGACACTTTTCAGGTTTACGTTGGAACAGACGGCGGAGTGTATCAGTCCAGCGACAAGGCGAACACATTCAAGTTCCTGAGCAATATTCCGGTCGGCCAGTTCTATCACGTCAGCTTCGATATGGAGCAACCTTATAACGTGTACGGCGGGTTGCAGGATAACGGCTCGTGGATGGGGCCTTCGCAGAGCCCAAACGGGATCGAGAACAAAGACTGGCGCAGCGTCGGATTCGGAGACGGATTCTACGTTTGGGCCGACCCGCTGGATAAGGACGTCGTCTATAGCGAGTTTCAGGGCGGCAACATCGTGCGCTTTCATAAATCCACCGGCGAGATCAAGTGGATAAAGCCGCTTCCAAAACAAGGCGAGCCCAAGTATCGATTCAACTGGAACACGGCCCTCGGGTTGAGTCCCACCAACAAGAAGGTCATGTACATCGGCGCGCAGTTTCTGTTTCGAACCACGGACCGGGGCGAATCCTGGGAGCGCATCTCGAACGATCTTACGACCAACGATTCAGCGAAGCAGAAGCAGGAAGAGTCGGGCGGATTGTCGATCGACAATTCATCGGCCGAAAACCACTGCACGATAACCGCGGTCGCCGAATCTCCGCTGGATGAGAAGATGATTTGGGCGGGAACCGATGACGGGAATCTGCAGCTCACACGCGATGGCGGCAAGAACTGGACGAACCTGGCCGCCAATATAACCGGCTTGCCTGTGAATACGTGGTGTACCAGCGTCGAGCCGAGCCGTTTCGACCGTGGCACCGCTTACGTGACCTTTGACGGCCACCAGACCGGCGACATGAAGGTCTACGTCTTCAAGACCGTCGACTTCGGGAAGACCTGGAAGCCGCTAGCCGGCGACGCGATAAAGGGCTATGCGCACGTGGTCCGTGAAGACCGGGTAAATCGCGATCTGCTCTTCCTGGGCACCGAGTTCGGGTTGTTTGTTTCAATCGACGGCGGTGGGCAGTGGGCGCAGTTCACCGGCAACCTGCCGCCGGTCGCAGTGCGCGACATCGCGATTCATCCGCGCGAGCACGATGTGATATTAGCCACGCACGGTCGTGGCGTTCTGATCATCGACGACATCACTCCGCTGCGGCAGATCAACTCGAAAATACTCGAATCAACGGCTTACGTAATGGACTCGCGTCCATCGGCGACTGCCATTCCAGTCGGCGCGCAGGACTTTCCGGGTGACGGCGATTTTGTCGGGTCCAATTCGCCTGAGTCGGCGACGATTACTTACTACCTCAAGGACCGTCACGTGTTCGGGGATATGAAGATCGAAGTGTACAACGCGGAAGGTAAATTGATGACGACGCTGCCTGCGGGCAAACGCAAGGGCATCAATCGCGTTCAATGGTTCATGCGCCAGAAGCCGCCCAAGGTTCCGCCTTCACCGAACCTCGCCGGACCCGCGCTGACCGGGCCGATGGTTCCCGAAGGCGTTTATACCGTCAAGCTGATCAAGGACAAAGAGACGTTCACCGGCCAGGTGAAAGTGGTCGCGGATCCGAAGTCTACGCATTCTGCTGCCGACCGTGCGCTTCAACAGCAGACAGTCTGGAAGCTGTACGGCATGCAGGAGCGGCTCGCGTTCATCGACGATGTTGTAACCGATGCGCGTGACAAGGCGAAGGATAGGGCAAAAAAGCTCGAGAGCGGCGATGCGCTTGCGAAGGATCTTGAGTCGCTTGCCGACCGCCTGGATGGATTGCACAAGACACTCGTAGCGACCAAAGAAGGCACGATCACCGGCGAAGAGCAGTTACGGGAGCGCATAGTTGAGCTCTACGGCTGGGTGACCCAATACGGCGGACGGCCTACCCAGTCGCTGCTCGATCGGATCCCGGTGCTTGAAAAAGAAATCAGCGACGCGAATTCGGCTTTTGAATCGATCATCGGGAAAGAGCTCGCGGGTGTGAACGGGAGGCTTGCGGGCAAGAAAATTGACCTCATCAAGGTGATGACGAAAGAAGAGTACGACAAGAAGCAACAAGACAAGTAGTTTGAGTCAGGCGTTGCATGGAGAAGGGCGGCTTGTCCCCGCCAAACCAGGAAACGAGAGGCAGGTATCAGGCATGGTCCTGATATTTCTGTCTTCTGACCTGGCGGGAACAAGCCGCGCTCCTCAATCTGTGAGGCAAGCTCGTGCTTACCGATTCGCTTCACTTTTTTTGCGCCGCAATGGATACCTTGCTCCGCTCGGTTGTGCTGGTGGCGAGCCGATCTTCGGCGCGAGGCTTGGCCAACCGCTGCGTCGCTGATTCTTCGAGGCCGTAAATCTGCGAGAGGAAGTACTGATCACCGTAGCGATTAAAAATCAGTTTCGGCTCCGCCTGCGACGCTTTCGCGTTAGCCGAGCGGATCGGCACGAAGGCCGTAATACGACCATCAGCGCTTTGGATCTTGACCGCATCGGCGCCGCCAAGCTGCGCCAGCGCGAAGAGGTACTCGCCGGCAGGGAGCGCCTTGTCCTTGATCACGAAGTTGAATGGTACTTTCGCCGCAATCAATCGGTCAGACTGCGCTTGAGCAGAAGCGAAGACGGTCGCCAGCACTGCCGCAATTGCCAGGATTGTATAAGTTTGCTTTTTCATAGAGCGATCTCCTTCTCAATTTTAGGTTTGGGATTTGTCGATCCACCGCTGCGGACTATAATCGAGACGCGAACGACGGTAATGACAGTGCGGTGATAAGCGTATGACCGACGGATGACATTCTCGTGACTGGCTGCTAAGTAACCCATTCTCATCGATTAACCAAATGGATTCCACTACAAAAGCTCGCGCTTCATATCGCTTCGACGATGTTTTAGTGGATGGTGACCGCCTTCGGGTACAAAAAGACGATCAGCCGCGCAAGATCACTCCCCGGGCTTTTGACGTGTTGGTCTATCTCATCGAACATCGCGACCGCATTGTCGAAAAGCAGGAGTTGTTCGATGAGATATGGGAAGAGAAATTCGTAACCGACAACGCGCTGACAAGAATCATCAAAGAGATTCGGCGGGAGATAGGGGACGACGCCGACGCGCCTCGCTACATCGAAACAGTTACCAAGCGCGGCTACCGCTTCATCGCGGCAATCGAGCGAATCGAAGCCAGGTCCATACGAGAAGCCCAGACGCCCGTTTCGGAACGGCCGATTGTCGTTCAGCCTGAATCGCCACCCGCCGGCGCCGTGGAGCAGCCGGCTTCCCCTGAAAAGAGCACCGTCGTTAAAGCCGACTCCACATTCAGAAGGAGGTGGTTGGTTGGTGCGGTCGTTCTTGGCGTAGCAGCGGTTGCCGCTCTGATTATTTGGAGAATTCAGGGGGCGCCCGATAAACCGCTAACGTCAGGCGTTCTCAGAAATATGCAAATCACCACCTGGCCGGGTCTGGACGCCTATCCGACGCTTGCGCCCGACGGCAACTCTATTGCCTACAGCTCCAATCACGAGGGAAGTTTTGAGATTTATGTGCGTCCGCTCACACCGGGAGCTCGCGAGATTCAAATCACCGCAGACGGACAGCAAAACTTTCAGCCCGCGTGGTCGCCGGACGGCCAGCTGATCGCTTACTACTCAAAAGCGCGCCGCGGGATCTGGGTAGTGCCGGCTTCAGGCGGGACCGCGAAACAATTGGCGGAGTTTGGGTCGCGCCCCGCGTGGTCGCCGGATGGGTTATCGCTCGCCTTCCAGTCTTACGGGTTGACGGATGTGAGCGCGACCTCCGTGGGCGCTGTATCGCCCTCGACTCTTTGGGTCGTTCCAAATAGCGGCGGCGATCCGACACCCCTCACGCAGGTAAACAATCCGCCTGGCGGACACGGCGCTCCCTCCTGGTCCCCGGACGGGAAGAGCGTCGTGTTTATCGCTTATGACGGCAATCTCTCAACCCTGTGCACGGTCTCGCTCAAGGAGAATACGGTCAAGCGCATCACGGAGAGTCGAAGCTTGTTTTACGATCCGATCTACGCGCCTGACGGAGAGCATATCTACTTTGGCGGGGTCTCGGAGCCGGGCAATTTTGTGTTGTATAAACTGCACGTCTCGGGTTCGAGCAGTGCTATCGGCAAGCCTGTGGAAGTCGCCGATACCGGGTTGATGCGAATCAAGAACCTGACGATTTCCGCCGACGGCAAGAGAATCGCTTACAGCGCGCCGATGATGAAGGGCAGCATCCTTTCCATCCCGCTTGCGAGAGACTCGAGCGAAGCCGCAGGGGTTCCGGTTTCTCTCACTCCAAGCACAAGCTATCGAAAAGGACTGCCACGGTTCTCACCCGATGGCCGCCGTATCGTGTACGTGGATTTCCGAGGGGGAACAAATCAGGACGTTTGGGTGATGGATGCCGACGGCCAGAATCC
>JBASRM010000468.1:0-2272 GCA_049273835.1 Blastocatellia bacterium | reverse complement strand
TCACCAACCAAACCAGAAACCAGATTATCACCAACGAGCGACCGGAAAGACCGGGATGAGTTCAACTGGGCGTTCGTTCTTCCGATACACAACCCTCTCAAGAAATAAGCCCGAGGGCGGCGCAGTTGAGGCCGCAATATCGAACGAGCGGGCAATCAAGGTTCGTTGTGCAGATGGCTCCAACAGGCCAGCGAAGTCATCGACCTCCAGTTTTCCTCTCCCGACTTCCACAAGCGCGCCGACCACTCGGCGCACCATCTTCCACAAAAAGTGGGAGGCTCCGATTCGCAACAGCAGCAAATCGCCCTGGATCCCAAACTGCACGTCGTTGACCACCACGATCGTCGAGCCTTCACCGGTACGTTTGTCGCAGAAGCTCGCGAAGTCGTGCCTCCCTACCAGGGTTTTTGCCGCCTCTTCCATCACCTGTTCATTCAGTCTGTCTTTCACCCACCAGACAAACCTCTTCGCAAACGCAGTCCGCCTGGTCGAGATTTGATAAAGGTAGTAACGCGCAAGCGCATCTCTTCGTGGATCAAACGTTTCTCGCACTTCTTCCAATCTCACAACATTGATGTCGGGAGGCAGCCTGTCATTCAAGGCGTGATGTAGCTCAACCCGCTTCTGTCGGCCATCGCTGCGCAGACGGACCACCTGTCCAACCGCGTGCACGCCAGCATCCGTGCGGCCTGCGCCCGATATCTCAACCGGCCTTGTCAACACACCTTCAGCCACTGCGCGTAATTCGCCTGCGATCGTGCGCGCGTTCCTTTGCTCCTGCCAGCCGTAGTAGCGCGTGCCGTCATATTCAATCGTCAGCTTCCAGGTACCCACCGTCACCTCCCAGCCCATGCCGCAATTTCATCTGAGAGTGCTGAGCGGCTGTCCTAATGTCAACCGAATGGGTTTGAACCGTTGCGACCGCAACCGTACGAGAGCATCGGCTTGTTCTTAGGCCACCTCCCCTTTTTAATTGACAGAAATCACTAGGGGACGGTATTATCGGCCTGTTCATCGTTTGACTTGGATTATCTTGGTAAAATGAGCTTAGATCAAATAGATTATAAGCTACTTGACTTGCTTCAACAGAACGCTCGCGCGACTCAACTGGAAATGGCCGGCGCGGTAGGCCTGTCACAGCCGGCGGTTGCCGAGCGAATGCGCAAGCTTGAACAGGAAGCCATTATAACGGGCTACGTTGCGCGAGTGGATGGAAGAAAACTAGGCAAAGACATCACCGCGTTCATCGGGGTGGGGATCGATCATCCAAAATATAATGCCGGTTTCGCCAAGAGAATCCTGGCGCTGCCAGACGTGCTCGAGTGTCATCGTGTCACCGGTCCAGACTCTTACTTGCTGAAAGTCGTCACAGAAGATACCAACAGCCTTGACCGTTTGATCTCAGATTTGTTGCGCAATATTCCTGGTGTGACCAGGACGATGACGACGGTGGTCACCTCCTCGATCAAGGAAGGTTCCCACATCACACCGTCCCCGGCGAACGAAGCTCTGTTCAGATACCGCAGGCGAGCGGGCAACAGAAAACGGAGGTGATCGAATCGCGCAGCTCAGCTTGAATCTGCGAATCCAAGGCAGCGAGGATCAGACCGATGTAGTGATCGTTGTTTAGAGGGCCGCAGCAAATTTCGATCGTGATTGTTTTTACAAAATGCGGAGGTTGATATGATCAGCAAGCGATTTGTGATCGCCGATGTGTTCGCCGAGAATCAGTTTGGAGGCAATCAACTGGCGGTATTTACCGACGGGGAGGGCTTGGACGCGGCTACAATGCAGAACATCGCGCGAGAAATGAATTATTCGGAGACGACCTTCCTGTCGCCACCCGAGCGCGGCGGCGACTATCTAGTGAGGATCTTTACACCTGCACGGGAGCTTCCCTTTGCGGGACACCCGCTGGTCGGCTCCGCTTATGTGATAGTCGCCGAGCGAATGAAACCGCGGAGCGAGCCTGTAACCACCCTCACGCTCGAGACCGGCGTCGGCCCGATTCACGTCGAGGTCCGGACGGAAAACCAACAACCGGGCCGCACTACGATGACACAACCGCTTCCGGTCGTCCGCGGCTCCTACTCAAACAAAGCCGCGTTGGCAAAGGCTCTCTCTCTAGACGCAGCGCGAATCGAAGACACCGAATTGCCCGTCGAGACTATCTTCAACGGCCTTGCGGTCATGATCGTGCCAGTCGCAACCCGCTCGGCCATCGAGAACATCAGGCTCGACACAGTCGCACTGGAACGCATCAGCAACGATG
>JBASRM010000795.1:0-1833 GCA_049273835.1 Blastocatellia bacterium | reverse complement strand
GTATGAAGCGCTCGGCAAGACCATTGTGCTTGGCGCCTCGACTCTAGAATCGACCCGGATCCTGCTGAACTCGAAGTCGCGGCAGCATCCGACGGGACTCGGAAATTCATCAGGTGTGCTCGGGCACTACTTGATGGACCATTTCGGCGGGATCGGCGCCAGCGGCTATTTCAACGTGCTCGCCGGACGCGACCCGGTTAACGAGGACGGCAAGACATCGGGACTGCTGATACCTCGCTTCCG
Organism: Blastocatellia bacterium; assembly: GCA_049273835.1. Lineage (GTDB taxonomy): Bacteria > Acidobacteriota > Blastocatellia > UBA7656 > UBA7656 > Onstottus_A. The sequence continues at coordinate 1,590 of JBASRM010000795.1, read as the reverse complement.
AAACATCGATAAGGAAACCAAACAGCAGAACTTCGTTCGCGGCTACGGCTTCGAATGCGGATCGGGTGCGCGAATGTATCCGGCGTTCGTCAAGAACGCTTCACTCACACCAGGCTTCGGGTCGGACTTCAAACAGCGAGTGCGGAAATACTACACCTCGCCGGTGAGCATGACTGTGCGCGCCGAAATGCTCGCCCGGTTTGAAAACTATGCCGAGATCGACCCAGATGGAGTGGTAGACGCGTGGGGCATTCCGGTCCTGAAGATTCATATTCAATTCTCGGACAACGAGCGACATATGGCTCGCGATGCCGCCCATACCAGCGAGGAAATTTTGCGAGCGTCGGGCGCGGAAGTGGTCTCGACTGGAGGTCGCATGACCGCGCCGGGCAGAATCATCCACGAGCTCGGTACTGCGCGGATGGGCAACGACCCGAAGACTTCGGTTCTCAATAAGTTCAACCAGAGCTGGGACGTGAAGAACCTGTTCGTCATTGACGGCGCGTGCTTCGTCACCAGCGCGAACCAAAACCCGACGCTTACGATATTGGCGCTAACGATGCGGACATGCGATTACCTGGCGGATGAACACAAGAAAGGAAACCTGTGAAATCCTAGGGTCTGGATTGAATACGGACTCCGCAATCTGAATCGAAAATCAAAATCGGAGTGAGAGATGTTTTTCAGGCAATCAGAAAAGAAAGCCGTTGATGACGACCTTCGGAAAATACCCGCGCGGGCGGCCCGGTTGTATTCGCTGCCGGCGCTGTCGCGAGGAAGGCAGTTCAAGGGAAACTTTGAGCTTGGTGGGAAAAGCTACGAGTTTATTTATGCTCCGGCGAAGGCTTCGGTAGCCGGCCGCCGTCTTAGATTGCACGGCCTGTTAACGGTGACAACCGCGCACGGCCAGCCGCGCACACGTCAGACGACCGCGATGCTGGTTGGAACACAAGGTGGCATAGGCACGGCGCCGACGCGCCCCGGGAATCTGGCCAGCGGCGCAACGGCATCGGCCGGACTTCCTGAGGTTGAGAGCACCGGTGCGTCATCATTTTGTGGAGTTATGTACATTCACTTCGAGCCGCTCTCCGGTAGCGCGCTCGGCGTGGCTGGCGATCTCAGCCGTGTTCAGATGAACGTGAGGTTCGCTCCGGTAAACGATGCCGAGCGCTCCGTGCAGGCCGCTTACAGCTCGGTGGTAGATGCATTGTCCGGGAAGCAGATTGACGCGAGCGCGAGTTCCGCCGCGATCCGTGAGCTCAATAAGCTACTCGCCAGCGGCTAGTGGCACTCCTACGAGGCTTCGACACCAGCGGCTTCAGCCGTGTGGTGTTTCAATTTCGGCCTACGAACAGAACTAGCCGACCGCTTCGACACCACCGGCTTCGGCCGTGTGGTGGTTCAACTTCGGCCTACGAACAGAACTAGCCGACCGCTTCGACACCACCGGCTTCAGCCGTGTGGTGTTTCAACTTCGGCCTACGAACAGAACTAGCCGACCGCTTCGACACCACCGGCTTCAGCCGTGTGGTGTTTCAACTTCACCTACGAACAGAACTAACCGACCGCTTCGACACCACCGGCTTCAGC
>JBASRM010000792.1:0-1988 GCA_049273835.1 Blastocatellia bacterium | reverse complement strand
GACGAAAGCCTCGGCTTCTCCTTCTTTGAGATTCGTCGCGGTCGATGCAAACTCGGCCGGACCGGACTTTTCTCAATCAAGTCGAAGTCTTTCGCGACGGCAAAGAGTTGTGTGAGCAGCCAGTAGATGTTTCGATAGGTCTTGCTAGAAAGGCTCTCCGAAAGCTTGTCACGAAAATCCGACAGGTGTTGTGGAGTTATCTCCGTCAGCTCTTGCGCTCCAAGTTCGGGGAGGATATGCGTCCTTAGCACCGAGTCATAGCTGTACACCGTTGACGGCTTCAGTTCCCTGTCCGAGATATACTGAGCCCACCTACCCTTGACCAGTGACTCTAGGGTTATTGGAGGTGCGTCGCCGACTACCGGCCTCTGGATCGCATTGTTGATTTGATTGATCTCCATCATTCGCTGGTCGCGATGCTGGTTCGCTTCCTTCTGCGTGTTAACCCACTCTGGCATACTCTCGCGCTTTGTAAGCCACTTATCGCCTACGCGAAGTTCGTACTTTAGTGTGGGCTTTCCATTCTTCCACTCGATTGAACCCTTCTGGTAACTTTTACGACGGGCCATACCGGATCTCCTTACCGGTTGCTCGTCCCTTGTTTTCTTGGAACCGAGTCTAGTCAGCGTGCCCATCGCGTGTCAACGTTTCTCGGAGTCATTATGCCCAGCGCCGGCGTGGTCGGGATCGATAATGCCTGCAAGCCATTCTTCGAAGGCCCGTGAACGTGTGTTGTATCTCGTCCTACCAATTCCCGGGCAGCGTGGTGGCTTGTGTCTTCGAAGCCACCAGATGGACACGTTGAGATATGTCGCCAGTTCTTGAATTGTGCAGATATGTGGAAGGGCCGTTCTCTCAGATAATTGTTCGAATAGAACTTCTCTTGTGCTCATCCCGCTACCCTCACGGCCATCGTATTATAGAGGCGCGACTGGTTTTTGTCTATACATTATTAGTGCGGGTTGGAAGGCGCGAGCGAGGTAAGTCAGCGATGGTCATACTAGGAGTAGCGGAGCGAAATGTGGCCTACGATCGTGATCGCGACGGCTTCGCCTTTTGCTGACCTTTTCTCTGGACTTTGATGTCTTTCAACGCGGCCGAGAAACGCGATTGGTCTCGTTCCTGTTCGAGCCTGATTTGCTCGGCGGCATATTGGCTCACTAGACCGCTTTTTGTCGTTCCACGAAGAAGTGCGACCGCCGCAAAGCCTTCATCCAAGTCCTGTCTGATTCTCACTGTCATCGTGAGGCGCCTGCGTTGCTCAACCGGTAGTTTTGGTCTAGCCATCCAACTCCTTCTCCGTCGGCAAATTATTCCTAGCTACTTACCTGAGGGATGCCGCTTACCTCATTTCTCGGCAGTATACGGCGAGTGGCTGGGGAGATGCAACATAAAATAGCGTACAACTAGTTTATGCCCAGTCAACAACTACACTTTGCACTTGAACTAGAACCTTGAGTTGTGTAATATCCGCGAGTACGGTTTTTGCCTATACAAAAACTAGTGATCCAGTCATAGGATGCGTCCGGCTCGCCGTGAGGGTACGGCCTGAACTCGATCGCGGTAAACCGCAGAGGCTCACAGAGGGGACAATGGAGAGCGAAAAGCAGTTTGATGGAATCGTTGGACAGTCGGTGCCTATGCGCGCAATGACTAGCTCCATACTCAAGGTTGCTCCGCACGACTTCACTGTACTCATCCGTGGAGAATCCGGTACCGGTAAGGAGCTCGTCGCCCGCTCCATCCAAAGCAACTCACAGCGCCTCAAGGGGCCCTTTCTGCCCATCAACTGTGGTGCTATACCGGACGGTCTTCTGGAAGCCCATTTGTTTGGGCATCAGAAGGGGGCCTTCACCGGCGCTTCCTCCGACAAGCCGGGAATCTTCGAGGCGGCCAACGGCGGTACCATATTCCTCGACGAAATAGGCGAAATGCCTCTCCATATGCAGGTGAAGCTGCTCAGAGCGCTTCAAGAGAACGAGGTGGTG
>JBASRM010000466.1:0-1602 GCA_049273835.1 Blastocatellia bacterium | reverse complement strand
TTCTGAGTTCAAGATACGTTCTGAGTTCAAGATTCGTTCTGAGTTCATGATACGTTCTGAGTACAAGCTTTAGCTTGCTAGTTGTTTGATTTGGGAATGGCAAGCTAAAGCTTGAACTCAGAACGTGACTTGAACTCAGAACGTGAAGAAGCAAGCTAAAGCTTGAACTCAGAACGTGGCTTGAACTCAGAACGTGACTTGAACTCAGAACGAATCGGGACGCGACAATCTTACCGCCTCTTCGGTGCGGTTTTGCTGCTTCGCTCACCCATCGCTTCCTTCCAAAGCTGTGGGTAATCCGTGAAGCCACCGTCGATCCCGTATCCGACGAAGCGCCGAATGTCGGCGATGATGTTGTCTCGAACCGTCGGCCCGTTGGACTGAGCTTCGTTCAAGGGTCGTCGGGCATTAGCCGTGGTCGTCCCGCGAAAAGTGTAGGGGTGAACCAGCAACCCGGCTTTGTGAAACGTCTCAACATCATCCGCGCTCTTGATCAGGCTCTTGCTCGGGCCGGCCCCTTTCGCGTAGGAGGCAACTTCAGCCGCAAGAGCCGGAGTGATCGTTGACGAATCTTGCTTGCGTCCGGCATCCTCCATCGGAAGAAGCTGTACGCGCGCATAACCAGGGGCAAGCTCGCGCATGCGATGCAGACCTTCCTTGTAGAATGATTGAATGAATATTCGGTCACGTTGCGCGGTGCGATCGAAGCCGTGCGCTTTCAGAATAGCCGCGAGCTTCTCGGCTGAATCCAAGCCGAGCGATTTGTAAAACGTAAAGTGCTTCAGCTCGATGTAGAATCCCGCGCGGCGCCCTACGAGCTTGAGTGCCTCTTCCATTGTCGGTATGCGCTGGTCAACATAGGCCGGGCTTGCCGCGAACGGATTTGCGCGATTGAACCACGAGCCCGCATCGAGCCGTTTGATCTCCGCTAGCGTGAAATCAATCGTGTACCAGCCTCGCGTTGGTTGGCCGGTCTCAAACGGATCGCGCAGCGTTGCCCGATCCGGGAAGACTTCGGCGACATTCGTCGTGCGCGCGAGATCCGGGTCGTGAAGACAGACGAGCGCGCCGTCTTTCGTGATCTGCAAGTCCTGCTCGACAAAGGCGGCACCTTGTTTAATAGCTAATTGATAAGCAGCGAGGGTGTGCTCCGGCGCGTATCCCGAAGCCCCGCGATGGGCAATCAAAAGCGGTTTGCCGCGAGCCGCGCTGGTGCCTACGGGCACTGCGGACAAAAGCGTCATCCACGCAGCGAACGCGACGATCGAAGCGAAAACTGTGGGCCGTTGCCTGGTAAACATAGTCCCGGATTCTAGCACGCCGCGGCTGCCGGCGCCTGCCTGACATTTCAGAGGTAAAAACGCGACGAGCATCCAAGTAGCACGTCGCCGACTTTCTCACCGCGCTTTCGCGTGTGAAATCCTCTAACGCAGAATAAATCCATCCTTAAGCGGATCATCAGCCGCTATCAAGAACTCGTGGCGTCCGGTTATCCAGGCGCTGCCTTCAACTTCGGGAATCACGGCGGCGTAACCACCGAAGTTCGTCCCGCGTATCACTCGACCGGTGAACCGCGTGCCGATCAAGCTCTCGATCACAAAC
>JBASRM010000464.1:0-3246 GCA_049273835.1 Blastocatellia bacterium | reverse complement strand
CGGATCGCGGATCACGCATCACTCATCGCTCATCATGTTTCACACCGGTCTTTTGAATCCGCGTTCGATGTCGCGCAAGCCCATCCTCATCATTATTGGGCGGCCGTGTGGGCAGGTCATCGGGTTCTGCGTTTTCATGAGCTCGTCGATTAGCCACTGCATCTTCTCAGCGGTGAGCGGCATGTTGACCTTGATTGCAGCCTTGCAGGCAAGCTCGGCAGCGATGCCGTCACGTATGCGTTCGAGCGTGGAACCCCGGCGCTCGCGCTCCACAACCGCCAGAACCTCTCGCACGACAGCCATCACGTCATCCGGCCCCAGACCCGACGGCGCAGTCTTTATCGCGATGGTCCGCCCGGAGAGCCTCATCGTTTCGATCCCGATGTTTTCAAGCTCGCTTTCGACAATACCGAATGCCTCAACCTCCGCCGGAGTCAGATCAATCGTAGCCGGTATCAGCAGCGGTTGAAGCGCTGGACCGCGAGCTAGCCGGGCGTCGCGAAATTGCTCAAACAAGACTCGTTCGTGAGCGACATGTTGATCGACTAGCAGCAGTCCTTCTTCATCAGTAGCCACTATGTAACTGTCGCGAATCTGGCCTAGCGGCTTGATGCCGTGGCCGAGACCCGGGAGCGCGGCAGGGTTGATCTCCGCCCTTTCGCTTTCAGACGGCGTCGATCCCGATGAGTGTCTTCCTGCCGTGGACGACATATCCAACGGCACCTCTTTATAACGCGAGAATTCATCTTCCTGTTCGAGCGTATCAGCGAGCTCGGGCAGCTCGGGCAGCTCGGGGCCGGTCTCCGAAGGTCTCGCCAATTCGTCACGCGCTTGCCCGCCGGCGCGATTTCCGCTGTTCGTCGCGACGCTCTGTGAACCAGGACGCGCGGCCACACCCGGGCCGCTTAGTGGATCGACGCTCGAATGCGTGCGCCTGGCCGGTTGTTCGCTTTCCAGTTCCCTACTGCCGCGGCTCCTCTGCTCCTCAACTTTTATTCGATCGGCCCCCGGCACTCTTGTGATCGGTTGAGTGGATCGAAGCGCTGTCGCAACAGCGTCGCGCACGAAGGCAAGCACCGCTCCCTCGTGCAGGAACCGGACCTCAGTCTTTGCCGGGTGGACGTTGACATCGACCTCTGTTGGAGGTGCGTCGATAAACAGAACTGCCGCGGGGTAGGTACCCGAAGGCATCATGGAACGATAAGCCTCGCTCAGCGCGCGTCCGATCAACTGATCCCTCACGAACCTGCGGTTGATGAACAGGTATTGTGCGTCCCGTGAAGAGCGCTGTTCCTGCGGGTTCGACACGAAGCCGGAGACTCTCAGCCCGTCAACCTCGTTTTCAATCGCGACCAGCTTGTCGAGAAGTGAGCCCCCGAGCACCTGATAGGCGCGTTCCTTAACGGACCGCGCGGGCGCCACTCGAATCACATCCCGCCCGTTGCTGACGAGAAGGAAGGAAAGTTGGGGGTTCGCCAACGCGTAGTGCTGAACCAGGTTTGCGATGTGAAAGCTTTCGGTGGCATCGCTTTTCAAAAACTTGCGGCGAGCGGGAATGTTAAAGAACAGGTCTCGCACTTCTACTTCGGCGCCGCCGGGCCAGGCGATATCGCGAACGGCGATCAGTTTGCCGCCGTTGAATTCGACTTCGGTTCCTTCGGTTTCGGAAGCTGTTTTGGTTCGCAGGAACAAGCGGGAAACTGAGGCGATTGAGGGCAGGGCTTCGCCGCGAAAGCCGAGCGTGGTGATCGCTTCAAGATCATCGGCGGTGCTCAGTTTCGACGTCGCGTGACGTTCAAAGGCGGTGATGGCGTCATCGCGAGTCATTCCTTCGCCGTCATCAAGGACTCGAATTAACCGCTTGCCTCCGTCCTCGACTTCGATATTGATGGTACGAGCTTGCGCATCGAGCGCGTTTTCAAGCAGCTCTTTCACCACGGAAGACGGCCGCTCGACCACCTCGCCGGCGGCGATTTTGTTGGCGAGCGTATCCGGGAGTACTTTGATCTTCGACATCGGCGCTGGAATATTATCGCAGGCGGGAGTGAATGACTATCTTGCTCAAGGCATTTCTGGTCTGTTATCACTTGTGTCATGCAACAAAGACACGAACCCATAAAGGACTAGCATTTCGCTAAACTCACTGTCACCAGGCCAAACCATGATCAGACACGTAGTCTTCTTCAAATTCAGACCCGAAGCCGGCTCCGCCGAACGACGGGCCGCGCTGGACGCGCTACGCGGCCTTCCCGACAAGATCGATGTCATCCGATCCTACGAAGTCGGCGAAGACATCTTGCATTCTTCTCGCGCGTGGGACGCTGTGCTTATCGCCACCTACGACGACCTGCAAGCGCTCGAAACATACACACGGCACGATGACCATGTTGAGGTTGTGTTGAAGCTCCGCGAAATCTGCGACGCGGTCGGCTCGGTTGACTACGAATTTTGAGCTATGCCGTGGATGTATGGTCGTGTACGATCTTCCAACCGTTTGGGAACTTTCTAAACACCAGCGTGAACAGGCCGCTCGAGTCGGTCTCCGTTTCCGTCAGATAGAACCGCCCGCGAACGAATGCGGTGACCGGACTTAGAATCTCGATCTTTATTGACGTAAATTCCAGGTGACCCATCTTGTTCTGCCCGCTTTGGTATCGAACACGGTAGCGGCGGAGCGTCTCCTCCCAGCCCGACACAATCGTTCCGGCTGAAAAGAAGGTCAGATCGGGCGAGTTCCAATAGCCCTGCATGAAGCCTTCAAGTTCGTGGCGGTTCCACGCCTGAACCTGCCTTTGCAAAAGTCCGCGAATCTCTCGCGCCGCGGCGGGTTCGGCTGATCGCTTCTGTCGCGCGACCGCATACCCCGAGACCACGCTCACGGTCAGGGCGATCATCATTACTCTTTTCAGAATCCTCGACATTCTCACCTCCGTTCTTTCCGAGCAGCCTAAGGGCTGAACTCAGAACGCGCCCGCGAACTGTACACCCTAAGAACCGGGCCGGGCAACATCCGGCTAGCGACGCGGTATCAGTTCCTGAACGTCGAAATGATCGGCCGGCATTGCGCTTTCTTCCGGCGATAGCTGACTCCCTCAGTGCACTAAAGGCTGCCTCGCCCGGCGGTGAAAGCGGGTTTCGCGCAAACAACGCCATCAACGTACCCTTCCCGCTTTGTGCCCTCTTAGTTCGAATGATATAAATTAGACCCGTTGTTCGGATCGGTTCTCTCGATTCGGAGTCAAACTC
>JBASRM010000783.1:0-12382 GCA_049273835.1 Blastocatellia bacterium | reverse complement strand
GGATTGCATACACCCCGTAGAGTTGCGATATCTTGTTCCCCCATCCCAGACCGTCGTAGTACTGCAACCAGGTGATGCCTTCTTCCTTCATGTAGGTTTCGAACTGCTCCCGGTTGGAGTCAAGGTTGATTCCGATGACGGTGAACTGGTCGCCTCCGTGAGTGGTCCAAATTTTTTTTACTTCCGGTATGTCTACGCGGCAAGGAAGGCACCAACTCGCCCAGAAATCCAAAAGCACAACCTTCCCTCTTAGCTTTTCAAGCGAAAGATCGTCCCCTTTGTGAGACTTCACGACAAACGGCTGCGCGAACCTTGCATCAACCAGCTTAGGATTAGCCGCAACTGCGCGCGCCTGACTCGCTTCGGTCGCATCGGGGTTTACTTCAAGGTACTTCTTCAGTGCCGCAATTCCCTCTTGCTCCTTGCCTGCCTTGATCAGCGCAAACCCGAGATTGTAGTAAGCCTTCACCACCTGGCCTTTGCTCAGATCAATGGCGCGTTGGAGGGCGGCCGCGGCCTCGGTGAACGCTCCCTTTTCGTTTTGCATGTACAACGCGACACCGAGGATGTTGTACACCTGAGCTTCGTTCGGCGGCTTCAGCTCCGCAGATTGGCGAAACGCCGGAGCGGCGTCCTTGTACTTACCCGATCGGAAATATAGAAGGCCGATTGTCTCGAAGCACTTCGAGCAATTCCCATCACGAAGCTTTGCAGCTCTGCGCAACTCAGCGATCGCTTCATCGACTCGGCCTTGACTCGCAAACACGCGGCCATTTTCGACCGCCTGTTGGAACTCATCGGGTTGTCCCGCCGGCGGACTCTTGGCCGCCTCCTGGGCGACGGCCGGTGTTCCCGGCTCGAGCGAGAAGATCAGGGCGGCAATCAACAGAGTAACGCGAATGCACATGCTCACGGATTTGTCCCTCAGTTCAGCTTCAGTTCAACCTTTTTGCGGCTGCGCGAGTCTGAACCGTCCAGCCCTTCGATGATCAGGGTCAACCCGCCGGCGCGCGCCGCATCGGCCGGCATGGAAAAGAATACCAATCCATCACGCGACTGGCCCGGTGAAAGCGGCGTCCGGGTATCAAGCCCGTGTGCGGAAAACTCTTCCAGAGATTCCTTATACCCGGTCTTGCTGTATGTAGAGATTTCGTAATAGGAAATCAGCTTCTTGAATGCCTGCCGCTCGTTGATGGCTCTGCCAGGCCGGCCCTGGCTCGGGCGAATCTCGAATCGGGTTTTCTTGATATCCAACGCTTCGGCGCCGGAGTTTGAGAGAATCACGCGGACCGGCAACACTCCGGCGAGAATCAGGTTCGCGTCGAACCTCTCGTACAAAAAGTCCTCGTCGGTGACAGGCTGCGCTTGAATCGTGACGCTGCCGGCAGCAACTTTTGGCGCGTAGTGCGCCGGTGGAAGGTCCGGCTGCGTCTTGATGTTAAATGGTTTTCCACAGCCTGACGCTACCGCCGCAAGCCCGAGAATCGCCGTGCATGCCGCCTTGCTCAGAGAGGGTTGAAGCCGTAAAAACAGCGTAATGAACGGGGTCAAAGGCATCACGGTGATGCTAAGCCAGCGGATAAAGAGTGTCAACTTGCAGCACTTGAGGGCCTATGCTAACGTCACTTCTTTCCGTGATTGACTCGATTCTCGTCCTATGTGAAGCGTTCGCGGCATTCACGAACGACACCGATCTTCAAACGACGAGTTCTGAACAGACATGATCATCTCCTACAAAGGCATCAGTCCAGACATTGCCGATAGCGCCTTCATTGCCGCAGGCGCCAAAATAATCGGAGACGTTCGTGTGGGCGCAAATTCCAGCATCTGGTTCAACTGCGTGCTGCGCGGCGATTGCCACTATATCCGGATAGGTGACAATTCAAACATTCAGGATGGCACCGTCGTCCACGTGACTCAGGGACGCTTCGCGACCAACATCGGCAGCCAGGTAACCGTGGGGCACTCGGTAGTTCTTCACGGATGCACGGTGAAAGACCGATGTCTGATCGGCATCGGCGCGATCGTTCTGGACGACGTGACCATCGGAGAAGAATCGTTCATCGCAGCCGGCTCGCTGGTCACACCGGGCACGGTCATACCACCGCGGTCACTGGTCATGGGCGTGCCGGCAAAGGTACGTCGACCGGTGACGGATGGAGAGGTGGCAAGCATCGACGAGCATTGGCGGCACTATGTGGAGTATAAGAATCAGTATTTGGCGGAAGGGAAGAATTGAAAACTGCAAATTGAAAACTGCAAATTCGGGGACCGAGCAGAAACCAAAACTGAGAATTGATTGATTCAAATGCGGATCCGAACACACGCGGATCAACAGACGTTGCAGATTTGCAATTTTTAATTTGCAATTCCCGGATTCTCTTACAGGGCAACATGATTTCAAAAGTACGCGGAACACAGGATCTTCTCCCGGCGCGGTACACCGACAAGGTCGACGCGCAAATCGAGCGGTGGAACCTCGTCGAGGACACCGCCCGGGAAGCGTTCCGCCGATTCGGCTTCGAAGAGATTCGCACGCCGGTAATCGAAAAGACCGAGCTGTTCGAGCGCGGCGTCGGCACCGACACCGACGTCAATAAAGAGATGTACACCTTCGAGGATCGCGACGGGGAGCGCGTGTCGCTTCGGCCGGAACAGACCGCTTCGGTGGTTCGAGCTTATATCGAACACGGAATGTTCAATCAGCCGGGGCTGGTGAAGCTGTTCTATATCGGACCGCAGTTTCGGCGAGAACGGCCGCAAAAAGGCCGCTATCGCCAATTTGGCCAGATCGGAGTTGAGGTGCTCGGCCAGAGCGACGACCCCGCGATCGAAGCCGAAGTTATCGAAATGCTCGATTGGTATTTGAAACAGCTTCGAATCACCGGGACTGAACTTCTGGTGAATTCGATTGGCGATGAGACTTGCCGGCCGGGCTACATCGACCAGCTGAGAGAAGCGATTCGCGAGGTGCTCCCAAACCTGTGCGGAAGTTGCAATCAGCGCTACGAGGCTAATCCGTTGCGAGTGCTCGACTGCAAAGTCCAATCGTGCCAGCCATATTTAGCCAGGCTGCCGGCGATCATCGATTCGCTGTGTGAGGCTTGCCGAATACACTTTGAGGCGTTCAAGTCGCTCCTCGACAGTCGCAATATAAGTTACACGGTTTCGCCCAGGCTGGTGCGCGGGCTCGACTACTACATGCGCACCGCGTTCGAAATTACCGGGAGCCAGCTCGGCGCGCAGAACACGATCGTCGGGGGCGGACGATACGACGGTCTATCACAAATGCTTGGCGGTCCTCCGGCTAAAGGATTCGGTTTCGCGTTCGGCGTCGAGCGGATGATAATGAGCTTGCCTGCGGACGACACCGGTATCCTTAGAAGCGCTCCGACGCTGTACATCGCGCACATCGGAGAGACCGCCCGAAGTTATTCATTTGGGTTAGCGAGCAGACTGCGCGGCGCCGGGATCACTACCATAGTCGACCTGGAAGGCCGCAAGCTGAAAAAATCACTCGCCTTCGCCAACAGCCTCGCCGCGAGATATGCTTTGATAATCGGCGACGATGAGATTGCAAAGGGCAGTTACGTCCTTCGCGATATGATCACCGGCGAGCAGAGTAATCTGGGAGAACAGGATTTGATTGCTACGTTGACAAAGTAGAGCCCGAGCCTGGGCGGTTGCGCGTTTTCATGATTCTCATCACTCTGCGCAATGAGGGCTCCCAAGGAGACGCCCGCAGGGCTATGCACACGCATCAACACTCTTATGCCAACACTTGATAGCTTAGGAAGCTTAAAACGGAGTCATTATTCAGGCGATCTCAGACCTGAGCACGCAGGCGAGATGGTGAAACTCATGGGCTGGGTGCATCGGCGCCGTGATTTTGGCCCGCTCACTTTTATCGACCTGCGCGACCGCGAGGGGGTCGTGCAAGTAGTCTTCGATGAAGAAAAGAACGCGGATGCACACCGGCGCGCCAAGGAGCTGCGCAGCGAAAACGTAATCGCGGTCGCCGGCAAGGTGTTGATGCGTGACAAGGATAAGATCAACCCGAATCTCAAGTCCGGGCGGATCGAGGTAAAGGCCCTCGAGCTTTACATCTTAAACGACGCAAAGACGCCGGCTTTCGAGATAGATTCGACCAAGGCAAGCGAGGAAGTGCGACTCAAGTTCCGTTATCTGGACCTTCGCCGTGAAAAAATGCAGTACAATATCGGGCTTCGGCATCGCGCGGCTCTTGCTGTCCGCCGGTATCTTGATGCCAACGGTTTCTACGAAATCGAAACCCCGATGTTGATCAAGACCACTCCTGAGGGTGCGCGCGATTACATCGTTCCGAGCCGCCTGCAGCCGGGCCGCTTCTACGCGCTGCCGCAATCACCTCAGATATTCAAACAGCTATTGATGGTCGCCGGCTTCGACAAATATTTTCAACTCGCTCATTGCTTCCGTGATGAAGACCTTCGTGCCGACCGCCAGCCTGAATTCACTCAAATCGACATCGAGATGAGCTTCGTGCGGCCCGATGATATCTTCAAGGTCATTGAACCGTTGATGGCCGAACTGTCGCGTCTGGCCGAAGTCAAGGTCGAACTTCCCTTCCCCCGGTTAACATACGCGGAAGCAATCCGGCGTTATGGCACCGACAAGCCTGATACGCGATTCGAAATGGAACTGGTTGATCTGTCAAACAAACTTGCCGGCACAGACTTCACTCCGTACAAAAGCGCCCTGGATGCGGGGGGGCGGATAAAGGCAATCAACGTCAGCGGCGGAGCTAAGTACTCGCGCAAGAACCTTGACGAGCTGACTGAGATCACACGTCGATACGGCGCCGGCGGAATGGGCTGGATCAAGACGTCCGAAACGGGCGAGATCACCTCGCCTTTGTCCAAATCGCTAGGCGAGCCGGCAGTAGCTGAACTTGCTCGCCAAGCCGGTTCCAAACCGGGCGACTGTGTGCTTGTCGTCGGAGGAAAACCATCGGTGGTAGCTGCCTCGCTGAGCGCTTTGCGCCTTGAAGTCGCCGAACGCGAAGGGTTGATCGATGAAAGCAAGTTCAATTTTCTGTGGGTCACGGACTTTCCGATGTTCGAGTATCACGACGAAGACGGCCGCTACTACCCGATGCATCATCCGTTCACCAGCCCGCGCGAAGAAGACATGAATAAGCTCGAATCAGATCCGGGATCGGTGCTGGCCAAAGCTTACGACCTTGTGTTGAACGGCGTGGAGTTAAGCAGCGGCTCGATCCGGATTCACCAACGCGAAACGCAGCGGCGTGTTTTCAGCGTGCTGGGAATGAGCGAAGAGGAAGCCCGCTCGAAATTTGGCTTCCTGCTGGACGCGCTCGAATACGGCACTCCTCCGCACGGCGGGATGGCGATAGGGTTCGACCGCCTTGTAATGCTTCTCGCACGCGAGAAGTCTATTCGCGAGGTCATAGCCTTTCCAAAGACAGCGAGCGCGATGGACCTGATGATCGATTCGCCCAGCCCGGTAACCGAAGACCAACTTAAAGACCTTCACATCAAGGTTGTCGAGTAATTCGCGTGAAACCTCCACTCGGGGTTCGGGGCGGCGTGCAATTCTCGCGCGGCGCCGCGAGACGGATTCAACCCGGTCAGGAAATCTGGATGAAAGATGTGCCACTCGCGTCTCACATCGCGTCTCTGCTATTGACTCGTCTGCGCACGATTTGTAGAATGCGGTCGCATTCATTCCGGTAATCATTCGGAAGTTATTCCTACAGGTATCGACGGGTTCTAAGGTGTGTAGCTAAGACGAGCGCCAAGACTCGCCTATTCAAGCCTCAGCAGTGTGCCGGCACTCTTCGGGTGCGGCCTGACATTCAACGGGCTCAAAAGCCATCGACACAGGCCTCAACTCGAATCAACTAACTAACCAAGCTCACTCTCTGACACTCACACGTCAGACGACGAGGGATGGAGGCGAAATGTTTGGAATCAGGAAGAGGCGCAGTTTCAAACAGAGTCTAGTATTAGCGACGACTGTGATGTTCCTGTGCGGAACAATAGTCCGCGCGCAGGATACTTCAACCCTTTCAGGAGTGATCACCGACCCTCAGGGAAAAGTGATCCAAAACGCAACCATAGCAATAACCAATCCCGCAACAAGCGCGGTCCGCACCGGCAAGTCCGGTCCTGATGGCGCGTATATTGTTAGTCAGATACCACCGGGAACTTACAATGTTCGAGTCGAGGCAACGGGCTTCAAGGCGACGGTGCGGGAAGACGTTCGGCTGCTGATCCGGACGCCGACTACGCTGGATATACAACTCGAAGTCGGGGCGGTAAGCGAAACGGTTTCGGTGACCGGCGGCGAGGCCAAAATCAACACTCAAGACGCGACGATGGGGAATGCGTTCACCGCAATGCAGATTCAGAATCTGCCGCTTGAAGGACGCAGCGTCGTGGCATTGCTCAGCCTGCAACCCGGCGTTGTGTATCTTGGAGACAGCAACGATTCCAGGAACGGCTCCGTAAACGGCGGCAAGAGCGACCAGGCGAATGTCACCCTGGACGGGGTCGACGTCAACGATCAACAGAACGGGTTCGCGTTCAACAGCGTGCTCAGGATCACCACCGAGTCAGTACAGGAATTCCGAGTCACGACCACCAGTCCCAACGCCGACCAGGGCCGGTCGTCGGGAGCGCAGGTGTCGCTGGCGACTAAGGGCGGCACGAATTCGTATCATGGGTCGCTGTTCGAGTCA
The DNA here is from genome assembly GCA_049273835.1 of Blastocatellia bacterium. GTDB lineage: Bacteria > Acidobacteriota > Blastocatellia > UBA7656 > UBA7656 > Onstottus_A. The sequence continues at coordinate 5,640 of JBASRM010000783.1, read as the reverse complement.
CATCGCAACACTGTGACAACCGCGAATGATTTCTTTAACAATGCGGCCAAGGTCAAAAGGGCGAAGCTGCTGCGCAATGTTTTTGGCGCTGCATTCGGCGGTCCCATCATGAAGGACAAGCTATTCTTCTTCATGAACTATGAGGGCCGGCGTGATGCAAGTGAAGCAAACGTATCGCGCACCGTGCCTTCAAACGAATTGCGCAATGGAATCATCCGTTACAAAAACACAGCCGGGCAAATTGTCTCGCTGTCTGGGGCCCAGATCGCCGCGCTTGATCCGGCTAAGATTGGCGTGAGCGCGGCCGCCTTGGCGGTCTTCAAACAGTACCCGGCGCCAAACGACAACACGCTCGGCAATGGGATCAACTTTCTCGGCTTTCGGTTCACATCCCCGATAAGTGTAAGGTTCAACACTTACTTCGGGAGGTTAGATTACAACCTTTCGGACAAGCACAACATGTTCTGGCGCGGCAACCTCCAAAACGACAAGAGTACTTCCGAACAACAGTTTCCGGGTGGACCGCCGCGATTCACGAACTTGAACAACAGCAAGGGATTTGCGGCCGGCGACAACTACTCGCTGACGCCTACTCTGACCAACCTCTTTCGTTACGGTTACACCCGGCAAGGCCTGGAAAGCGCAGGCGCTTCAACCTCCGCGGCGGTGACTTTCCGAGGTCTCGACACGATTGAAGCGCTCACTCGAAGCAACGGGCGGATAACACCGGTGCATAACTTCGTCGATGACCTTGCCTGGATAAAGGGCTCGCATTCGATGGGGTTCGGAACAAACATTCGGTTTATAAGAAACCACCGGTTCGACGCCAGTAACTCCTTCCCTTCGGCGAGCACCAACGCATCATGGCTGCTGGGTACAGGCAGGAACCTTCGGCCATCGGATATCGACGCAACGACCGGTGTCGCCTTCAGCGATTCTATGATGGCGTTGCTCGGAATCGTCTCGCAGGGGAACGCTCGTTACAATTTTGACCACACCGGGCAGGTCCTGCCTGTCGGCGCGCCAGTGGTCAGATCCTTCGCCGCAGACGAGTACGAATGGTATGCCCAGGATAGCTGGCGAATTAAGCCGAACCTTACACTGAACGTCGGTTTGAGATACGGTCTGTACTCACCCCCCTGGGAGACACACGGCGATCAGGTCGCGCCAAGCATTCGCTTGGGAGATTGGTTCGAGCTTAGAGGCGCCAACGCGGCTAAAGGCATTCCATCAAACCAGGCGCCCGCCATCTTCTACGACCTTGCCGGTCCGGAGAATGGAACGCGCAGCTTCTACGACTGGGACAAGAACAACTTTGCTCCGCGGTTCTCGTTTGCGTATTCACCTGGATTCACGAGCGGGTTCCTGAGCAAGTTCACCGGGGGGCCGGGCAAAACCGCGATACGCGGCGGCGCAAGCGTAGTCCACGACCGCATCGGCGGTGGACTTGCCGTAACATTTGACGCGGCGGGATCGTTTGGCCTGTCAACCGGATTGACGAACCCTTCCAGCTCGCTGAGTCCGATCACCGCTCCGCGGTTCACGGGGTTCACCAGTCTGCCGGCCGGTTTGTTGCCTGCGGCTCCGGCCGTAGGCTTCCCTACCAAGTTCCCGGGCAAGGGTCAGGCAGGCAGCTTCGCCATCACGTTCGGCATGGATGACAACATTCGCACGCCCTATGCTGTGGGGTTCAACTTCTCAATACAGCGCGAGTTTCCAAAGAACTTCACGCTGGAACTGGCCTACGTGGGACGTGAATCGCGTAACGTGTTGATTCAGGACGATCTGGCAATGCCGGTGAACCTGCTCGACACGGTCTCGAACACTACATACTTCAACGCTGCTCAACAACTGTTGGCGCTCGATGGCACCTCTATCGGAAATGTTCCCAAGATCGGATTCTTCGAGAACCTGTTCCCGGGGATCGCCCGCACGGCGCAACAACTCAACAGCATCTACCGTGACGTGTTCATCTTTAACCCCGGACTGTCGCCGACTACCCAGCTCACACCCACCCAGGTGGCGTACTTTTTGTACAACCAGGAGTACGCACCGGATTACACGAGCGCGCTGTTCGACCTGGATGTCGGATGCACACCGGCTTGCAGCAAGTTCGGGTCGTTTTCATTCTTCAACGATCAGTTCTCGGCGCTTGCGGCGTGGCGATCCATCCAGCCAATGAGCTACCACGCCTTCCAGTTGCTACTTCGAAAGCGACTTTCGAGCGGAGTGCAATTCGACTTCAATTACACCCTGTCGAAGTCAATAGACTGGGGATCGGGCGCCGAGCGTAACGGTTCGTTCGGAGGGGGATTCATCGTCAACGCCTGGTTTCCTACCCAGAGACAGGCGACTTCGGATTTTGACCTGAGACATCAGGTCAATACGAACTTCATTGCCGAGCTTCCGTTTGGCAAAGGGAAAGCCCTTGGCGGCCACGTCAACAGTTGGGTAAACGGTTTAATCGGCGGATGGCAGCTTTCGGGAATCGTTCGCTGGACGTCCGGCTTCGGAGTCGGCGTGGGTAACGGCAGGTTCTGGCCGACCAACTGGAACATCACCGGCTTTGCTTCCCGTAACGGACCAACGCCGCCGACTAAGACAACAAAGAATGCTAAACCTATCTCGGGCGACCCGGGGCCGAATCTGTTCGCCGATCCGGCCAAGGCCATCGAAGCCTATAAGCATACCGTTGTCGGGGATACGGGTGTGCGTAACGACCTGCGGGGCGACGGGTACTTCTCGATCGACTCGGGGCTCGGCAAGTCCTGGAACCTGCCGTGGGAGAATCACAAGCTGACTTTCCGTTGGGAGACTTTCAATGTCACCAATACTGTCCGCTTCGATGTCAATTCACTCACGCTGGATCTGGGTAACGCCGCAAGCTTCGGGAAGTATTCGAGTTCTCTAACCAATCCCCGGGTGATGCAGTTCATTCTGAATTACCAGTTCTAGCTCGCTCCGGAGCGACTGGATAAGCGGGGCGCCTCACAGGAGGCGCCCTTTTACTTCATGGTTCAACCGAAAACGTGGCTGCCGAAGTAGATTGAGTCGCGCCATCGCTGATGGTTACCCGGATTTCATATTGACCGGGCGGAAAGCTCTCAAGTGCGAACGATGTGAGATAGACGACCCGGCCGCTGGCGTCGGCGGGCGGCAACTGACCTCCTGACTTCGACAGTACCTTCGCGCCCTGCAGAAACTCTATTGTCGCTGCTAAGGGAGACTTCGAGCCCCTTGCCGGATAAGCGCTGAAGTGAACCAGCAGATTCTTATCGATTGATTTTCGAAAAACCTCGCGTGTATTCGGGACGAAGTAGGCTTGACCCTCAAAGTAGAGTGGGTGCAGCGAATCTTTCTTCTGCTCCTCGCTAAGCGGATTGACGCCGCGACTGAGAACTACGCTTGAGGCTCGCAATTTGTCTTCGGCGATTTCGGCCACATCCAGCGGCAATCGAATCCCGGATATTTTGCTGGTTGTAGAATCTCGCGCAAATGCTTCGACTGAATAATGGCCCGGTCGCAGCAGAATGATACGTGAGAATAGATGTGGCTGCTCCTTCACCGATGCAACCTGGGTGAGCGGCCCGCGCAACAGGAATTCCTGTCCCAGCTTTCTTACGACCTGTTGCTTCTGGTCTTTCACCAAAACCAAAATGGTGTAGCGCGCGCTAAAGGACTTGGTTTTTTCGTCGGTGTTCAACTTCACGCTCGCAATTGGCAACTCGACATAGATCGGCACTGCTCGCGCGCCGTTCATGCCGCGAAATTGCAGCACCTTCGCGTACACCGGAAAGTCCTGAGGGAGTGTTCGTTGATTGCTTTGCTCAATCAGCGGGAGCTCGTGCGCAAGGACCGGCGAGTTGTCGAGCGCGCGAAATGCGTAATAACCGCGTCGCGCGCGGACGGCAAATTCCCCGGCTCGTGTGACCTTCACAACTACTTTTCTGTACTTCCCGTCGAAATTCTGGTTGGCAGGCGAATAGGTCAACACGTAGTGAGAACTCACCTCTTCGCTGATCCGGCGCAGACCGTCTCCAAGGTCGTTTGTGTTCTTTATCGTGTAACCGCCAGTGTCCCCAGACAGCTCATCCAGGTTGCTGACGACGTTGAGCCTCATCGCTTCTTCCATTCGTCCCAGCGCCGACCTTCCACCGACCACCAGCTCGGGATTCGGATTGCGGAGGGTTGACCGCGCTGCAGCATCCTTTTCAACCTGGGCATCCTCGTCGGGGTTGATCAAACGAAGGCCTCCAACATCTATCGTGTAAATTGTCATACCCGCGACGTTAGCCGCGCTGATTACCGAACGAAACTGATCGCTAACTGCCGGCGAGACAGGAAAGCCTTCGGAAAACAAAAGCATCACCTTCCGTCCAGTTAGTGATTGTTGACCGGTTATAACCGACAAAAGCGCTGTCACGATGTTGCGCCCCTGGATCTCGCGCTCGTATCGCGCAAACGTCCGCAGCGTGCGGAGCATCGTGATATTCAACTGATTTCGCATCAACGTAAACGTAGCCGGCGAAGGTGCCTCCACGGTTCGTCCCTCGCTGGTGCTACCCGGAGCCGCTATAGTCAAGTCCTGCTCTACCCACGTGTCGACTATTGAGAGCTTGTCCGCGTCACCAGTAGCAAGACTCAGTTTTTCCAGCTCTGACCTGACTTCCTGCGAAAGAAGGCCGTACCTCTTCGCGTCACGAGACGTAAAGCTCTCTACTGCGCGTTTGAGAGTCTCCTTATCTTGCGTGAAAGGCGACAGCACCATCAGCCCGAGATCCACTCCAAACACGCCAACAAAGTCATTCGGTCCCATTCCGGAATCGATGTAATCAAGCGCCGCCTTTCTCGCCATCAATGCGCCTTCGCGCGCGGCCTGGGCGTCAAACACAAGCGAGACGAGATTGCCGGTGCGCGGCGCGACCGGAGTAACCGGTGTTGCCGTCGATGACTTCGGTAGTTGCTGCGCGCCGGCCGCCGTCGATTCAAAGCGAAATGAAGCCACCCTCTGCTTCACACCGTCTTCGAACACCTCGAATTCTTCCGCCGCGAGATCGCTCACCAGCCGGTTCTTCTTATCGATGACGACCGCGTCCACAACCACTTCGCTCGTCCCTAACTTGATCGGTTTTTCCTGGGACGAGGGCTGAGTCCCCGCACCGCTTTGGGCCGAGACGCCATGGTGAGCACCGAGGAACATCTGTGTAATCAACCCCCCTAATGCGACTATCTTACAAAAGCGGGCGATCATAGGTGTGACTCCAGGGAAGGACTGGCGCTGACGTGCGCGCCTGCCATAGTGCTACGGCTTCCAACCATTGTCAAACGGCACACGGAACATTGGCGTCGAGAGGTTTGATTTGACTGAGGCAGGGCCGATAATGATAATGACCGTCTGCGAGCGCTGACTCGTGATCTGCAAGAAAGAGGAAAAGATGAACGAAAGCAAATGCGACGAGATCAAACGGATGAAACCCGTGCGCACGGCCTTCTGGGCGGTTGTTATCTGCGCGATGCTGTCCGCGTTCGGATGCGGAGGCGATGCACACCAGGGCAGCACCACCGATACTTATCCTTCCGGGATCAGCGAAGACATCGAGCATCAACTCAAATTCGATGCCCGCGTCGACAGCTTCGAGC
>JBASRM010000778.1:0-2435 GCA_049273835.1 Blastocatellia bacterium | reverse complement strand
GAGCAATGGGTCTTTTTGCGCGGATCAGTTCACATTCCAACAGCCGCCAGTCTTTGATATGACTGGCGGCGCGGTGAAAAGCATCGGGCTCGGAAGCGCCCTCAGCCAGCGCGTCTTCATAGACCTCCTCGAGGTGCTGGGCCATCTCGTCGACCATCTCAGATTCGCGCTCGGGCCCCAGCTGAAGCGGCGATAGATGATCGCGTACATATGATTTCCAATCAGGCATTGTTCCTGGCTCGAAACGATGGGGCTTTTGTATACCGCCTTCAGGAAGACGGGACTACGACTCCCAATCTGATCCTTAGAGCGCTCACGTGCTTAGCACTTCAGCTCTTCGCTCCATCGGGGTTGATGCGCGCCACGCGATCGAGGGCGGCAAAGAAGTCTGACCAGGTTTGCCGCTGCTGGTTCAGCACCTTGCGTCCGGCGGGGGTGAGCTTGTAGAACCGCCGTCGACGCTGGCCGGCCTTTTCAACCCATCTCCCTTGAATCCAGCCGCGTGTCTCGAGCCGGTAGAGTAACGGATACAGCGAGGCTACGTGGAATTGCAGCACGCCTTCCGATCTCTGTTCGATAAGCTTGGCGATTTCGTAGCCGTGTCTGGCGCGTTCTTCGATCAACGCCAGGATCAGCATTTCGGCGCTGCCTCTTTTGACCTCGTGATCTAGCATATATGGTCTCTATATGTGGCGTCGCTACATATATCGCGATTATTGCGCTGGAGTCAAGCGGAAAAAGCTTTGCTAAATGTTTATTGAGAAGAGTTGAACTGTGCGGATGTGAACGGCGGTTTCAATCTCAACCGGCGCCGGTGGTGACGCCCCCGTCGATGACGATCACCTGGCCCGTGGTCCACGCTCCGGCGCGTGAGGCGAGGAAGACCGCCGCGCCGGCGATGTCCTCGGGTTCTCCGATGCGGCGGAGCGGAGTGGCCGATTCTGCTTTCGCCAGCGTTTCCGGGTTCTCCCAAAGCGCGCGGGCGAAATCGGTTCGCACCAGCCCCGGAGCGATGCAGTTGACCCTTATGTTGTGCGGCCCCCATTCGACCGCCAGATTCCGAGCCAGCTGGAAGTCCGCGGCCTTTGAGATCGCATACATTCCAAGATGAAGCGACCCTCGAAGACCTCCGATGCTCGAAACAATAATCACACTTCCGTCCTTGCGATCTGCCATGTCCGGAATCGCGAGGTTGCAGAGCCACACGTTACTTCGAACGTTCGAGTCGATGACCTTGGTGAATGCCTCATCGGTCAAGCCGGACATCGGTCCATAGTAGGGATTGACAGCGGCGTTACAGACCAGGATGTCGATTTTGCCGTGCTTCGCTTTGGTCTCCGAGATCAGGCGTTCGACATCCTCTCTCTTTCCGATGTGACAGGCGATGGCCGTAGCCTCGAGACCTTCGCTCAGGATTGCGGCCGCCACCTCTTCACACTTTTCGGCTTTCCTGCTGGATATGATTACCCTGGCGCCGGCGCGCGCCAGCGCCTCGGCAATTGCGAGTCCGATTCCTTTGGTTGAACCGGTAACAATCGCTACCTTATCGGTAAGATCGAAAAGTTTGTTTGTCATTACGTGAGGCACCAGTTCTAGAAAGTTCGTAGTCCGCATTCATGCGTTCGTAGCCCCTTTATCTTAGCCAAGTCTACTACGAGCTTCCGCATGAATGCGGGACTACTAAAGTCATTTCAATTGCAAGCTTCAAACAAACCAGCCGCGCCCTGGCCTCCGCCAATGCACATCGTTACTACGCCGAGCTTCGCCTTTCGCCGGAGCATCTCGTTTGCAAGCGTGCCGACCATCCGCGAGCCAGTCATCCCAAACGGATGGCCGATCGAGATTGACCCACCGTTCACGTTCAGCTTCTCCTGATCAATCCCCAAACGGTCGCGGCAATAGATGACTTGCACTGCAAACGCTTCGTTGAGTTCCCACAGATCGATGTCCTCGACCTTGAGCCGGTGACGTTTGAGCAGCTTGGGAACCGCGAACACCGGCCCGATCCCCATCTCGTCCGGCTCGCAGCCGGCGATCGCGAAGCCCCGAAAGATGAGCTTTGGCTTGATGCCCAGGGCGTCGGCCCGCTCGCGCGACATTACCAGCGTAGCCGACGCCCCGTCCGAAAGTTGCGACGAGTTGCCGGCAGTGACGGTGCCTTGCCCGCTGGTTTGATCGAAATACGGTTTGAGCGCGGCGAGTCCCTCGAGCGTTGTGCCCGGCCGATTGCACTCGTCGCCGTCGCAATAATGATCGTCTTTCGCCACGATCTCGCCGGTCTTCTTATCGAGGATCCCGCGAACCACCTGGATCGGCGCGATCTCCTCTTTAAACAAACCCTCGGCTTGGGCGCGAGCCGTACGTTGCTGGCTCGAGAGCGAGAGCTCGTCCTGCGCCTCACGGCTGATATTGTAGCGCTTGGCCACCACTTCAGC
>JBASRM010000776.1:0-4081 GCA_049273835.1 Blastocatellia bacterium | reverse complement strand
ACTCAGAACGTTGGCTGAACTCAGAACGTTGGCTGAACTCAGAACGTTTGCTGAACTCAGAACGTTGGCTGAACTCAGAAAATAGCTGAATGAACTCATTGGATCGTTATCGTGTTCGCCCCTCCCTGCACTGCCAGCGTAGTGCCCGACGAAGCGGTCACAACAATGACGCGAATACCTGTAGCCGCCGCCGATGACACAGTCACGGCCGCGGTGACTTGTGTACCTTCCGCGTTCGCGACTACGTTTGAAGCAGCGATCGCGGTATCAATCGATCCGCTCGCAGTGATGAACCGCAAAGCGGAGGCACCGGCCAGGTTCTCACCGTTGATCGTCACCGTAACCGTTACGGAGCGAGCGAGACTGGCCGGCAAAATACTCGAGACAGCGGGACCGGTGGTTACGGATACAAACCGGCTGAAGACGGCGGCCGCGCTCCCAGCAGCGATTCCGAATCGAACGGAGACCATTGGGGTCAATGCAATGCTTGGCCCGGTTATCATTGACCCGCGCCGCACTGAGAGCAGAGATGTGCGTGCGGCTTTAACCGCGGCGGTGTCGCCCCGTCGTATCGATATCGAGTTAGCGAACGGCATCCCCAGAGAGTTAGGATTGAGCACCTTTACCATCGCCTCTCCAAACAAGCCGGACTGGCCGGCGCTGGATGCTCGAACAGTAACTGCCAGGCTAGCGTTGCCGGACAGACTCAACGGAGCGGTATACAATCCTGCAGCCGAGATGAGACCGTTTGTGTTGTTACCACCGACGTCGCCGTTGACCGACCAGATGACGGTTTGAGCTTGTCCTCCCCCGAGGAAGGCGGTGAACGCAATAGCCTCGCCCGGCAGCAAGATCGCCGCTGAAGGGACGACTCGCACACGCGCCACTATGGTGAAGGGGAAAGGAGTCACCAGCGTTCCGCGCGGCGTGACGATCGTCACCGGACCAGAGCTCGCCGAATCCGGGACGACTGCGACGACCGCCGAGGGAGAGACGCTTGTGATCTGAGCCGAAGCGCCGTTAAAAGAAACCGACGAAACTCCTGCGTTAAATCCTGTGCCCACGAACGTGATCTGATCTCCTGCACCGCCCTCGCGTGGAAAAAAGTCCATCAGCGTCAGCACAGCCGCGCTGATTCGTCTGATCGCGGTGAAGTTACCGGCTGCGTCGTATTCGTAGACCGCAGCCTCGCCGTTTGGGGAAATAACGGCGGTCAGTCGTCCGTTGTCGTCGTAAACGAAGCGAGTAGTTCCTCCTTGCCGGGCGTCGCCGCGCAGCGCCGTCAACGAAACGACGATCATCAGTACAGTGATTGTGCCGATGTTTCTCTTTCTCAACCTAGCCTGTCTCCACCCTCTCTGCAGCCTCTTTAGTCTTTTCCGCTTACCATTTTGCGGCGATCTCTTTAACAGACGCCTATTTGACCGGGTTCGCGAGCGACCCGCTTAGAGTAGCCCGAGGCGCCGATTCCAAACCGTGCGGATGGGACGGAACGCGTTCTTCCGCCCACTCAGGGTGGGCCGCGAAGAACCTTGCGGCGATTGGATTTGCCAGTGGATCGTCTCGCCATTGCAAATACAGCGCGCGGACCCTATCTGCCTCCGACGAAAGCCCCAGGCTTGCGTAAATCGGCGCCAGCAGTTGATAAGCACCTGCGTCCTGTGGCTCGATCGCAACGACCTTCTCGAGAGCGACGCGAGCTTCCTCGAGTTTGCCGAGCGAATAAAGTGTCTGGCCTAGCTGTCTTTGGACTTCGCGGTCCCTCGGATATTCATTGGCTAACCTCACAAACGCCTCTGCCGCCTCCGCCAGCCTTCCGTCGCTTCGCAAGATCACTGCCCGCCAGTAACGCGACCGTCCGTTGGACGGATCGAGCCTCAACGCACGATCCAGAAGGGTTGCCGCCTTTAGCAGTTGTCGGCGATCAGGGCCGTAGCGTTCTGTTCGCATCTCCGCGATCGCCGCGTTCACCAAAAGATTCGGGTCCGAAGGGTCGAGCTCAATTGCGCGATGGAATGCCTCGCTCGCCGGACCGTACTGAGATTGCTCGAGCAGCGCGATGCCATAGTCGTTCCATCGCCGGGCTAATTTGGCTTGGTGGGAAGTCCCTGGCTCCGCGTTCAGCGATTCGGCCCCGGTTCTCGTTTCTGAGTCCTTCAGACCGATAGCCCGCGACTGGTGTGTGTTTTCGATCGAGACTTCGGCTCGTGCCATAACCACTACGGGCAGCGTCAGTTTGCAATCGCGCTTCATCAGCACGTAGTTCGTGTACTCCTGATTGAAGCGTCGGTAGTTGATTCGCGCGCGCAGTTTTACGCCGGGCGGGTGCTCGCTTGGGATGCGAAATCGGAACCGCGCGACATCGGAGCGCCCGGGCAGAATGGCGTTGTCGTAAGCTTTGATATTGGTGGTCCAGATCTGATGCCGGGTGATGACGCGGGCCAAGTCGTCAAGCAAGATCGCTTTGTAAACGTGAGCACTCTCGTCTAGCATCCCGTCGGATTTGAGATAGCCGCTGTGAAAGATCGTCCTGCCGGACTCATCAAACGCTTCCAGCTCAACCCATGCCTCGTAGAGATCTCGCACTTCAGGCGGAAACGAATGCGCGGCATTCCGATTTGCGGCGACGATTTCGACAACAACTCCTTCGCCTGGTCTGAGTGAGATCCGATTCTGACGCGCGGCGTCCAGAGGCGCGATAAGCTCGCCGGTCGATTCGCGTCTGAGCGCAAAGACGTCAAGGGAGAGGACGTTAGATTCAAGGAACTTCTCAATCAGCTCAACCTGTTCACTTTGGTTGTAAAACAGCGGTGCGGCTGTGTTTGCTCCCGGCCAACGATGTGAAGCGATTAAGCCGTTCTTTGCTGCTCGGTCGTGGCGACTGTCGATCTTTGGCATGTGGCACGACCTGCAATCCGCGCGAGCATCGCGCCGGTAGAACGGCAGCACCGATTCAAGCGACGCTCCCGACTGCTGCCACTCATCGTAGGCCGAGAAGCCTTTGATATTCTTGTAGCCGTTCAAGTCTGGCGGCGCGGCCACCTTGTGGCAGGTTGCGCAGAACTCCGGCGAGCGAAGGATCGGTCTCATCACCGCGCGCTTGTGACCGGGAACATCGGCGAGTATCTGTTCGTCGGTAAAATCGCCAAAGATCGGCGAACCATCAGACTTTGCAAGCAAGGCGGGGCGACGAATAGTGAAGCTCCCCGTCCCGTCTACGCGCGCCTCGACGATCGAGTGACAGACTGAACAGGTGACGCCTTCGTCATCGAATCGGGTGAACGGCGCTTCGCTTTTTCCCGATTCCCGGGTGAGCACGCCTGAAAACAGCGCTACCGGCGTGTGGCAGGATTCGCAGTGACGCGTGAACTCGATCCCGCGAGTGCGCAGCAGGATGTCGGCGCTCTCACGATAAAATGGTTCCCGCGCGGCATTTCGGTGGAGCGACATTGACCACCCATCGTGAGTGTCCTGATGGCAGGAAGCGCAGCGCGATGCGGGTATGAATGCCGACTCAGGGATGAGTTCACCGTCAAGCGTTCTTGCGTTAGAAGGACTGAACAGCCCGGTCGGCACCGGGGGCAAAGGACGCGGGCGGTCATCGAGCGCGAGTACGACCATCGCAAGAGCTCCGACAACGAAAACAACTCGCGGAAACTCAATTATTCGTAAAATGATTTCTCGCTTATTCATACCAATGCGGATCCGCCCAGATCAGCGTTACGCCAGTCAGCGGAAATCAGCGGCCCATTTACTGATAACTCAACCCTTATTCTCCTTCGACTATTTCGCGGTTACGCCAATTCACCGCTGACTCTCGCGGCCTTCGGTTCGCAGATTAACGTTGATCCGCGCAGATCAGCGTTACGCCAGTCAGCGGAAATCAGCGGTCCATTGCCGCTAGCTCAGCCATTATTTTCCTTCGACTATTTCGGGTTTTCGCAGACTCGTACCGGCCCGGCATTTCGATACGCCGGCACTAGTTTCAACAGGAACCCGAGGAGCAATGAAAATCGAACAGCTATTTGCGAGTAGGGTGGAACACCGGTTGGAACTTGTTACCGGGTCTACAACCAGGAAG
>JBASRM010000773.1:0-2701 GCA_049273835.1 Blastocatellia bacterium | reverse complement strand
GCGCCGCTATTTCGATTATCTCGGCTGAGGCGATCGGCTGTCCGTTGATCTTGTCGCCAAGCGTCCGCCCGTCTACATATTCCATTGCAATGTAGTTTGAACCGTCCGCCTCGCCTATCTCGTAGATCGTCGCGACATTAGGATGATTCAAGGCGGATGCAGCGCGAGCTTCTCGCTTGAAGCGGCGCAGCCGCTGTTCATCAGCGAAGTACTCTGGCAGTAGCTTCAAAGCTACTCTCCGCCCGAGCCTGCGGTCCTCACCAAGAAAGACCTCGCCCATCCCGCCTGCTCCAAGCCGGGAGATAATCTTGTAAGGACCTATCGATTGCCGCGCCGTGTTGATTTGATCTTCGGCCATGAGTTGAGCAGTTAGTTCCGCGGACGATCGGATAAAGCTACCGGCTTCTTCATTAGCCGCAAGCAGCGATTCCACTTCGCGGCGAAGTTCAGGGGAAGAAGCCCGTCGAGAGCGTCCTTGTTTTCATTGCTCCAATCTAAAAGCATCTGGGTAACTCCTGTCGGTTGTCTGCTCATAGACACGGGTCCATCAGCCGATTGCGAGCGTTTTAGAATACTCCGGCTCAAGCTTAACTGCGAGTGAGTTCTCCCGCCGTGAGGGATTTCTGCCGCAATTCTCGCGTAACTGAATATGAAGGAAATGAGAGAGCCGGCGAGAGCAGATGAAGCACAGGTAGCTAGATGATCGAGGAGTGCACGCGGGGCAATTCAATTCAGGCGAACTGCCCCGCGCGCACCTTTGTGTACCCGCTCACAAGACGAGCCGGAAACAGACGGCTGTAACTTGATGAGCCACTTAGCCGGTTTGAAGTCGAGGACCTTTATCGCTGAGCGATGGGATTCCTCGGTTGCCGCTCCCCAGGGTCGAGGTTGAACCCTCGGCCCTTGACAACTCCTGGGCGGCGGCCCCTTTCAGATTAATCGAACCTATTATCGTCAGCCGATGGACCGTACAGGGCCGGGACCTTCGCACCCATCAGTCGCAAATAGACCGTCATCTGCCCGCGGTGATGCGACCAGTGGTTGATAGTATCCTGGATCACCACGTGGCGGGGTGTTTCCATCACAACCTTTCCGCCGGCGAGCAGCCGCCAGGAGGTCATCAAGTGCTCTTCCGTAGTTTTCTCGAGCGCCGAACGTGCGGCGGTTGCGGACTTGTCGAGCGCGCTCACCAGCGCGGCGCTTGTTTTATTCGGCTCCTGCTTCATACTCGAGCCTTCTTTTGGCGCAACATCCAACTCGTCCTGAGTGATCTCCATTGCCAGCCACGTCGGAATGGTCGCAACCATATCCGCGAGATATCCAAAGATCATCGACTTGTCGTGCGGCTTCCAATCGTACTTGCCGTCAGGAACCTGCTCCAATGCCCTTCGGGAACGTTTCGCCTCGCGGTCCAGCTCGGCGAGGAAGAATTCATTTAGATTCATGCGTGTCTCCTTTTCTCTATGACCGATGGTCGAGCATCAGACTGGCATCCAATCTCACCACGTTGGCGCGTAGTGCTCTGTTACTTCGTGATTAGGCTACATCATCGCACGCAGGGTGTACCCGATTCACCGTGCTGCCTACCTGGCTTTCGTCGCCTTTACCTCCCAAAAGGTTTCCCACTTCGAGCCGTTGCTCGAACGTTCCCATTTTGACGTCCTCGTGTTACCGGATTCGCCGAACACAGTCGTGCATCGAACTCTCCACAACTTGTCAGCCGCCGGCCAGTCTCCCGTGAGGGTCCAGACGCCGTCTCGTTCACGGGCCTCCCATTCATTGGCCTTGCCATCATTGTAGAAGGTGTGAACAGGGTAGCTCCGGCTCGAAGCATCGTGTCCGATAATTTCTATGCAAGCCATCTCCTGGTCGTCGAGGCGACCCTCTAAGCGGTGAACAAGGAAGAACCCTCCGGGCAACCACTCATAGCTTTCCACTGCGCTGATCTTCGCAGCCGTCCCGAACGAGCTTTCGTACTGCTGTCCAGCCATATTCCACTCGCCGGCGAATACATCCAGGCGTTTGTGCTCTGGGCCCGGTTTGGAGGGCTGATCTGGAGCCTGGGTGTTCCTGATCTGGGCGGTGCTACTCTTTGTCATGATGTTTCCCCTTCGAAAAATGTAGCGTTGACTGTCCGTCTGGGGGCAGCCGCCGATCTCACCGACGGCGCAACGGCACAGTCTACGCTGCATTTTTTGGTTTGAGATCGAGAGACGCCTTGCCGGTGTTCACGTCGAACGGCACCGAGCTGTGCTCGTGCGTAACGATCCACTTGCCACCGAGCTTGCGATAGCATACGGTCGCGCGCCACCACATCTCGAGGTCCCCTCCATCAGTCTTCGTTCCCTTGACCCGGTTGAGGCTGTGCGAGAAGGCCACGTCCTCCCCTGCAGTGATGCTGAGGTCGCGAATCTCATAACCGATCGGCCCGTTGAACGATGAGAACCATTTTTCCGCGCGGTTTCGACACGCATCCAGTCCGATCTTTTGAAGGTCGTTGACGACATCAAAGGACACGATGTCCGGTGCGTAATTGAACACTGACCCGTCGATATCTTTGGCGCGGACTGCCTTCGCTCGATCTTCAATCAGCTCACGAATCTCGGCTTCATCAATTGCTTTGCGATTTGCGAAAGTCATTTCTTCCTCAATTGAAAATTGAGTCCCATCGACTCATCTGATTGACTCCTTAGAATTGGGG
>JBASRM010000772.1:0-2395 GCA_049273835.1 Blastocatellia bacterium | reverse complement strand
GCGCCGCTATTTCGATTATCTCGGCTGAGGCGATCGGCTGTCCGTTGATCTTGTCGCCAAGCGTCCGCCCGTCTACATATTCCATTGCAATGTAGTTTGAACCGTCCGCCTCGCCTATCTCGTAGATTGTCGCGACATTAGGATGATTCAAGGCGGATGCAGCGCGAGCTTCTCGCTTGAAGCGGCGCAGCCGCTGTTCATCACCAGCGAAGTAATCCGGCAGAAGCTTCAGAGCCACTTTGCGACCGAGGCGGCTATCTTCGCCGAGGAAGACTTCTCCCATCCCTCCCGCACCTATGCGGGAGATGATCTTGTAAGGGCCAATGGCCTCCCTGGCAAAGTTGAGTTGATCTGCGGCCATCAATTGAGCGGTCATCTCAACGGCGGGGGAATGGATGAAGCTTCCCGCTTCTTCATGAGCCGCAAGCAGCGATTCTACTTCGCGGCGAAGTTCATTATCGCCCGAGCAAGCGTCGTCTAAGAAGGCAGAGCGGCTGGATGGCGTGCGTGCGAGCGCCGCTTGAAAAATGGTCTCGATCTGTTGACATCGCTCAGGCTTCACGCAGTTGTCCTCTGCTGAACTATTGCGCAAGGTTCATATTCTGCAGCAAATCTCGGAAACGCGGATCAGTGCGGAGGCTCTCAAGCTGAGGCTCAATCTTGACCCAGATCAGTTGAGCATCGCGTGACTGGTAAGCTTTCGTCAGCCAGACGAACGCGCCGTCTTTGTCTCCCAGTCCTGCATAAACGAGCGCCACGTCAACCGGGGAAAAATAATGCTGCTTCCACAGTGTCTCGACCTCTTTAAGGATAGCCTGGGCTCTTTTGCGGTTTCCTGAAATTGCGTAAACATATCCGAGGACCGATAGTATCGCAGGGTCGCGTCCGTGAATTAAGAATGCGTTTTGACATTTCTCGATCGCCAGATCGTAGTTTCCCATTCGCTCGTAGATTTGTGCCGGCAGAAAGAGAGGTGGAGGTCCAAAGTGCGGATCAATTTCCTCGCTCTTGCGATACACACTGATCGCTTCTTCATAGTCGCCGCGATAATAAAGCGCACCCGCAAGGTCCGTGTTTATGACTAGCGAGAGCGGAGCAAGCTCGTGAGCGCGCCTCAACTCTGCAACGGCCTTATCTAATTGCCCCATCGCTTGATAGTAATACGCGTATAGCTCGTGCGGCTCTCCGGCATTTGGATTGAGTTCGATAGCTCGCGTTAGTTCTTTCGCCGCACCCGGCCAATCCCATTCATACACAAGCTTTAGGCCGCCCAGGGCCTGATGTGCTTGCGCCAAATTATCGTCCAGGTCAACCGCCTTCTCTGCCGCCAGTTTTGCTTTTGACCAGGTCTCGGAGGGAAGGACTATTCCCGCCGCGCCTAGAACATTGTAGGCATTGGCCAAGCCTGTATAAGCAAGCGCATAATCAGGGTCTATCGCAATTGCCTGATTGAAGTAGTCGATAGATTTCTTCAATCCATCCTCGTTGAACTTGCTCCAGAAGTAGCGGCCCAAGAGATAAAGCCGATAAGCCTCTATGTTCTCGGTGTAATCCTTGGCGACTCGCCTGCTCTCATACGCGCTCAGCTTTAAGCGCAACCCGTTGGTCA
The DNA here is from genome assembly GCA_049273835.1 of Blastocatellia bacterium. GTDB lineage: Bacteria > Acidobacteriota > Blastocatellia > UBA7656 > UBA7656 > Onstottus_A. Next base: position 786 of record JBASRM010000772.1, on the reverse strand, counting down.
CCTCACGCGAAATATCCCGCTGAACTGACAGTATGTCGCCCTGTCGCCGATTGTACTGCTCACCCCATAATTGCCTGCCGTCTTCAACACTCACCAGTTCCAATCCGATGATCAAGCTATCTCCCCGACGAATCAAATTGCCCGTCAGCACCGCGCCCACGCCCAGCTCTCGACCCACCTTTCGAGGGTCATTTTGATTGCCCTTGTATGCGAAGACTGTGCTGCGCGCCATCACCCGCAGGCTCGACACTTGAGATAGCTTGTTGATGATTGTTTCGGCGATTCCATCCGTGAGGTATTCCACTTCCGGGTCGCCGCTCGCGTTTACCAATGGCAAGACCGCCAGAGACTCTATCGGCTTGCCGCTTGGGAAGCTTCGAAACGCCAATTGATAAATGCCGACTCCAACAAGCGTGATAATGGCGACAACGGCGAGCAGCATGTAGCCGCGGGATTTGCCCGCTGACTCCAGTCTAGTCGTCCGGATGGATGTCGGACCCGACTCGCTGTCACGTTTCAGATTCCTCAGGTCAATTAATAGATCTCGCGCGCTCTGATAACGCCGCTCTCTGTCCTTCTCCAAACACTTCCTTAAGATCCGCTCCAACTCTACACTCACTTCATAATTGAATCGTCCTATAGCTGCCGGTGGCTCGTGCCTGATCTGCTCGATGGTTTCTGTCGCTGTAGCTCCGCTGAACGGCAGCCTACCCGTCGCCATCTCATACATAACCACACCAAGCGAGAAGATGTCCGACCTCTGATCCACGTCTCGCCCGAGCGCCT
>JBASRM010000767.1:0-2395 GCA_049273835.1 Blastocatellia bacterium | reverse complement strand
GCATATTTCTACCTTGGAGATTATAAGAAGGCTAGGGAGAACTTCCTTAGAGCATTGCAACTTCACCGCGAGCTTAAGAACTTGCGAGGTCAGGCCGTCACGCTTTATGCAGTCGGATCGGTTTACTTGATGCTCGGCGATCCCAATGAAGCGCTTGAACAATTCAAGCAATCTCTTTCTTTTAGACAAACGGTCGAAGATAAGGTCGGTCAAGCCATCACGCTTGCCGGAATGGGAAAGGCATACAAGCGCCTCAATAGATTTGATGAAGCGCTGCGCTACCTGAATGAAGCGCTCACCGTCCTCACAGAAGTGACGAATCGGGCCGTCGAGGCGGACACCCTCTCAAATATCGGCTGGGTTTATGTCGGGCTCGAACAACCCGGGCTGGCTCTCACTTACCTTCAGAAGGGCCTCGAGATCGCTCGTTTTGTCGGTGATGCTGGCGGCCAGGCTATGACGCTCTACGGCATGGCGAAGGCCGAGGATCGTAAGTCAAACCTGAAGCGAGCGCGTGATTACATCGATGAAGCACTCAACATTGTAGAGGGCGTACGCCTGAAGGTGACAAGCGCCCAACTGAGAGCCTCTTATTCAGCTTCCGTTGAGGACTACTACGAGTTCTACATTGATTTGCTCATGAGGCTCAATAGAGCCTACCCGAGAAGCGGGTACAATGCAGAGGCCCTCCGAGTAAGTGAGCGCGCTCGCGCACGAAGCTTACTGGACCTGATAACTGAAGCGCGCGCCGACATCCGGCGCGGCGTCGATCCGGCCCTGCTTCAGAGCGAAAGCAAGACAGGAAAGCAACTCAATTCCAGGATGGACTATCGCATCAGGCTTCTCAGCGCGTCGCGTCCGACCGAAGTCCAAATGGCTTCGTTAAACGACGAGATTATGTCTCTTCAAAGAACCTATGACACGGTGCAGCAACAAATTCGAAGGTCGAGCCCTCGTTATGCAGCCATCGCCTATCCCACTGTCCTTACCCTCGCGCAAGCCCAAAGCCAACTACTTGGCCCAAGCACCGCCCTGCTTACCTATAAGTTCGCCAACCATCATTGTTACTTGTGGTTTGTGACCTCTAGTTCAGTAGCAAGTTTCGAGCTGACCGACAGTCCTTCACTGATTAATTCCGCTGCGAGTCAGATACTTGATGGATTGACCGAGAAAGGCGACTCGCTTCAAACCTTCGAGAACAGAGCGGTCGCGCTGAGCAAAATTCTTTTCCCCGAATCCGTCCAACGCCAATTGGTGTCGAAGAAGGTTCTCGTAATCGTCGCGGACGGCATACTTCAACGCTTTCCATTCAGCATCCTCTCGACGAGTGCTTCGTATGTCCCGCTTATTTCTTCTCACGTCATCATCACGCTCCCATCCTTATCAACTCTTGCGGTGCTGCGCGAGGAATTCAAGGACCGTAAGCCAGCTTCCAAGTCTATCTTCGTAATCGCAGACCCGATCTTTGAACCTACTGACGAACGCGTCCAGGCGACCTCACCCGATAAGACCCAACCTGCGCAGTCTTTCGCGTCGGACTTGACGACGGGCGAGCTTGCTTCTCTCTTGCACCCGACGACCAGAGCTGGCTTACATCTCAGCCGTCTGAAGTCAACGCGACGTGAAGCTGAAATTCTTCAGAATCTGAGCCCCAACGCGCGGATTGCACTTGACTTTGACGCAAATCTCACTATTGCTACAAGCCCACAACTAGCCCAGTACCGAATCATTCATTTTGCCACGCATGGCATTGCCCCGGACGATTATCCTCAGCTTTCAGGAGTAGTTCTCTCTCTCGTCGATAGAGAAGGAAAATGGCAGGAGGGGTACCTCAGCCTGCCGCTGGTTTACAACCTCAATCTTAAAGCCGACCTCGTGGTTCTAAGTGCATGCGAGACCGGACTCGTAAAGGAAGTTAAAGGAGAAGGACTCGTCGGCCTGACGCGAGGCTTCATGTATGCTGGCGCGCCCCGCGTTGTGGCAAGCTTGTGGAAGGTCAAAGAAAAGGCAACGGAAGAGCTAATGACGAGGTTCTATCAAGCTGTTTTCCGCGAGCGAATGCAGCCGGCGGAGGCGCTACAGCGCGCCGCCGCTTCTATGTGGAGAGAGCAGAAATGGGCACCGTCAGATTGGGCGGGGTTTGCCTTCTTTGGTGAATGGGCACAACCGCAATCAAGCCGAGAGAGCAGGCGACAAATAATGCGTCAAAGGCAAGGAGTTCCCCGGGAACAACGACCTCGAGGTCGTTCGTGAGGCAAGAGACATACTTCGCTACGGTTGACCGGCCTGTTCGAGGTTCTTCCCATTGCGATAGTGAAAGCGTAAGAGAACTCTCTATGGCCGATTGGAAACTCTCTCAGGTTTAATGTCTTGGTATCGATAAGAAAGATTCAGT
>JBASRM010000763.1:0-2527 GCA_049273835.1 Blastocatellia bacterium | reverse complement strand
GCCTTCGATAACCCTGCCCTGCTTATCGGTTACGACAACCTGCACCTGAACTAATTCGGTTCGGAGCCGAACGGGTTCATCCTGGTCGGTCCGCTTCGTTTGACTCTGCCCGAGCGCGATGGTGTTCGCGCTGACGTACGCCACGAAGATGATGGCGATTGGTAATCTGATATGTCGATCAACCATTCGTAGTTCCTCATTACCGTTCTGCGGTTGGGTTCCTGGGGTGCAGGTTGATACTGACTGAGCACCGCGGTAACTGGCGGAACGTTTCTGGCGCCAATATTGTGAACCCGCGCGACGGCTATTACAAATCAGATCGAGTAGTGTCTTAATCCTCTGTTGATTGCAGCATCTCATTAACACCTCACTTCAGTGAGGTGTTGTGGTGGGTTCGCGCGCAAAACACGGAACCGCTTCAACGGTTTCCTTCTGGAGCATCATCGCGCCATATCAATCCGTATACGCGAACAAACTTTTCGTACTTCTTCGGCGAACGTCTTTCTTCGATGGTGCTCTTCCTGGTTGGCAATGTACTTGGCGACCTCATTAACATTTGAGTGCGAGACCGAGAACGCTCCATATCCGCGTCCCCACGAAAACCTCGCAGCTACAATTCGGTTTTGATTAATCCAGTGCGATGAAGCTCCTTTGAGTAGTTTGATCGTTTCTTCTATCGAGTACTTCGTAGGAAGGTCTATCAACGCATGTACGTGCTCGGCGTTGACGTAGTTAATTTTCATGTAAATGTCTTTGGACTGTGAGTATTCGTGAAGGAACCCCGACAGCTTGACCGCTGCGGATTTCGATAAGGATCGCTCTCTATTCAGGGTTGCCCAGATTAGGTGGAGCCAGCACCGGGAGTAGGAATGGGTTGACATGTGTCGCCTCTTCTACCCAGGTGTGGAAACTGTTTTGAAACAGTTCCGAAGTCCGCACTACCCTAAGCACCCTCTCTCAAGAGGGAGGTAATGAGGTCGAGATTGGAACTGTTCCGCGCGCCACTATACCTGAAGGATTGAGTTACATCAAACTTCAGTGGGGCCTTAGTGATTCTCGAGGTCGTTTTCAAGGTTTCGGGCGACTGATGGAAGAAACTGTTGAAACAGTTCCGAAGACCGCGCTCGCCCCGAGACACCCCTCTGAAGAGGGGTGTTAATGAGAATTGGAACTCGGATTCGAAGCATCAGCGGACTTGGCAGTTGCCTCTCTAAATCGGAGGCCAGAAAATTAACCAGCAAATCTGAGCATTAGAGAAATCTCGTCGCGAAATGCATTAGAGGCAATCGTCAGGTATTTCACCGACAGTGCGGAGCAGAAGAAGGAGCAGAAAGAACTTACGGATACTCTGAGTCAACAGATAACAAGAGCCCAGACCCAGTACATCAAGGCAAAAGAGTTCAGCGGCGCTGTGGACAAGATACTCGGCGACTATTGTCGCGCTGCAAGGAATTTCGCCCCGCCGGATCGCTCCGTCATTGAGTTCTGAGCAGATCACGGAGTTGAGAATTCGCGAAGAAACTGCCGTGTCTTAACACAACGCGGATGGAGTTCACTGACGATTCCTACTCCGGGTTTTATTCAAACAAACTAGTTCCGCGTCAAGGCCCTAGCTCGGCAGGGGGCGTGAGAAACCGGACTGTTGCGCGCTTTCACGCAATTTCAAGGAGAATTTCCGCATACGGTGCTAGCACTCGCGAACTCTCCGCTCTTAGCCACCTTTGAGTGTCGGAACAGGTATTGCAGGAATACATCTGATCGATCGACCGGCTCACATTGGCCGATAGATCTGAAGAGATTGGAGAGACATGCTGCACAGGCTCGGCCCCGCAACCCAGTCCTTTAACAGGTTCGAGGCTACTGGTTCGGTTAAGGAGTCGCCGCCAAATCGAATCACGGCAGGTGAGGCGTTACTAGCCTGCCTGTCAGCACTCGCGATATTTACTGTGCTGCTGCTGAGGCTGCCCTATAGATCGCCAATCATTAACATTCTGCTTTCAACGGTCGCCCTATCGTCTTTCTATTTCTATCTCAAATTGAGGCTAAACATCCGGGTACCGTCATTCATGGTTCTTTGTTTAGTGTTCTCGATCGTACTTGACGTCATCGGCAATCGGTATGGCTTATTCAGCCAGAGGATTGGCTTATTCCCATATGATATCGTTACCCATTTCGCAGCAAGCGGGCTGTCCTTCGTTCCGGTGATGTGGCTGGTAATGAAGTTAATCCGGCGCTTTGACTACCGACTGCCGTTGGGATTTGTAGCATTCTTTTCGGCAACGACCGCCTTCAGCCTTGCCGGTTACTATGAGATCACGGAGTTAATAGACGAGCGCTTGCTCGGCGGCCACCGGATATGGACGCCGCGCGATACTGTCCAGGATCTCGCTGCCGATCTTGTCGGCATAGTCATCGCTGCAGTCTGCTACAGCCTTATGATCCGAAGACAATGGCGAACCGAGAATTCTAATATCGATTACTCCCAGTACTAAGCGTTCTACTGTCGCCTTGTTGGTCCGAGTTCGTA
>JBASRM010000760.1:0-22314 GCA_049273835.1 Blastocatellia bacterium | reverse complement strand
GGTAATACCCGCGGTCAATTTACGTTCCCGATTCGGTTTCGAGAAGATCCCAATTGAATTGCGCACGCGGTTGATCGTGGTCAATATTGGCGGTCGGGCGGTCGGTCTGATCGTCGATACTGCACGCGAGTTTTTATTGATTCCCTCGGACGTTATTCAACCCCCAAGCGAAGCCATTTCAGGGTTGAGCGGGAAGTATCTGGAAGGCATCGCAACGGTCGAAGGACGAATGATTCTAATTCTGAGTTTGGACGAAGTAATCAACCTCGCAGAAATTGGCGTCGCCGGTCAGCAATCCGGCGCCGTGGTTTAATCTTAGCTTTGTGACGGACCTTTTTTAGACGGATGTTCGAACGGGGAGGGAGATGCAATGACAGCTTCAGCTTCAGCACCCAACGCAAAAAGAGATACCGGCGACTCGATTGGGCGCGTGCGCGAGCAGGTGGAAGAAGTGACGCGCGTGGCGGACGAAATCACGCGCATTAACGGCCAGATTGCGCAAGGCGCGGAGGCTCAGATGGCGGTTCTGGATAAGGCCGTCAGCAGCGCCGATGAAATGGCCGGTTCGATAAAAGAAACTGCCGCTCAGGCCGCGCTGGTTGCCGAGTCCACCGAGCATTTTATTTCATCTCTCAACGAGATGGCTGCTTCCATCGAACAAGTAACGGCAAACACCGTCAATCTCGCCACCTCGGTGAAGGAAACGGCGGCTTCCGTAAAAGAAGCAAGCCTGTCTATTCAAAGCGTGGCAGCTACCGCGCAGGAAATGTCGACGTCCGCCCAGCAAACCACGGTGGCGATGAACCAGATGGCCGCATCCATTAAAAGTGTCAGCGAGGATACAGAATCACTTGTGTCGGCGGTGAACGAAACCGCCGCCGCCAGCGAGGAGATGACCCGTTCGATCGAAGGCATCGCGTCAAACTCGGATGACTTGAACGTCGCGGCCGAGGAGGCTGCCTCGTCGGTCAATGAAATGGCCGCTTCGATTGAACAGGTCGCCGCAATGTCCGAAAACCTCGCATCGTCTGTCGAACAGCTTTCTACATCCACCGAAGAGATTGCGCGTTCGGGGGAAGGCGTGGCGCAGAATGCCGAGAGAATCACCGAGGTCGCGATTGGGGCTGCTGCCAGCGCAGAAGAGATGGACCGTTCGATTCGTTCCGTGGCTTCGGTCGCTAAACAGGCAAGCGAGACCACCGTCCGCGCGGCTCAAGATGCGGAACAGGGCGGCATCAGCGTGCAGAAATCAATTCAGGGGCTGGGCCGCGTTCGTGATTCCATGGCGCAGTCGGCTACCGTGATTCGCGAAATGGGCAAGCGAGCAAACGAGATAGGCAGTGTTGTCGATACAATCAATGTGATCGCCGAGCGCACAAATTTGCTTTCTCTGAATGCGTCCATTGAGGCTGCGCGGGCGGGAGATGCGGGCCGGGGATTCGCGGTCGTCGCCGAAGAGATTCGCAACCTGGCCGATCGCTCAGCCAGAGCGACCTCCGATATCGCGGCCATCATCAAGGCGTTGCAGGACATTGCCCAGGAAGCTGTTGCAGCTTCAAACGAAGGCCTGCGCGTCGCTGATGACAGCAGCCGCCAGGCGGAGGATGGAGTAATCGGGTTGAAGAAGATCCTCGGAGGCGTGGAGGAAACCGCACAGTTAGTGCGCCAGATCGCCAGAGCTACCGACGAACAAATGAACGCGGGACAAGCGGTTGTTCAAGCGGTCCACACTACTGTTGTTCAAGCAAAGCAAGTGGCTGCCGCAACCTCCGAGCAATCCAAGGCGTCGCAATCGATTTTTCAAGCCACCGGGCAAATGCGAAAAATCGCGCAGGAGGTCGCAAAGGCCATGAGTGAGCAGGGTCGCGCGGCCAGAGAGCTCATAAAGGCTGCTCAAAGCACGACGACCGTTTCCGCTCAAGTTCGAAAGGGCTCTGTTGAACAAGCCAACGCGGCCAAACAAATCACCCAGGCAGTTGAGTCCCTGCGCCGCGGAGCGACTTCGACAGCGCGCGCTCTCGCCGAACACGCGACCGCCGGCGCTCAGGTCTCGGCTGAAGCTTCACGGGTAGCACAGATGGTCTCGAGTGTAAGCAAGGCCATGACTGAACAAGCAACCGCTGCCGCGCGGATCGCATCGGCATCAGAAAGCATGCGCCGGCACTCGGATGAAGTGGCCAGGGCTATGGCGGAACAAACGAGCACCGTCAAAAGCATGAACGATGCAGCTCAAGGCGTTTCAAAACAAGTCGCGGCCATTGCCCGAGCGAACCGGGATCAGATGACCGCTTCGACGTCGATCCTGGGCAAGCTTACGGATGTTCGACAGATTACCGAGCGCAACTCGCACGGGGTGAAGGAAACGCTGCGCAGCACCGGCAGCCTTGTCGAGCGGACCCAGAGCTTCAGCGCAGCCATGGAACGCCTTGCCGCAAATGGATCCGTGGACAAAAAAGGGAAGAACAAGAAGAAGTTGAAAAAGTAATCAGCCAGAAATGGGAAGCAATCAGTCTTCCTCTTCTAAAGCTAGTTTCTTCGGACGCAGCGCAATCCAAGTACGAATTATTGATGCCGGGCACGGCTGATCACCGCCGGAGCATCCCGGCGCTTTAAAGAAAATGAGCACGGGCGAACATACAATTGGCATCTTCACGACTGACGCCAAACTCACCATACGGGCCTGGGATGACTGGCTGGCGCGGGTGACTGGCGTTTCTTCGAACGACGCGCACGGTCAATCTCTGACTACGCTGTTCCCCGAGCTTAAAGCGCGGAACATCTTGCCGCATTTCGAGCTCGTGTTGGCGGAAGGTGTCGTCAAGGTACTTGCCCCGAGATTTCATCACTATCTATTTGCGTGCGAGCCTGATTTTGCCCCGCGCCGTTTTGACAAGATGCAGCAACGTGTGACCATCGCTCCGTTGCTGGACCGCGACTCAATCGTAGGCACAATCGTCACCGTGGAGGATGTTACCGCGCGTCTGGAGCGGGAAGCGGACCTGGCCGAGCAACTGGCTGAGACCGATGAGAAGGCGCGATTACAGGCTGCGCGCGAGTTGGCGGATCAGGTTGAGCTTGAGGGGACAGACACACTGATGGGCGCGCTTGGCGATGAGAGCTGGCGGGTGCGACAAGTCGCGGTCGATGGTCTGGCGCGTCATGGCGGACCCGAGGCCATCAAAACCCTTCTGCGAGCGCTTCGCGATGAGCACCGTAATCCGAGCGTGCTTAGCAGCGCGCTTCAGGTGTTGACGCTGAGCGGGGTTGATGCGATGGCGCCTTTACTCGAATGCCTGAGCGAACCTGAGGTCGATCTGAGGATATACGCGGCGCAGGCGTTGGGCGATCAGCATGATGCCCGCGCAGTTCCCGCGCTTCTTCAAGCACTCAACGACGAGGACTCGAACGTGCAGTATCACGCGATCGAAGCACTGGGCAAGTTGGCCGCCGCCAATGCAGTTGACGCGCTGACATCGATTGTCGAATCGCGCGACTTTTATCTTGCGTTTCCGGCCCTTGATGCGCTGACAAGGATAGGTGAGTCTCGCGTCGCGCCGAGGCTTGTGCCGTTACTCGAGGACGCTATGCTCCGCGTGCCGGCGGCGGAGGCATTGGGCCAGCTCGGCGACGAAGATGTGATTGCGCCCCTCGCAGCATTGTTGAACAAGCCGGGCGCGCCCACGCGGGCAATCTCGGCAGCCTTTGCGGCGTTGTACGATCGGTATGAAAAGTTATACGAGGAGGGGGAGTACATTGCCGACCTGGCGCGTAGCGCAATCAACGCTACCGGCGCGCAGAACCTGCTGGACGCCTTGGATGAGATTAGCGGCGACGGGTTGCGGTCGCTTGCTCTGGTGTTGGGCTGGTTGGAAGGAGAAGCGATACAACGAGCGCTGACGCGGCTGCTTGGCCGGGCCACTGCACGCAAGGAGGTGGTCGAAGCGCTTGTTCGCTACGGGCCGCGGGCAACTGCGCTCCTGATCGAACAGCTCGATTCAGAGGATCTCGAAACGCGGCAGGCGGCGGTGATCGCGCTTGGGCGAATCGGCGATCCCCGCGGAGTACCCGCACTCGTGCGCGTTCTCACCGCTGACACCGAGCTGGTGATAGGTGCCGCGGGCGCGCTGGCAAAGATCGGCGACCGCCGGGCTTTCGAGGCGCTGCTCGGGCTGACTAACCATGCCGACGCAGCGGTTCGGCAAGCTGTGATTGCCGCAATCAATTCGCTGGGACATCCTGAAATGCCCGAGCGGGCAGTGAAACTGTTGAGCGATCCTGATCCGCGAGTGCGCGAATCGGCAGTGAGAATCGCGGGTTATTTCGGGTATGCCGAATGCACGGAATTGTTGTTGGAACGATGCCAGGACGAGGATGAGGGCGTGCGGCGTGCCGCGATTGAGCATATCCCCTACTGCGAAGATCCGCGCAGCCTGCGCACACTTGCGGACGCATTGGAAAACGGTACACCGAGAGTACGGTCTTCGGCTGGCCAGGCGTTCGCTCAGGTTGAGGCCGCGCGTGCGTTGCCTCACCTGCTCCGCGCGTTGAACGACCCGGACCAGTGGGTCCGCTATTTCGCGGCGCGCTCGATCGGAAGCCATGGCTACCCTGAGAGCCTGGGCCCCCTTGCCCGGTTGGCACAGACAGATCCGGCGAATCAGGTTCGGATTGCGGCGATGGAGTCCCTGGGGCGAATTGGGGGCTCGCGCGCGGTGGCTATTCTGGCTCCCCTTGCCGACTCGGATGAACCTGATCTCGCGCGCGCCGCGTTGGCGGGGCTTGGGTTAATTAGTCACCCCGATGCGCTCCCGCCGTTGCTCGCTGTATTACGGTCGCCACACTCGTCGCGGCGGATCGAAGCCCTCAGCGCTCTCGGTAAGCGGGGCGGACCGGGCGCCGTGGATGCGATCGAATGGGTGGCGGCGGCGGACGATGACCAGCACGTGGTTCAGGCGGCAATCGACGCGCTCGTGAATTTGTCGACACACGACGCCGTGTCATCGTTGATGAGGTTGACGGCGGATGCGGGACGACGCGAAGCAGGAATTGAGGCCCTAGCCCGGTTAGGCAAGGACCAAATAGAGGTAGTCGGTGAAGGCTTGATTCACCCGCAACCAGCGGTGCGGCGAGCGACTGTGGATGCACTGGGTCGAGTCAAGAATTCTCGCGCGTCCGAATTGCTGAGCAAAGCGTTGGAGGACCAGGACGATTCAGTTCGTCTGGGGGCGGTAAACGCGCTGATGTATCTTGGCAGTCGCAGCGCGGAACGCAAGCTTGTGGCGATGGCTAGAACAGACCCGAATGCAACCATTCGCCGCGCCGCGCAAAAGGCGCTGAGAAAGTAGCTATCAGTAACGATGCCGTTTTATAGAGATACTCTGGGCTTACCTGATGGCGCTTTTTCGCTGTTGCGCGACTTGATTCACGATCGCACCGGATTGTTTTATGACAACGGGAAGAGCGAGATGTTGACGGATAAGCTCTCTCCGCTTGTAGTGGAGCGCGGATTCAATTCATTCCTGGATTACTATTACCTGCTGAGATACGACGCCGGTTCCGGCGAGGAATGGAAGCGGGTAATGGATGCTCTTTCAGTGCAGGAGACCTACTTTTGGCGAGAGATCGATCAGGTTCAAGCGATGGTGGATGTTCTGGTACCTCAATATTTTTCCGAATATCGCGGCGAGGCGCTGAGGATCTGGAGCGCCGCGTGCGCGACAGGAGAAGAACCACTGACCGTGGGGATGGCGCTCAACGAGAAGGGATGGTTTGAGCGCGCTCCAATTAAGATTCAAGCGAGCGATGCGAGTAGCGCTGCGCTTGAAAAGGCGCGCCGCGGAGTTTTTCGAAGTCGCTCGTTTCGGAACCTTAATCCAGAGCTGTGCGACAAGTACTTTACCAAAGAAGGGGAGGTTTGGCGGGTGAAGCCGCAGTTACACGCCAGGGTCAACTGGGCACTGGCGAATCTCGCCGCCGAGTCCGACTTCGCCAGTTTAGCCAACTCTCACGTAATCTTCTGCAGAAACGTATTTATCTATTTCTCAGAAAAATCGATTCGCAAGACGTTGCAGATGTTTTACCGCCTGATGCCGTCCCCGGGATACTTGTTTGTGGGCGCTTCGGAATCGCTCCTGAGACTCAGGACCCATTTCGAGTTTGAAGAGCTGGGCGGCGCATTTGTTTATGTCAAGAGATAACCCTCGGTGAATGCCGGCTCAGAGCAAGAGTGAATGGAAAGCTGGGACCTTAGTGATGGATAGACTGATTCGTGTTCTTGTTGTTGATGATTCGGCATACGTGCGTAAAGCCTTAAGGCAGATGCTTTCTCGCAGCCCTTTCATCGAAGTTGTGGGAACCGCGCGCGACGGATTGGAAGCGCTGGATCTGGTTGAGAAACTCGATCCGGAAGTGGTGATATGCGATTTGATCATGCCCGGGATGGATGGCATCGCCTTTTTACGCGAGCAAATGGCTCGTAAGCCACTGCCGGTCGTAATAGTCAGCATAACAAACGAGGGAGGCGAACTTGCCCTTACCGCGTTGGATGCCGGCGCAATTGATTTTGTACAAAAGCCTACAGCGTTGGCGACCGAAAAGATTTTCGAGGTGACTGATGAACTGATCGAGAAGGTCAAAGCTGCCGCGACGGTTTCGATGAGGCACTTTAAAGCGCCGATTCGCGAGAATTCCGCCCCGCTCCCTTTGCCGCTTGCGTCCGGGGACGGATTGGTTGACATTGTAGTGCTGGGAATTTCGACCGGCGGACCGCAGGCGCTCAAATACCTGATTCCGCGGTTGCCCCGTGACTTTCCGGTGCCGATTGCTGTTGTGTTACACATGCCGGTTGGATACACCGAGATGTATGCGCGAAAGCTCAACGAGATGTCAGAGCTGAAGGTTGTGGAAGCACACGAAGGCGAAGTCGTCGAGCGTGGATGTGTGTGGCTCGCGCCCGCAGGTCGTCATCTCACCTTCAAGCGTAGAATCGATGGAACCGTTATCACCCACCTGGACACGCGGCCTTTCGACACCCCGCACCGTCCATCGGTGGACGTTCTATTTCAATCAGCGGCTGAAATCTTTCAGAATCGCGTCCTCGGAGTGGTTATGACCGGGATGGGGACTGATAGTAAACAAGGCTCCGCATGGATCAAGTCGCAGGGAGGATTAATCTTCACTGAAGCTGAAGAAACTTGCGTTGTTTACGGAATGCCGTTGGCGGTTGTTGAAGCGGGTTTAAGTGACCGAACGGTTCCCTTGCACGGAATGGCCCGGGCCATTCTTGAGGTGGTATGATGGCTAAGATCTTGATTGTGGACGACTCAGGCATGTCGCGCAGATCGTTGCGCAGAATCCTGGAAACCGCTGGACACGAAGTCATCGAGGCTCAAGACGGAATCGCCGCTTTGGAGCTCTACTTCATAGAAAAGCCCCAGATAGTTTTGCTGGATCTGACTATGAGCGGGATGTATGGAGTAGACGTTCTAACCAAGATGCGCGCGATGGATCCCAATGCGTGTGTCATAGTTGCCAGCGCAGACATTCAAAGCTCAACCCGCGCCCTGGTGGAGGATGCAGGCGCGCGAGGCTTCATTACAAAACCCTTTGGAGTGGATCAAGTCCTGAACGTCGTCAAGCTCGCGCTGAAGGAGGCCACAGATGGAATTGAGTGAGCACCAAAAGGATGCGCTATCGGAGTTGATCAACATAGGCTTCTCACGCACTGCGGCTTCGCTTTCCGAATTGACGGGTCATAGGGTTTTGCTTGATGTGCCGAAAGTTGCAATCCATCCAATCGACGAATTGTCCTCCGCCCTTGCTCAGTTCCTCCCCGCTGAGATTGCCTCCGTCCATCAGGTATTTAGCGGGGCGGTAACCGGCGACGCTTTGTTGCTATTGAGTCATGACGGGGCCTTAATGCTTGCCGATTTGCTCACCGACGAGCCCTTCAGATCGAATCGTCTGGATACCTCGGATCGCGAAGTGTTAACGGAAGTGGGCAACATTCTGTTGAATGCGTGTCTGGGGATGTTTGGCAATCTGCTTCAGGTGCACGTCACATTTTCAGTTCCTCGATTGCATCTTGAAACGCTTGATGCGCTGCTCTCGACGCTGGTCATCGGTAGAGAGGGTTTGCGCTATGCTCTGGTTGTGTACACGGCTTTTCGGATGCGGGACAGCGCCGTGAGCGGCTATCTCGTGATTGCGCTAAACGTCGCTTCTCTGGACAGGCTGATTCAGGAAGCTGAAAAATGGGAACAACGACAGGCGGTATGACCTCTGATCTGGATCGTGTTGTGGAAATAACTCAAGGAGCGAACAGTTTTCAAATGGGTGCTGGGACTGACAATCTGGGAAAGAAGGGAAACGCGGTTGTACGAGCGGCTTGGCGCTGGTTCAATGAACTCTCGGCGCAGGGCATATTGTTGACCGACGCCGAATTGAATATTCGAGGATGGAATCAATGGCTTGAGAGTCATACCGGCCAGACTGCGGCAGCGATTATTGGGCGGAATCTTCTGGACATCTATCCCGACCTCATCACTCGGCAGTTGGATGGGTATTACAAGGATGCCCTCGCGGGCCAGATCCGCGTGATCTCCCAAAGGCTGCATGGCTATCTGCTTGCCATGCCGTCTGTACCCGGAGATGCTTCCTTCGAACAAATGCAGCAGAGCGCGCGGATCGCCCCGTTGATCGAAGGCGAACGCATAATTGGGACGATCACGGTTATCGAAGACGTAACCGAGCGTGTTGAACGCGAAGATCAACTGGTGCGGTTACTTGGGCGAGAGAAAGCCGCTCGCGCGGAGGCTGAAACCGCGAATCGCGCAAAGGATGAGTTCCTGGCAACGGTCTCACATGAACTCCGAACTCCACTCAATTCAATATCGGGATGGGTGCAATTACTGCGGAACGGCAAACTGGAGGGTAAGGACTCGAAGCACGCGCTTGATGCGATCCAGCGAGGGGTGACCGCGCAAACGAGACTCATCGAAGATATTCTAGACGCTTCACGAATCATCACCGGGAAGCTACATTTGGATTTCGGTCCCGTCGATCTGGTCTCGGTCATAGATGCGGCTCTGGACACGGTCCGCCCGGCAGCCGTCCTCAAGCAAGTCGAACTTGTCGAAGATTTGAATCGCCGGTGTGGTCTCGTGTCCGGTGACCCCAATCGTTTGCAGCAAGTCGTTTGCAATCTTTTATCCAACTCGATCAAATTCACTCCTAATGGAGGACGCATCGAGATCGTTCTCGAACGCGTGGGTTCCCAGGCAGAAATCAGGCTAAAGGACACAGGACAGGGCATCGATCCCGCCTTTCTCCCGTATGTTTTTGACCGCTTTCGACAGGCCAACAGCACGAGCGCGCGCAAGCATGGCGGGCTTGGCTTGGGATTGGCGATAGTCCGATACCTCGTTGAAATGCACGGCGGAAAAGTACATGCGACCAGCGACGGCGAAGGTCTGGGTTCTACTTTTACTGTGCGGCTTCCGGTAATGGAGATTGCCCAATCGGGAGATCCTCGAGATCTTGCGGGCGTTGAGTCAGAGGACCGCGACTCACTCGCCGGTCCAGTGGGCGTACGGCTGTTGATAGTCGATGACGAACCCGATGCGCGAGAAATGCTTCACGTCATGTTTGAGCAGCACGGCTTTGAGACCAGGACGGCTGCTACCGCCCGAGAAGCCTTAGAGGTTTTGGATGAGTGGGTTCCTGATGTGCTGGTTTCCGATATTGGGATGCCAAGTGAAGATGGCTACGCCTTGATCGGCAAAGTGAGAGCGCTTGAGCCGGAACGCGGAGGCCATATACCCGCCGTGGCACTGACGGGCTATGCCGGTTCGGAAGATCGCCAGCGATTGCTCTCGGCGGGTTATCAAATATGTGTAGCGAAACCGGCAGATTTTGCGGAGCTGACGCGGACAGTCGTCGGCCTCGCCGGCCGACCCTCGACTCAGTAATCTGTCGTTACAAACAGTGATCTCAAGTTCTCCTTGCTTCCTGCCTCGCTCACACTACAACCAGGCTCTGTCCACTCTCAACAGGAGGAATGTGAAACTAACTATTGTTGCAATGCTGTCGCTCGTACTATCAACTCTCGTTCCCGTGTTCGCTCAGGTGCTGTCGTCGAGCGATGCGGGCAGGACACTGCGCGCCCTGTTTGACGAAGACTGGCAGTGGGTATTGAAACAGTACCCTGAGTCGGCGACCCTGCTCGGCGACAACCGTTACAATGATCGGCTCACTGACTATTCATTCGAAGCGATCGAGCGGCGAAAAGCCCACGAGCGCGAGATGCTGGACCGAATTAAAAAGATCGACCGCACCGCGCTCGAGGGCCAGGATCTTATCTCTTATGACTTGTTTCTGCTGGACAAGAAGCTCAATGTCGAAGGCCAGCGTTTCCCGGTCGAGTTCATGCCCATCGACCAGATGAACGGCGTTCAGATCAGCTTCGGGCAGGTTGTCGGGGCCACACCGTTTCGCAGCTCGGAGGACTACCGGAACTATATCGCAAGGCTAAGCGCGTTTCCTAAACAACTCGACCAGTTGATCTCGCTTATGAAGCGAGGCATCGAGACAAAATGGGTGCCCCCAGCGGTTCCGCTCCGCTCGGTCCCATCGCAAATCGAAGGTCAAATCGCGAATGATCCGGCCAGGAGCCCGCTGTTCAATCCTTTCGCGCACTTTCCGCAAGACGTTTCGGAGGTCGAGCGCGCGCGGATTATTGAATCCGGCAAGAAAGCGATCGCCGAGTCGGTGACACCGGCATTGAAGAGGCTGCTCGGCTTTTTCAAAGAAACGTACCTTCCGGCTTGCCGCGCGGACATCGGCGCTTCGTCGCTTCATGACGGCGAAGCGTTTTATCAATACTCGATACGCCGGCATACGACGACCTCTTTCACTGCGAAGGAGATTCACGAGCTCGGGAAACGCGAGGTAGCCCGTATTCGCAGAGAAATGGAAGCGATCATTCAGCAGGTCGGATTTAAAGGATCATTTCCGGAATTCCTGGCGTTTCTTCGCACCGATCCACGGTTCTACTACACGACGGCTGAGGATCTTGTAGCCGCCTACAGTCACATTTCAAAGCGGGCTGACGGGAGGTTGCCGGAGCAGTTTGCTGAGCTTCCGCGGACCCCTTACGGTGTGGGAGTCATTCCCGACTACGAAGCACCTGCGCAGACTACTGCATATTATCAACCCGGAGCAGCGGATGGATCGCGCGCCGGGTTGTTTATGATCAACACCTACAAGTTGAACACGCGGCCAAAGTACGAGATGGAAGCTCTCACCTTGCACGAGTCGGTGCCCGGGCATCATTTGCAGATCGCGCGCGCGCAGGAGCTGCGAGACTTGCCTGATTTTCGGCGCAACGCGGGGTATACCGCTTATGTTGAGGGTTGGGGATTGTATGCCGAGAGCCTCGGTGGCGAAATGGGCTTCTACACCGATCCTTATTCGAAGTTCGGTCAGTTGACTTATGAAATGTGGCGAGCCTGCCGGCTGGTTGTCGATACTGGCATGCACGCCCTTGGTTGGAGCCGGCAGCAAGCGATCGACTTCATGAAGGAGAACACCGCGAAGACGGAAAACGACATCATAGTCGAAGTAGATCGATACATCGTCTGGCCCGGCCAGGCGCTGGCTTACAAGATGGGCGAGCTCAAAATCAAGGAACTTCGAACGAAGGCAAAGCGGGAACTTGGAGCCCGTTTCGACGTTAGAAAATTTCATAACGCAGTCCTTGACGATGGCTCGCTGCCGCTCGACTTGCTCGAAAGGCGCGTCGATGAGTGGATCGCGGAACAAAAGAGGAAGGGATAGAATGAACAGGCACCGATTACTGCAAGGCGGCGGCGTGCTGACCCTGGCGATTCTTCTCGCGCTGATCGGCTGTTCGACCGTGTCACAGTCCAGCGTGGCGAACAACAATCAACCGCCTTCGAATAACAACACCGCTATGGAAGATCTGAACAAGCAATCACCCGGCAACGCCATCGACAGCAGGCTTGTGTCCGCCAATACACGCTTCGGACTCAAGCTGTTTACCGAGGTCGCGAAACAGAGCGAAGGCAAGAACTTGCTCATTTCGCCGGCCAGCGTGGGCCTGGCGCTGGCGATGACTTACAACGGCGCGGTTGGCGAAACCAAAAACGCGATGGCGCGTGCGCTCGAAATTGAAGGACTAAGCCACGTTGAGTTGAATACCGCGTATGCCCAGTTGAAAGCGGCTCTCGAGAGTTCTGATCCGAAGGTTCAGCTCAACATTGCGAACTCCCTGTGGGGAAAGAAAGGCATTGCCTTCAACCCGGATTTCATTCAGCGCAACAAGCAGTTCTACGGGGCCGATGTGGCTGCGCTCGACTTCAACGATCCGAGCGCCTCGCAGACGATCAATTCGTGGGTTACCGATAAGACCAAAGGCAAGATCGACAAGATCGTAGACAATATCGATCCTCAAACGATTCTGTTTCTGATAAACGCGATCTACTTCAAGGGAAAGTGGACGGTGGAGTTCGACAAGGCAAAGACCACGGACGATATCTTTACAACCGGAGCAGGCAAGCAGAAGCGCCACCCGTTGATGCATCAGTCGGATGACTACAGCTACTACGAAGATAAAGACTTTCAGGCGGTGAGCCTGCCCTATGGCAGCGGTCGAATCAGCATGTACATCTTCCTACCGAAAAGCGGGTCGAGCCTAGGAGGGTTTCAAAAGAACCTGACCGCGGCCCACTGGGACACGTGGATGAAGGGATTCGCACACACCAAAGGCGAGATCGCGCTGCCGCGTTTCAAAGTCGAATACGAAATCACGCTCAACGATGCTTTGAAGGCTCTGGGGATGGGAGACGCGTTTGATCCACAGCGCGCGAACTTGACCGGCATTGTTCAGACATCCGAAAACGTCTTCATTAGCCGGGTCAAGCACAAGACGTTCGCCGAGGTTAACGAAGAAGGGACCGAAGCTGCCGCCGTCACTTCCGCTGAAGTGAGCGTGACTTCAGCGATGCAACCGCGAAAGACATTTCGAATGATCGTTGATCACCCTTTTCTCTGTGCAATAAGAGATAGCAAGACAGGCACGCTCCTATTCGTGGGCTCAATCAGCGACCCACTCTAACGGCTTCTACCATTGGTCCTTTGAATAAAGGTCCTGATAACTCTCCGGGCGGCGAATGACGGTCACATCGCGTGACTCCCTGATCATCACCGCAGCCGGTATCGGGCGTCCGTTGTACTGGGACGCCTGATCCAGGGCGTACGCTCCGGTGTTCAATAGCGCAAGTAAATCCCCAACGCCTGTTCCCTCGGGCAGCAGGCGATAATTCGGCAGCCGCGTCCCTTGCTCGATATCAAAGTAGACATCTCCGGAATCACATAACGGGCCGGCCAGTTTATAAGGGGTCGCGTGATCATCGTCGGCGCGCGAGGCCGAGATCAAATGGTAATACCATTTGTACATGGCCTGGGAAAGCACGAGCGAGTAGCCTGCATCGGTCAACAGCCAGGTATCAGCAGTTTCAGGTCTCTGCTTGATGTTGCAAACTCTTGTAAGAAGAAGGCCGGTGTCACCAACGATTCGTCGACCGGGCTCGAATATGATAGTCACACCTTCGAGCAACCCGGCTTCATCCTCTACGCGCGCCTCGGCAAGGGCCGCCTCGAGAACCTTTTTTGGATCCAGCTCAGCCCTGAGCATCTGTCGCTCGCGCTCTTCGATGTCCGCGGCCATCGGGGTATCAGCCAGGTAGTTCACCGGCAGCCCGCCTCCGATGTTTATGTGGCTCAATCGATGACCAGTCTTTTTGTAGAGCGCGACCAGGAACATCCACATCTCGGCGAACGCTCGCGCAAATGGATGCGCGTCGGGAGTCTGGGACCCGACGTGGATGTGGGCGCCGTTAAGGTTGATCGAATCTTTCGCTTCAAGCGCGCGCTTGAATGCCTCTTCGATCTGCGAGGGTGAGAGTCCAAACTTCGAGGACAGCAACCCGGTCTGCAGTCCAATATGGGACCGGGTGATTATCTCCGGCACGATGCGGATCGCAATGTTGGCTCGCTTGCCGGCCGACCGCGCAATCCGCGCCACCTGATCGAGCTCATAGAGCGAATCGATATTGATTGCGAGGATCTCATAGTCGATCGCGGATCGGATCTCCTCATCTGTTTTGGAGACCCCGTTGAATACTATTTGATCCGGGCGGAAGCCAATCGTCTTTGCTTTGAACAGCTCACCGCCGGAGTTGACTTCGATATCTCCTCCGGCGCGCCGCACCGTGTCGAGCACCGCCATGTTCGAATTTGCCTTCGACGCGTAACAGATCTTCACTCGTTGATGCACGGACTCGACCGCAGCGCGGAGCTGCCGAACGTTGCCGGCAAGCCGGCGCTCGGAAAACACATAGAGCGGCGTTCCGTTTTGCTCTGCTGGACCCAAGGCATCGACGCCGTCGATGATCAGGTGTCCAGCTCGCGTTTCCAGATAACCTGGTATCCGCCACGGTTGCCGCTCACGCTGCTCTTGCATCAATCTTCCTGAACAGTTTCAGCCTTCGGCGGTCGTAGGATCGATGACCGACTTTACTTCTGAAATGCGGTTCACAGGAAATCCGCCTTGCTGAGCGTGCTCACGTATCATGGCTCCGTCGGGTGCAATGTATACGCAGTAGACCTTATCGCCGGTAACGTAGCTCTGGCTCCACTGAATGCTCGGACCCATTTTCTGCAGAACACCGCAGGATGTTTGAGAGATTCCTCGCAGCTCTTGTGGGGACAGATTGCCGGCGCCTGGAATTTCGCGCTCGATTACGAACTTGGGCATAGATTCCCCTTCCAGACCAGGTTGTTTTTGGATTCACGCGAACAGACTTTAACCATACTCGCGCAATTCAACGCAAGGCGAGTAGCGAGTGCGCGTCAGGATTTCAAGCATACCCAACTCGACAGAGGTCTTGATGTTCCGGCCTCCGAGAACGTCCGCGCCAATTCAGAGGAAAAAAATTGAGGCCTACCCAGGGCGGGTCGGCCTCAATTGATTCTCAGTGCGGTCGAACTGGTTAGAAGTTGAACCGCGCTCCGAACTGAAGTTGACGCGCCGGAGCTGCCGCCGTAAAGCCGAACGGCTGTGTCGGAGCGCGTCCCCTGATGCCGTGCGGGGTCCCATCGGTGAGCGGCGTTGTCCCGATGACGTTGTTGATACCGATGAAGTTGGTGTGATTGAAAAGATTGAAGGCTTCGAAGGTCAGTTCAAGGTACTTACTTTCTGCGAAGGAAAAACGGCGAGCCAACCGCATATCAACCTGGTAAAACGCTTCGCCGATTCCGGTGTTGCGGCCAAGGTTGGAGTTCGGATTGCAGGGCTGGGACGCGGAAGGGCGAATGCAAGGGCGGTCTCTGGTGGAGACTCCATCTCCATTGGCATCTATGCCGAGGAGCACGTTAAAAGGTCGCCCGCTTCCCGCGATGAAGATCGGCGACACTAGCCAATCGCCGAAGATGCGTCCGGTGAGCGTGTCACCGCTAAACGGACTGCTAAAGACTCCGCTGAACACAAAGCGATGCCGCTGGTCGAATGCCGACAGCGCGCGGTCAGCTCGCAGATCGATCATATTCTGCGCCGAGAAGTCGCTGTTGAAGTCCGTCACTTCATCGATCGTCTTCGAGAAGGTGTAGTTTGTGTTGATGGCATAGCTGCGGGAGAATCGCTTGGTGAGTTGGATAGTCCCAGCGTGGTAAAACGAATTCGCGGTTGACTCGTAGTGGTTGTCCTGGAGTCTGAGCGGGTTGAAGAAATCGCTTGTTTGACCTGGGGCCGGGAATCGGATAAACGTCGGGGTACCGGAGAGCGGGCTTATCGGTCCGCTCTGCTTGAATCCATTGATATCGTGGTTGCGCGGAATGTGCGCCCCGCGACTGAACAGATAGCTGACTTCGACGCCGAAATCCGATCCCAGACTTCGTTGAACGGCAAAGCTGGCCTGCTGGGTGTAAGGATTCTCGTAGTTTGGTCCCACGCGGAATCGCACCTCGAGCGGTCTGCCCGGGCCAGGCACAACTCCGAATTGAAGCAGATCGGCCGCGGTGATCGTGCGATTCCCGATGACCCCCTGCGCCAGTAATGTCTGGTAAATCGCAATCGATGTTGGCAGTCCCAATGCATTCGACGTTGCGGTTGCGAGAACGATGTTAATGTTGCTTGGAGTTCCCTCTCCGTTAAGCTCGTTCACAACGTTCACAATCTGATTGTCAACCTGTCCAACGTAGAGCCCATAGCCGCCACGGATCGCGGTCTTGCCATCACTCCACGGGTCCCACGAAAAACCTAAACGCGGCTGAACGTTGTTTTTGTCCAGCGGAATCGGGTCAACGTCGTCTTCGAGGTAGTAACGAACACCAAAGCTGAACGTAAAATTCGGCCGCACTTTCCAGGTATCTTGCCCGTACAACGAATAGCGATGGCTCCAATTGTCAAACCCGGACTCGCCGAAACCTTGCTGGTACACGGTTGGAGCATTGGCGTTGAACGCCTGCACTCCACTGATGGGTGTGTTGGCCACGGCAATCAAGTCAGTGCGGCCGGCCCCGGTCAAAAACGCGATTAACGAAGGCCTGACTGCTGCCGGCACAAGCGCTATCAGAGGCAACTGTGGCGTAAAGTTAAATCTCCCGCCAAAGAAAGTCCGCGAATTGGCCGAATAATCTGCCGCCAAATACTGCCCGCCAAACTTGAATGTATGCGCGTTCCGAACGAGCGATATGTTATCGCTGATTTCGTAGCGACGTTCGATCGCGAATGATGGGAGGAAGATGTCCCGCCCGAAGTTGCCGAATCCATCGATGTTGAATTCCGGGCCGATCCCGTCGTTGGGAATCACATCGTTGTTGAGGTAGCTGTACTGCGCCTTCACCTCGTTGATCGTAGTCGGATTGAAGAAGTGGGTCTCGGAAACCAGGACGCCGCCGGTAAAAGTGTTTATCGTGCGGCCGCGAGACACCGCGGTCAGGGCGCCGGCAGCCTGGTTTTCAAAATGGGAGTCTGCGACGCTGAAGCGAGCGTATCCAGTGTCATTAGAGCTAAAGGCATGATCGAGGCGGAGGGTGCCCACTACATCGAATCCATCAAACGGGAATTGCCCGCTCGCTTGCTGGAAGAGAGCGGTGGTGCGAGGCTGAGTCGAGATGGCGGCACGGATTCCCGCTGACAAGGGTCTCAGGGCAACGGGACCGGCATCGAGTAAATTGAATAATGCCGTTTGGCCCGCTGTAAGATTGAATATGCTGGGATCGTTCAGCAGATTCACAAAAGCGGTTTGCTTCTGGCGCAAGCCTTCGAATGCGGTGAAGAAGAAAGTCTTGTCTCTGGTTATCGGCCCTCCCAGACTCCCGCCAAATTGCTGCCGGTTAAACGGCGATTTGCCGCTGGGATTCTGATCAAAGAAGTTGCGAGCGTCAAAGGTGTCGTCGCGGAAATATCCGAACGCGCTGCCGTGCCAGTTGTTCGAGCCGGTCTTTGACAGAATGTTGACAACCCCGCCGAACGCGCCGCCGTACTCAGCACTGTATGAGTTGCGGTTGACTTGAAACTCCTGCACGCCTTCCTGGCCTATGACCTCGCGAGCGGAGCCGGATCCAGTGTCTGTTGAAGCTCCATCCACCATGATGGAATTGCCGCGGCCGTTATTGCCGCCGAACGATAAACCTGATTGCGGCGTCTGGGCCACCCGAAAGTCGGTCGAGTCGTTAATGTTGTCCGAGTCGGTAACACCCGGGGTCAGCAACGCCAGATCCAGATAGTTGCGCCGGTTGATCGGCAGGTTATCTATTTGAACCTCGCTGATAACCGTTGACTGCTGGGTGCGTTCAACTTCAACCACTTGCCCGCCGGCTACGACGTTTACTTCGGCTTGAACCCCGCCCACTCCAAGTGCAATCGGAATACTGCCGACTTGTCCCACAGCGAGTTGAATGTCGGTGACTGTTTTGGTTGCAAAGCCGGCGGCCTCAACCTTCATCGTGTAGCCGCCGGGCGGAAGAGAAAGGAAGACGTAAAGTCCGTTTTCATCTGACTGCACCGTGCGGATGGCACCGCGGCTCTGATCGGTCACGGTGATTGTGGCTCCGCCAACTGCGGCGCCGTTCTGGTCGGTGACTTGTCCCCGCAACTCGGATGTCGAGATGGAAGCTTGGGGGAATACCACTTCGACCCTGATCGCTAGAACTAAGATGACTAGGACAGAAATCTTCTTCATTTTATTCATAAATGAAACCTCCGAATTAGCCTCCACGACGCCGGTTGGGCACGTGAGAAGAGGTTATGTCGTTTGAGGTTCTTAGTCAAGCGAGTGAAATTCAGCGAGTGAAGTCAGGCTTTGATCCGATTCGTGAATACTTCGACCTCGAGTTCTCGCTTGACATCATCGCTTTTTGGGCTGAAGATGCGTGCATCAATTGGCTTTTTCCTTTTAATAATCTCGTGCGAAAGTGGTTTCCGGATCTACGGAAGCGAAGGCTCAAATAGTCAGAGTAATTCTCATTGACAAGAAACCACCGACGGCGATACTATCCGACCGACTAGTCGGTTGGTAGCCCGGGGCTGCGAAGATGATCCCCTTCGGTGCCGGATCCCGAGCAGCCGGCGCTTGAGAATCTTAGTTATTACCTGTGCCATCTTAGATTACGTCGAATCCGATAGCAGGTCGGGGTGCCTAAACGGGCAATCAGCTTAGAACGTCACGAGCTGGTTTGAGGCCGGCAGTGATCAATTTCAACACTGTATAGTGTCTCGGAGGAAGACAATGAAAAACAGGATTTTTCTACCGCTGCTCACTTTGGCATTTGTTTTGGCTGGGGTTATACCAGCTTTCTCTCAGGTGGACGTTTCGTCGGCGACGATCAAGGGAACGATCACCGATCAGAATAAGGCGGTGATTGTGGGGGCTACGATCACCGCGAAGAGCGTTGAACGGGGAATCACGCGAAACGGGAAATCGACAAGCGATGGGTCTTACGTGATACCCGCCCTGCAGCCCGGCACCTATGAGGTTCGCATCGAAGCGCCTGGGTTCGAAGCCGCAATTATCCCCAAGGTTGAAGTCACTGTTGGGACGACTGCTGTCTACGATATTGACCTGCAGCCCGCAGGTGTCAAGGCACAGGTCGAGGTCACCAGTGACGCTCCGATTATCGAAGTCGAGCGGACCCAGCAGGCCAACACCATCGACAAGCGCCAGGTTGAAAACCTGCCCAACGTCGGACGAACCTTCCAGAATTACGTCTACTTCCTCCCGGGCGTCTCAAACTCGAATGCCCCGCGAGCCCAGCTTGCGGGACGTGTCACGGGCTTCCTCAGCTCCGGCTTCTCGATCGGAGGCAGCAACGGGCGCAACAATCTCATCACCGTCGACGGGGGTGAGAATGAGTACGGTTCAGGTCAAGCCCGCTTTGATATCACCCCTGAAGCGATTCAGGAGTTTCAGGTTAATCGCAATTCGTTCACTGCGGAGTTTGGCTTTACAGCGGGGACTGCCGTCAACGTCATCACCAAGAGCGGAACGAACCAGTTCCACGGTAGCGGTTACATCTTCTACCGCTCGGATAAGACGTCGGCGCGAAACTTTTTTGATTTCACCAATCCGCGAGCCAGCGATCGACAGCTCTTTCCCGGCTTCACTTTTGGTGGACCAGTCGTCAAAAACAGACTGTTCTTTTTTACGAACTACGAACGACAGCAAAACGACAACGCGCGGTTTCGCTCGTACACCAGCAGCTTGCTGCTTCAACCCAATGCGGCACAAGCCACCTTGCTTGCCACGCTCGATGCCTCGACGAATGCCAACGTCCAGCGCATAGCCGGCAATCTGCGCAAGACCCTGACAACGACCGCGTCGAATTACCCGAACACCTTAAAAATCTTGAGCGAGAACGAGGGATCGTTCACCGGTATCGCGCGTCTCAATACGTGGAGCACTCGAGTGGATTATCAGGCCAGCAGCCACGATTCCATCAACGGGCGGTTTACGCTGACTCGGAACTTTACCGACGATATCGGCACCAACAACGGCACATCGCCTTCGGTCGATGCCAGCTTGACCTACCGAGACTACTCCACGGTTATTAGCTGGATCCACAACTTTGGAAGCAACATGGTTAATCAAATGCGCGGGCAGTTCTCGCCGGGTAACTCGGCGGTCACCGCGCCACCCGAGCCGCCTCAAGTTGGAATCATCATCAGCGGTCTGGCAGGGTTCGGACGAACCTTCGGTGCTCCCTATATCGTCCACCAGTGGCGCGCTCAGTTTGAAGACACTCTGACTTGGATTCGGGGAAGCCACTCGTTCAAGTTTGGCGGATCGTATCGGCCAGTCCACTACAATTTCCGAAATGACTTGTGGTTCGCCGGCGAATACCAGTTCCAGTCGAGCGCTGCCTACCCAATCTCGCTGGCAGTGCCCGCCGTGATCAGTCCCGGTAATACTCAAACTGATCGAGTGCTGTTTGCAGCCGCTGCCGGCGCTTCGGCGGCCATACAATTGAATCCGCTGCAGAACTTCAATCTGAATTTGCCGTTCCTCTATCGGCAAGGCTTCAATAATTCAACCTGGGAGGGGACGGGTCACTACGTCGGAGGTTTTGCGCAGGATACCTGGAAAGTTCATCCTCGCCTTACCGTTGACATTGGCGGCCGGGTGGATTGGGATGGCGAGCCGCCGCCCGTCCCCCGTAATGCCTACTTCTCGCCGCGCTTGGGGTTCGCCTGGCAGGTCACCGGCGACGGGAAAACTGTTCTCCGCGGAGGCAGCGGCGTTTTCTATTCGCCGATTTACATCCAGATTCCGGGCTACACCAGCATCCTCAACGGTAGCGGGACATACATAAACCAGATTGCCCGTAGCCCGCTAAACGGCGTGACGGCCGTCTATCAGGCAGGCATCGCACAGGGCAAGTATCCGTTCAGTATTCTGACCGAGGCGGACCTCAACGCGCTCGGAATCTCAACCAAAGCAGGGGCGCCAGGCCGTGTCCTTTTTGACTTGAACCCGGATTACAAAAACAACTACGCGATTCAGGCTAATCTTGGCATACAACGCCAGATCACCAACAGCATCAGCGTTGAAATCGCATACCAGATGTATCACGGGCTCCACATCCAACAGCCGGTTGGGCTGAACTATTGCGAAGCCGGCACTCCGGGCTGTCCGGCGACCACCGCAACGCAGCAAGCCCTGCTCGCTACGCGAAACACCCGCGTGCTTGGTCCGCTATATCGCGTGTGCTCGACTGGTGTCGTAGGGCAAACGGATACTCAATGCGGCCGAGTAAACGATGCGGGCATCACGCAGTTTACCGATTACCAGTCGCGGGGCAGCTCGATCTATCACGGGGTAACGTTCTTGCTGACCAAGCGCTTCAGCGACTACTTCTCCTTCCAGACGAGTTACACCTACAGCAAGTCGATCGACGATCAAACTGATTTCAACTCCGCGTTTGCGCCGCCGTTCCCTTCTCGGCTCAATACGGAGCGGTCACTATCGACCTTCGACATCCGCAACAACTTCGTCTTCAGCGGTATCTTCCAGAGCCCGTTCAAGTCCGGTGCGGGACACAATTTCGCTTCGCGTGCTTTCGCCGATATCACAATCAGCCCAAGCGTCTTCATCCGAAGCGGCATTCCATTCACAATACGAACCGGGGCCGATATCAACGGCGACACCCGCGGCGGCACCGATCGCCTGTTCTACATCGGCCGCAATACGGGAATCGGGCCAAACTTCCGCAGCGTAAACATGAGGCTTAGCAAAATGTTTCGGTTTGGCGCGGAGAGTCCGAAGCGGATAGAGTTCACCGTCGATGGCGGGAATCTCCTCAACCGCACAAACTTCGGCTCGGTTAACGAGATAGTTCCAACGGCGTTCGATGCTAATGGAAACCCAACCGCGATCGATTATTTGTTTGACACGGTTCGCCTGAGAGGGCGGCGCGACCGCGACTTCAGGAAGGGCGAACCACTCAGCTTCACCACTGCGTTCAGTCCCAGACAACTCCTGCTGGGGTTGAAGTTCGCCTTCTAACTCTAACGTTCGCGGCTTCGCGTACCTATTTTGGATTGGTGCGCGAAGCCGCACAACGGTTTCTCACAACACTGCCGTCTCTTCCAGCAGATGTCCCTCGGCGAATCGCTCGGCTCTGAGCATCGGTGCGTCTACAAAACTCGACGCACCGTCCAGTATCCATTCGGACAGTATTTTTCCCGTCGCCGGTGAATGCATCACGCCATGCCCGCTGAAACCGTTGGCAAGGAAC
>JBASRM010000750.1:0-2582 GCA_049273835.1 Blastocatellia bacterium | reverse complement strand
GAGTGTTCGATGATGTTGCGCAAGCCGAACGAACCCGGCATCCCGATCAGACTCGAAGGCTTCAACCCGATTGGACCTTCTTCGCCGTTCAGCGCAAAAGTTATGTGATCACCCTGCGCGTATGCGTACGCCAGGACCGGACCGCCAACCAGCGATTTGAAGTTCTGGCGTTGTTCTTCGGGCAAATTCTCTGCTACGCCTCCCACTCGCCTTGCAATCCCGCCCAGCACGGGCGCGAGGTTCTGATAGATCAGCGCCGAGAAGTTGGCTTGCTTGTCTTCAGGTAGTGCCGCGACAAACCGAGGCGCATGCGACAGCGTGTACCCCGAATCGCGATACTTCACCGCGCGATCGACTAGCGCGCGGCTCGGACCGGCAATTAAATATCCGTTCGAGTAGGTGTAGCTGACCTCGAGACCGAAGTCCAAAGACTTCAGCGAGTAGTAAGTCCGGCCACCCGCTTCTGTTCGATCCCACTGGAAGCCCTTTTTGCCTTCGCGGGCCGCAAACTCGTTCATCTTATCGACGACTCGCTCGAAGGTCTGCTGCAGGTGTGCCGGATCATAAACCTCGAACACCATCTTCCACGACGGCGTCGGGAGCAGCGGACCGTCAACCGCAAAAGCGAACTCTCCGCCGAGCGGTGCCGCGAAGTCCTTTCGGATGTCCAGACCGGTTTCGGATTCGAACTCCCCGAGCTGCTCGCGGAATTTCGGTTGAACGGTACTCAAAGCGTTCAACAGATCTTCAACCAGAGCTGCTGGTTCCTTCACGACGAAGGCTCCAACGACGGTCGCATCCGGTGAAATGAATTCAAGCGCGCCCATCGGTCCCGGCGCTGCAAGCCACGAAGCGATCCCGCGACTCGCATCGCTGAAGCTGAGCACCGCGCGGTTGAATGCCTTTCCTTGATCTTCCTTCATCTCGGCGATGAAGTACTTGAGATTCGTTATACCCAACTGATCAAGCGCTGAATTGGTCTTCGAATCGTCGCCTTTCGACTGCTCGATGAATCTTTGGAGATCGGCTGCGATGATGAAGCCCGCGCCTTCGTGATAGACATCGGCTATCCGGGAGCGGAATGAACCTTCCGCATACGTGCCCGCGCTTGAGGCCCTCATGCTCGTCTCCACTCGTTGCAAGAACTCCAGCTTCGGAGAGGCCGCGAGAACATCGCCGTGGATCCAAACGAACAAATCCGATTTATCACTGGCATCTGCGCTGGGAACGTTCATCGGATCATCGACGAATCGAACGCCCGGACCCTTCTTCGAACCTGCAGTCAGCGCCGCGAGCTGTCCCTTCACATAAGAGCGGAAGGAGGCGGGGTCTTTGACAGTCGTAAGCACAAGCGGACCGTCTGGTTCACCGCGGCCTGTCTTCGCGAGCTGCGCGGTCACGACTATCTCATCTCCTATTTGCGCGCCGAACTCGCTGATCTTCGAAATGACCTTATCCCATTCCTGGTTGCCTCGGGACGAAGCCTGTTCCTTATCCCACCACTGACGAAGCTCAGGATTTTGCCCGAGACGCTCTTCGATGATCTTGTTCGATTCGGCGAGAGTCTCGCTGAGATTTGGAATTGCAACATAGAAAACCGTGTCGTCGGGAGTCATATCGAGCAATCGAGTCGAGTAACGCACGCCTGGACGAGGTGCGCGCTCATCAACATCCTTGCGAAGCGCGGCTGCTTCGGCAAGCATCTGCTGATAACGCGCGGCGTCGCGGCTCCACGCAATCTCGTCCTTCACCGGAAGGCTCTCGATGCTCAGGTTGGTCGCGACCTGGTCGCCGGGATGAAGTACATCTTGTTTGCCGCCATGGTCGACGTGTACTTCGCCCTCAACGACCGAGACGCGCGAGCCCTTGGTCCCGTTGTTAACCGAAAAGATTGTCCCGACCACCGAGACCAGGCAATCGTCAGTCTGAACGTAAAGATGACGCGAGCGCTGCTTCGCTGCTTGCACTATGATGTTCCCGCGCTCCAGGTGAATCCTTGTGCCCTCCGCGCTGTCGGTAACCGAAAACTCCGAACGTTCGCGCATCTCAATCAGCGAGCCATCGGGCAGACGAAGGACTGCGCCGGCGTCCTTGGAGGTGCGAACCTTGTCTCCAGGCTTGATCTCTTCGCCGACCTTGATTGTCTCGGTATTAGCGTCGGACACCAGATATGCCTGGCCGTCCATCGCGTGCACTACCATTCGAAAAGCATCGGCCGCGCGGAAAAAGCGCTCATAGGAGATCAACGAGACAGCGCCGACTCCGATAATGATCGTAGCGGCAATTGCCCATCTCACCATCTTGCGTGTTGCGGGTGACATCTTCGAGGCTGCTGGTATCGCGGGCCCGGCTGCCACTCCGTATCGCGCCTCCTTGAGGGCTCTTCGGCACGGAATGCATTCGTGGGTATGATCTTCAAAAAGCAGCGAACGCGCCGGTGACAGAGTTCCGTTCAGGTACTCGGATATGAGCGTCTGGAAATCGTCGCAGCCTCGTATGTGATCGACGTGCGCAGCGGGCGCGCTGGCCGTCGCAGACTCGCTTGTCAGCGTCGCCCTTACGCGCTCCGCTGCGCTCTCGAC
>JBASRM010000745.1:0-15835 GCA_049273835.1 Blastocatellia bacterium | reverse complement strand
CGTCCAGTCTTTGTTTGGCTAGACTGCCCACGAATTCAACCTTAAACCTGATACCGCGCTTACCGGCATAAAATAGCGCCCCGAAATTCCTCTTGCCTGGTCTGATGTTGATCTGTAAAGCGCTAGCGAGAATGTTTTTAGACATCGACGGATGAGAGTTCAACGTCAACCGCGGCATCAGTTTTCTCTTCAGAATCCCCAACGAGCAACGTAAAAGTGAACCTCGACCCGCGGCCGACCTCGCTCTCGACGGACAGCTCGCCGCCGTGAGCGTGGACAAGGTGTTTAACGATTGCCAGCCCGAGCCCCGTGCCCTCTGTTCTGTGCGAACGAGACCTATCTCCCCGGTAGAGGCGTTCGAATACCCGGGGCAAATCTGACTCGGCGATGCCGGCGCCGCTGTCGGCGACGGTCAATGCAACGCACCCGTGCTTCAATTCGCTAGCAATAGAGACTGAGCCGCCGGGCCGGTTGAACTTTACCGCATTGTCAATCAGGTTGTGGAGAATTTGTTCGAGCCGCGTGCGATCCGCTTGCACAAGCATGCCTTCGGGGATTGATATGTCAAAGGATATCTGAGCATCAGCTGTTCGCGACTCAACGAGAGTGACGATGTCGGCGACGATGTGCCGGAGCCTTACGGGCTTTAACGTTAGCTCGACCTGGCCAGACTCAATGGCCGACAGATCCGAGATGTCCGAGATCAACGCGTTCATACGTTTCGCGTGCTTATGTAGTGTTTTAAGGAATCTGGTTCGATTAAGGGAGTCATCTTTTGCCTCGCCGAGAAGCGTTTCCGAGCAAGCGAGCATTGCCGTTAGTGGAGTGCGCAACTCGTGCGAAAGGTTGGCAAAGAATTCCCGCCGGACGCGTTCGAGCCGCTCGAGTTGAGTAATGTCAAAAAAGACTCCTACCACCAGCTCACTGCCGAGCGGGGCGACGTTCAATTGAAAGCTGCGGCGCTCGCGGTCAGCAACTTCAACGCGCAATTCGGCCGGGATCTTTTTTGCGAGCACGCGGTTGAACGCGCTGTTGATAGCGGGGTCCCGTGTCGCATCGGTCAACCGGTAGGCGCGAGCCGGGGCCGCAGCATCGCGTGAGGTCCTGGCCGGACCTCGCGAGCGGGCGGAAACCGATTTGTCGTCAAACCCTTCGCCAATCGCTGACTCAGAAACGTTTCTCAGTGCGCCGGGCTTACCGGCATCGAGGGCAGGGAGCTTGAACACCCGCGCCGCGGCGTCGTTGTACAGGGCGACCTGCATTCTCGAGTCGATGATCACAACTGCTTCTCTCATCGTTGCCAGGACGCCGGCCAACAGACGATTCGTTTCTTCGGTGATCGCGGTTTGTCGCTGGATCTCCGCTAGCGCCTGGCTATATCGGCGCAGAGCATACCGCGATACGAAGAAGGTCATCACCGCTACTACAATCACGGTGACTATATGCGAGTCGATCGCGGAGATGTGTGGAAACAGCACCGTCTTGATGGTCTCGTAGACCACGAAGATTACCAGCGCCGCAAGGGTTACGATCCAGACTCGTCTCGCAAGATCCTTCATGAGATTTTGAAATTCAGATTTTGGATTTTGGATTGTCGCATTTCAAGCGGATACCTGGATCAGCAATCGGAAATCTCAATCTGGAATCCACATCTCGAATCAAAAATACAAAATCCATTCACTCTTCTCGTTGTTTGCCATCCGCCAGCCTGTAGCCTATTCCGGTGACGGTTTCAATGACCCACCGGTCGTCGAGTTTCAGGCGAAGTCGTCTGATGTGGACGTCGAGCGTTCGCGAATCTCCGTAGTAAGATACGCCCCATACTCTGTCGAGCAAGGCCTCTCGTGTCAACACGCGGCCTTGATTGCGCGCAAGCTCAGACAGCAGCGCGAATTCCTTGCGCGTCATTTTCACTTCGCGCTCGCGATAACGCACGCTAAACGTGGCCGGGTCGATCCTCAGTGCGCCATTGTCAAAGATCGGGGGATCCGCCTCGGAGCCTTCAGACCGCCGGAGCGCCGCGTTCACCCGCGCAACAAGCTCGCGCATGCTAAATGGCTTTGTTATGTAGTCGTCAGCACCGAGGTTCAAGCCGAGAACCTTGTCAGCCTCCTCAGTTCGCGCGGTGAGCATCAAGATCGGAACTCGCGCGCTCGACGCTTCTGCCCGCAACCGGCGGCAAAGCTCAAATCCGCTCATATGCGGAAGATTCAGATCGAGCAGTATCAGATTCGGTGACCGATCGAGTACCAGGCTCAAGGCGTCTTCACCGGTTGTGGCGATGCGGACACGGAAGCCCTCCCGTTCGAGGTTGTATCGAATCGAGTCGGCGATATCTTCGTCGTCTTCGACGATGAGAACGCTGCGGGCGCGGCTCTGATCGGATGCTACCATACGGTGTGTTTAATGACTTGTCCGCGAGACATGTAGACGATTTGTTCGCAGATGTTTGTCACGTAGTCGGCGATGCGCTCGAGGTGCTTCAGCACGAACAACCACTCAGCGCCGCGAGGTACGGATGATGGGTCCCGCTTCATTATCGCGATGACCTGATCGTAGAGCGTGTCATATAGCGCATCGACTTCATCGTCTCGAGCTATCGTAGCCCGAGCGCGTTCGGGATCGCCTGAGGTAAAGGCGTCCAGCCCGTCGACAAGCATTTCCTGCACGACTCTGGCCATAGACGACAGATCAATATGGCTTCCGAATTCGGGTTCGTTGTTTAGTGAGAGCGAGTGTTTGGCGATATTCACCGCGTGATCGGCAATACGTTCGACGGTTGGAGCGGTTCGCGCTACCGAGACGACGAACCGCAGATCACCGGCCGCAGGCTGTTTCAGAACCAGCACGTCAACGCACATCTGATCGATCTCCAGTTCCATCTGATCGATCGCGTCGTCCTCGCGAACAACGCGTTCGGCAAGCTCTGAATCCCGGTCGATGAATGCTCGCATGCAGAGCATTATGGCTTTCTCGGCCGCGCCACCCATGATCAACAGCTTGTCGCGTAGCAAGTTCATGTTCTCTTCGATTAGTCGCTTGTGCATAGGTTCAATGCCCGGCATCAAGACCATCTCGCTACGATTCTAAGCTCCGCTTTGTGTGCGTTGGTCAGTCAATTCTAATGGAATAAAAGGATTATTTTTGTAGGCTCGAGCCGGGTGCGAAACAAGAACCTCACTTGTTGACGCTACGTTGTTGTTCGCCCTCGCGAGGCGCGGTGTACCCGTTGCGGGTCCGCGCGACTAATCGCCGGTTTGGTGAGTTGACCTGTACTTTCACAGCTCGGAAGGTGCCGTCTTTTTTCGAATTGGTTGGGTAGTATCCGATTGAGTATTGAGTGCGGAGATCGGTCGAGATTTGTTGTGCAATGGTATGAACCTCTGAAAGCTCTTTTGGATAAAAAGCCTTTCCTCCAGTCTCTTCTGCGAGCTTATTCAGCAGCGACTCCGCCTTGTCTTTGGCGCTCTTTTTGAAGAGCCCCGAGTCCCTGTCCAGATCGCTGATGAACCCGATCAGGTAAATTTGAACGTCGACCTCGCGCAGATGATTCACGACCTCATTGAACTTGTAATAGCTGTCCTTGTCCAGCCCGTCAGTTACCAGGATCACTGCTTTGCGCCGGTTCCTACCTTCCTTGCTCGCGTAGTCCGCAGCCAGGTACAGCGCATCCAGCATGGCAGTCTGTCGCGAAGCGACCAGTCCTTGAAGCGTATCGATGACATCGTTGACGTCGCCGGTGAACTCCTCCAGCAGCTCGGGCTGATCTTTGAATTCAATGACACCCATCTCGTCGCCCTGCCGCGTCTCCTTCGCAAGATTGACGGCGGCCTTAACTACCGTATCAAGCTTTGGCCGCATGGAGCCGGAGGTGTCGATTGCGAACACAAGCGAGACGGGAACCTGGTCGCGGCTGAAGTGATCAATCCTTTGGGGGACTTTGTCTTCGGTCACTATGAAGTCTTCCCGCTTCATATCCATAATGGGCTTATTTGATTGGTCGACTACGGTCACGTCCAGCAGGACAAGGGTGTTTCCGATTCGGATGGGAGTATCGTCCCTCTGCTGTGGATCGTCTTCCCTGGTCTGTTGCGGCTTCTGAAGTTTGGGTTTATCGGGTCGCTGCTGTTCGACTTGAGCGAATAAATGCTGAGGTGATCCCGCAATAAGAAAGGCGAAGGTGATGATAGTGCTGAAGACTAAAGCCGATCTACCCGATGAGAACTTCATAACGGAATTCTACTCCCGCGAGTTGGATTTGAAAACCAGGACTCCAACGCGTGGGATGCGCGGACAGGCTGCAGCGTTTGCCGCGGCGAGTAGAGAGGGAGCGGAATGCTGTGTTCGTCTAAGCTGCTACTTCTTGAACGACTGATAGCCGTCTCGGTATGAGAGCGAAAGCCTGCCGAGCCCCCGTGGCGGATTCACTTTCACCTGAACCTTATGCCACTTGGCTTCGCTGGCGAGGTCGGTCGGGTAAAAGCCGACTGAGTACTGATGCCGGAGCTCCAGAGCAATCCGAGTGCAAATCTCGACAAGTTCCGGTTCATTGTACGCATTCGGGAAAAATGCGCGGCCCCCGGTCATGCGAGTCATCTCTTCAAGAATCGAACGGCCAAAACCGGCAAGGGAATCATTAACCGGATCAGTGATCCCTATCGAGTAGATTTGTACGTCTGCTTCCTTGACCCTTCCGCGAAGTTCCTTGTAGGTGTAGCGGCTGTTGTTATCTTGCCCGTCGGAGATTATGAGAAGCGCTTTCTTCGAGTGTCTGCCCTGCTGGACCTTCTCGACCGCCAGATAAGCGGCATCGTAAAGTGCAGTCGAGCCCTTCGGGTTGACGAACATGAGCTTGCCGAGAATGCTGTCTCCGGATGTAGTGAAGTCCTGTACAAGCTTCGCTCGATCGTTAAACCCGATTAGGAAAAAGTCGTCGTCGTTGTGCGAAGTCTCGATGAACCGCCGCAGCGCGCGAATGGAACGTCCAACTCTCTCTTTCATCGAACCGGACACATCGTAGACGATTCCCAGCGAGACCGGCGCATCGTCATCGGTGAAGTGCGCAATCTGTTGCTTCACCTTATCGTCGAATACCTCGAAGTGGTCCTTGTTCAGCCCGGTGACAAACCTTCCATAAGGATCAGTCACGCTGATCGTAACACTGACGACGTCTGTGCCCAGGGTGATTTTGTCATCCTTTTGTTTTGGGAGTTTCGTATCGTCGCGTCTGACTGCGCTCCTGGTGTCAGCGGTTGCTTTTACCGCCGCGGGCGTGTCGGTGGGTTTAGACTTCGCGGGTTCGACTTGCGGATTCTGCGGCGATGCCTTGTTGTCTTGATTAGCGGATACTAGAAACTGCGACAGGGCTATGGCGAACAGCACTGTCAATATGATGCACGGGAATCTTTTTTTCACGACGATTGCCCCCGGTTTACGGGTAGCCTCAAAGAGGCTGCCGAATAGGCCCGGACTCGAAATCACGCCGGGCATCAGGCGGCATGTGTTGTCGCCACTGAGAACTCGCTGACGATTCAGAAAGAACGCCGATCAGAACGATCGACTCAGTGCTTCTACGGCGACGCGGACCCCCTGACTCCTCACTGGTCCACGTGCGATGTCATTCTAACCAGAATTAAAGTTGCAATCAAGCTCTCTGTTGCGTCGCCGGTGATTTCTTATCAAGCTCACCGGCATCGATCAACCTGTCCAGAGAATCTTCCCGCCAAAAGGCCTGCCGTGTATCGCCGGGGCAGCATTAAGTCGATCTGTTAGCGCGGGCTGGCTCAATGAATTTTACTAAGGCTGCCAGGATGCACGTAACACGCAGGTACTCAGCGGTCCGATGAAGTCTTCATCTCTACTATCACCACCTGCGTGCCCGGACCGATTTCAACGTCGCGAGTGTAGCTCTGCATCGAAAGCGCTTTTGCCTTGATCGTGTATT
This sequence comes from Blastocatellia bacterium, assembly GCA_049273835.1. Lineage (GTDB taxonomy): Bacteria > Acidobacteriota > Blastocatellia > UBA7656 > UBA7656 > Onstottus_A. The sequence goes on along the minus strand of JBASRM010000745.1, from coordinate 9,891 downwards.
GTCCCGGCGGAACGGGTTTATTAAGCTTGAAAGCACCTTCGGCATTCGTGCTGCCCCAGGTCAACAGCGTGGTCTCAGTGATATTGGCTTCTCCAAGCGGGAGTAGACCGACCAGCGCCCCAGCAACCGGTTTGCCGCCCACCTCCGATTTGACCACACCTCGCACGATGACAAGCTTTGCAGTTTCGACCATTTTCGGCGCGGCGGGAACAGATTCCCGCTTGATGGGTTTATTGTCGAGCTGGTTGAGCATCTCGGTTATCAGGTGAGCCGGCCGTAGAAATCCGACAGCGCCATAGTTGCGGATCTCATCAGGGAAACCATCGCCGTCCTTATCAATTTGCTGGTCGTCGGCGACCACCTTGGTTGGAATGCCGATCAGCTTGCCTTCGCTGTTGACTGCTGCGCCGCCGCTGTTGCCGTGTATCACCCGGGCATCGGTCTTGATCCACTTCGCCAGGATGTCCTTACCTTCGACGACTCCTTGATTGACCGTGACCGTTGAGCCGCCCTTCTCGGGAAAGCCAATTATGAACAAATCCTCCAGCAGCTTGATCTTTTGTGAGTCTCCAATCTCAATCATAGGGAATGTGAACGACTTCGGTATCGGAGTACCGGCGGCATCCGAGTCAACACGAAGCAGCGCTAAATCGTATTCCTTATTTATCAACACCGGCGTGAGTCGATATCGAAACTGGGAAGAGGAAGGATCGCCCTCCCGCGAAAGACTGAACAGTATCTCATCATAAGAACGATTAGTTCTGTCGTTCGTTATGACGTGCCAGTTCGTGGCGACAATTCCATCGCTCCTGACGACGACCGCCGATCCTCTTGGCTTCGAGTTGCCGACCAGGATTAGACCAGTCGCCTCGATCGCTTGCCGCACAAGGGCGCGGGATTCAGGCGCAATCGCCCCTTCTTTTCTGACCGATTGTGGCTTAATGGAAGGCGCAAAACCGCATACCGCGGACGCTGCAAGAATCGCGACCGCGGTAAGAGTCGATTTATTGCCTGGAAATCTAATCAATTGTGTTTGAGTCGAATTTCGAAGGGCGCGATCTCGCCCGATTTGAGCTTGCCGCCTCCTCCGTTGTCCGGCACCGCGACTACCGACCCTTTGGTGTCTTTATCTTTGCCGGGTGCGAGTATGATATCTCTCGAACGCACTTTGCTTCCCTCGCTCTCTGGAACCACCGAGGTAACCTTCTTCGAGATTCCGGATTGCAGCTCAGCAGCAGCGCTTGATGCATTCTCCGACAAACATCTTCCCGGTTCCTTGAGGGCGGCGTCGAGGTACGAGATGCGTCCGCGGGACATGATTACCTGCAGTACCTCGGTCCCCTTCTCTTCATCGAATTCAATCGCGTCGCCGCCCGGTGGGATGTCATACCGTTCATCTGGACGCACGGCGTTATCGCCACTCTCGGGGTAAGGGAACAGGACGCATCTCTTGCCGCTGGGCGAGATGTTAACGACATAAATGTATCCGTCAAAGTTGCTTTGAAACTGAATCTTTATTTGATCTCCCGCCTTGAATTGAGTGCTCGGGTCGACGGGGACAAGAGTCCCGCCCTCATTCTTGAGGACGAGAATGCTCATCGCATCCGAGCGCTTATTAACGAACAGTCCGCGCGCGCGGCTCGCTTCAGTAGCCTTTTGAGGTTTCCTGTCGGCGCTGAGCCCTGGCGCGGTCGCGCCGGCAAGCAACAACAGAACAAGAATAAGCCTGGCTAAAGATCTCATTGTCTTTCACTCCTTATTTCAACGTCACTCCCCGTGCGTGAGGTCGATTGTCGCGATCAGTTCCTCGTTGTCCTTACGATTGGTGTTTTGGACTCGTGTGGCGTACCGCACTGATTTCTTACCGGGGATGGTAAGCTTGCCGGTCTTCTGTTCAACTTTCTGTTCAGAGCTGGCAATCAGTTGTTCGACCGTTTTGCGATTTACCACGCCGTAAGCCTCATCGACCTGGTTGGGAAGCGTTGTGATTTTCTCGCGGCTAAAGATGACGATAAGTGTTTCAGTTCCGGCTGGCGGCTTCATCTCGAACCAGCAATCCTTGGGGTCTTCAAACGACGGGCAAAACGAGGGCACAACGTATTCTTTGTCCTTCAGAACGTAGTTCCGGCCTTTGTTGATTCTGACGTCGGGGAAAATTACCACGCCGTCCCTGCCTTTCGGTTGATTGATGATGTACAGGTAACCGCTTTGATTCGCGGTGATGGCCAGCTTGACCTGGTCGCCGGTTTGAAATTCCTTGGTGGAATCCGCTTCCAGCTGCGTATTGCCTGTGCCGCGCTCGATCAAGTGCCATTGAACGGTGAGAAGGGCGGCTCTTTGGGTTACAGGTCCTTTACCCGTCGGGCCCGTAGCAGCCTTCTCGCGATCCGGCTTCTTGACGCGGTTCACGGTTTGTACGGAGTACCACGCCGGCGCGCCGCCTTTCTGTGCTTCGACCCGGCTGACCAGGAAGCAAGGAAACACCAGACCCGCCACGGCGCCCGCAATCAGGCAGGAGTTGAATGATCGAAATCGCATGTTCTTCCTCTTAATTACTTCTGTTCGTTACTGAGTACGCGCCCCAATCAGCGGCTGGATTCTGGGATCGCCGGCGGAAATGGCGCAGCGCAGGCCGACCGGCGTGCTGTAACCCTTAGGGAAGACCCTCGGCAGATGGTTTCTATAACTGGTCCGGGGTTCGTTGTAACCGGCGGCCTTTAAGAATGATGCTCCCCTGATTATTCGCTCGTCTTTGTTGAACGCCGAGTCCTGAGTTCGGTTTCCCACGTAGGGCTTGTAAGGCGCATCTGCCCATTCGAGCGCGTTGCCCGACATGTTCCACACGCCATATGGGCTGCGGTCTCCCTTGGCGTCGGTTACGCTACTTGGCTCGCCGGTAGCGATGTTCCCCCGCCCGCCTGATTCGTCACCCCAGGCATATAGACGCTTCTTCCGAGCGATCGGGTCCCATGACGCCGCCTTCTCCCATTCTTCTTCGGTAGGCAAGCGTTTGTTGGCCCAACTTGCGTAGGCCAGGGCGTCCTCGAACGTGACGCCCAACACTGGATAGTCGGGCTTCGCAGTGAAGTAATCGGGGTCGAACGGAGGATTCGGAGGATAGGGCTTCTGAGTCTCATCACAAAACTGCTTGTATTGCGCATTGGTCACTTCGTACTTGTCGATGTAGTACGCTTGCAGAGCCACGTTGTGCTCGGGCCCCTCGTCGGGCTCGAATTTGCCAGAGCCCATTATGAAATCGCCGGCTGGTATCGGCACCATCAGACCTTTGTAGTCGATCTCGGGCAGTAGTTGCGCCTCACAGGTTTGTGTCTCACCCTTGACGCCGGTGATGGTCGCTATGAAATCCGCGTAACCCTCGTGGGAGACCCGAACATTTGTCTGACCCGGATCGAGGTTCACAAGTCTGACGGCGCCGTCAGCGAGCACCGCATCGCGCTTGGTTTCGTTTATGTAAACCTGACTTCCCCCCGGCGCGCCTTTTACGACAAGCGTGTAACCCGTGGAAGCAGCAGGTGAGAGAATCAAATACAGAATTGCGGCAATAACCGCGACGACCACGGCGCCCCCTGCCCACACCAACTTGTTGGTGCGACTGGCCGGCTGACTAAATACCCTGCCATCATTTGAGGTTGAATGCTGATCTGGTGAAGTGACCGGATCAGGATTCATCGGCGTTGTTGGTGGAGCTGCGTAAACGGTCGGCGGGATAGAGGGTGGTCGAACTGGTGCGTGACTTACCTCGGTCTTCGCCCAGGTATTGACATCGGGTCGCGTACTTGCCGAAGGTGGTTCGGCCTGTCTTGTGAAAACAGGATTGCTGTCAGCATTCGTTTGAGAACCCGCCCACTCCCGCGTCGCTCTCCCGTCGCCGGATTCCATGACGGGACCGGTGACCGCACTGCCGATAATCTGGGTGCTGCTATGTAACGCTTGACTCAATTCGGACGCGAAGGTGAAAGACTCCGCGGTTCGTGAATCGCGATTGCGCTCAAGCCCTGCCATCACCGCGCGTTCGACGGCCTCACTCATCGACGGACTCACAGCGCGAAGCGGGATGGGCTCGCTCATCACGCGCTTCATCATCACCGCTTGCGGATTGTCGCCCTCGTAGGGTAGCCGCCCGCTGAGCATTTCATAGACGATTATGGCGAGAGAGTAGATGTCCGATCGCGGATCGAGCTTCTCACCCAGCAATTGTTCGGGCGACATGTATACCGGTGTTCCAAGCACGAAGCCAGTCTTGGTGAGATTGTCGCCCTCGTCGTCTGCCATGGTCTTCGCTATGCCGAAGTCGAGCACCTTTACGAAGTCGTTCTCCGCGCCCTTTCGGGTGATCATTATGTTGTCAGGTTTGAGGTCGCGATGGACGATACCCAGGGCGTGAGCAGCGGCCAGCGCCTGGCATATTTGATTTGTAAGATGAATAACGCGCTCGATCGGCAGGACGCGTTGTTCCGAGATCACCCGCGATAGCGGCTTACCGTCGATGAACTCCATCGCAAGAAACAGCATCCCGTCTTCGGACTGCCCGGAATCATAGATAGTCACCGCGTGAACGTTGTCTATGCGGCTGGCCATCTTCGCTTCGCGTTTGAACCTTGCGATGGCGTCGTCTTTCCCGGGCGACAGCCCGGTGAGGAGCTTGATTGCGCAGGTCCGGGACATTTCGGTGTGAACAGCACGATAGATCGCACCCATTCCCCCCTCGCCGATCTTGCGGACCAGCCTGTAGCGCCCAGCAAGGAGCTTCCCAAGCATTGGATCGGGATCAGAAGAATCGATCGAGATGAGCTTCGAGCGATCGGCGGTACAGACCTCAATTGTATCGTCAAAGGCTTTGCCGCATTGCGGGCAGATTTTCATGCTTGATACCGAGGAGTCTTGCTCAATTGGGGGACTCTCGCAAAGCGAAAACTATATTAGGTGGTATGGTTTGTCAAGATAACCGGATTTTTGCGATCGCGAGTGAGAGCCGGTATTCAACCTTGAAGTTTCCTGATCTCGGAGAGGCCGAAACGTCGCGTTGCTTTGATCTCGGTCCTGCGGAGCCACAACTGGAGGCCCTACTCCCCAGCCGTGATTGGAGTGATTTGTCTCGCTCGCGACGACATCATCGCTGCTCCAGTTTGTTCCCATACCTCAGCCCGGGCATTACCTGAACCGGTACTTGGACTTTCGATTAAATCCTATTATGCTAGGTTGGCGCGGGTGAGAGGGTTCGAACGGATCGTGCTCGTAGTCCCTTGGCGGCTCATTGTTACATATTCAACGGCTCAGATTCCGGCCGCGTCTCAGACCTGGTCGTGTGTAACCATTCCTGTTTCAATGTTCCGCGAATGTTGTTGAGGTAAGGGCCTCGAAGGCTTCGTTTTCAAAGTTGAGCAAGGAAACCGTAAACAAAGCTATCCTCAAGGGCGGAGAGTTGTCCCCCGATAACTCTCTGGCTGTGTGGTTGCGCCTTCAAAAATCGCTTGCCGAAAGAAACGGAATCGCCCTTACCACGCTTAGCCGCGACGGTGCCGTGATCGGCCGGATCGAAAACGATAACAGCATCTGCCGCGCGATGAGAGTTTCCAGTGACAAAGCGGCCCTGTGCGCGGCTGATTGCGGGGCGGCATACAGCCGCGCGGTTGACGCTGGCAAGCGGGTTGACTTCACCTGTCATGCCGGGCTGCACTGTTTTACCATCCCGGTTTCTATCAACCAAAAGGAGTTGGTGATACTGGGAGGGAGATCCTTCACCTCCACTTCAGAATACACCGGATTTCTGCGCGAGTACGGATCTCTGCCGGGAGTTGAAAGCGGCGAGTGTCTCAAAAACGTCAAATTCCTTGAAGATAGAGAACTGGACCGGGCAGGGGAGCTGGTAGGCTCGACAGCCGCCTATCATTTTCAGAACGCGAATAAGCCGGACCAGCAGGCCGTGCTTGAAGGCTCCATGACCCTGTCCGATGCCCAAACCGAGATCGAAAGGTTGACGGATCAGCTCGAAAGCAGACGGCGCTCAATTGGACAGTCTTATGAATTTTTTCGAGGCCTCGCGTCGGCGCTCGATTCCCAGAGGGTATATCACTCGCTACTGGAGAAATTCAGCGAACTCATGAAAGCCGAGCGTAGCTCGTTGATGGTCCTCAACGAAGAGACCAGCGAGCTTGCCCTGGAAGCGGCTCTGGGAGCTGATCCCGTGGATGCGGGTCCCATTCACCTGAAGATGGGCGAGTCAGTCGCAGGCGCTGTGTTGGCCAGCGGTGATCCTCTTGTTGTGCGCGATGCTGACACCGATACCCGGATTCCGCGTCACCGCCCTGGCCGCTACAAGACCAAATCGTTTATCTGTTACCCGATTACCCTTGGCACGCGCAAAGTAGGCGTCATCAATTTGACGGAGCGGACCGGAGGCGTGCCTTACGAGAACGACGACCTGTTGACGCTGGAAATGATGGCTCCTCATCTTGCTCTGATAATCGACCGCACCGAGTGGGCTAAAAAGGCCGAGACGTTTCAGCAGATGTCGTTAACCGATCCTCTTACATCATTACCCAATCGCCGCTACCTTCAGGACAGACTGTTTGAAGAAGTCGAGCGGTCAAAACGGTACCACACGCCGCTTTCATTTATGATCATCGACGTTGATCGGTTCAAAAGTTACAACGATATCTACGGACACACCAATGCGGATCGAGTGCTGGTCAAGACTGCTCAACTGCTGCGCGGCTCAATTCGAGCGATTGACATGTCTGCCAGGTTCGCAGGAGACGAGTTTTGTATCGTGCTTCCCGAGACAGAACTTGGCGACGCCGCGCGGATCGCCGAAAGGCTGCGAAAATCTGTTTCCGAGGCAGAATACAGGACAGAGCAAGGCGAGACGATGGGCGCGGTGACGATCAGCACAGGCATCTCCTCTTTCAGCGCGTCGCGCCAAAGCCCCCTCACCATCATGGAGACGGCCGACCGGGCGCTATATCAGGCGAAGACGCGAGGACGTAACTGCGTTGCGGTCTATGAGGACGCACTCGCGCCGGATAGTTAAAGAACATCGAACATCGCATCCAGAGGGGCACGCGCAGAGCCTAGCGATTTATTGAACTGCTGGCATTGATGAGCGATTCCAATTCGAGACAGATCCTGAGCCGGCTCTCAGACGAGGAGTTTGTCGACCGCGACGTCGAGGTGGCCAAAGTTTGCGCGACGGGTAGTATCAGTTCCCATGGGACCCTGACCAATCGAGATCGCACGGCCTCGATCGCGCTTCTGCTTGGTCCACCCCACGCGGGTAAGACGGCGATCCTTCGGAAAAGCTTCGACCGCCTTTTCAATGAAGGCGGTGAAGTAATTCCGATCTATTACGCGCTCAGAGTGCCCACACTTGAACCCGACGAGTTTGCGCGCGATTACTTCGCCCAGTTCCTGGCGCAGTTTATCGCGTTCAGACGCAATGATCCCGGTTTGATCTCGGTAGCCGATGAGCCGTTAACGGTAATCGCGCAGGCCGCTCCGCCGGAGGATTATTTGTGGGTGAAGACGATGCTGGATTCACTCACTCGAGCCTCACAGTCGGGAGATATGTCGTTGCTGATTCGGTGTGCGCTGTTGCTGCCGGCTGCGGCTGAGGCTCGCACGAGCCTAAGGCCGCTCGTAATGATCGACAACTGGCATCTCATTGCCGGTACTGGGCTCCAGGGAGCATTTAACCGAGTATGGCCTAACAGTGTTGCATATGTGCTCTGTGGTCTTCGTCGATTGACACCACAACTCATTCCGGCCGATCCGGAGGTGTTTGACCGAATAGAAACGATTCGCGTCGGGAACGTCGACGAAAAGGCCTTTGAGACGTTTATACGCCGGCAGGCGGACGCGATGGGAGTCGAAATCAACGATTCGACTGTTGAGCTGATGATTCAACAGCTGGATCGCGATTTCTTCTATACCGGAGCGATCATCGCCGCCGCGGCTTCTCGGAGCGCGTCGCTAAAGACTTTCATCGAGTTCGAGCGGTTGTACGCCGCTGAGATTCTCGGCGGCCGAATTGGCCACTACCTTGATTCCGTATTGCGAGATGTCACCAAGGACTCTAGTTCAGGTCGTGCGCCGCTTGAAGCGCTTGCTTTAGTCATCGAAGCCCGCCGTCCAGTCCCAATTGACGCCGTGATCGAGCGCATAGCTGAACACACCGCCGATGCGGAGGCATTGCTTGGGCGAATGCACGCCCGCGAGCTCCTAGAGATGAGCTCGGGGTTCGTGAACGCGCCTGAGGATGCGGTTCTTTCTGATTACGTGCGGGCAAAGTATCGCTCCGAGATTTTAGGGGAGAAGAGACCCGTTTCTGGTGAAGAGCTTCTTACGGAAAAGCTCAAACACTCGTACCGGCTTATGATGTCTCGCTACAATCGCGCAATCGAGTCGCAGCTCGTCGAGCTGGTGTCTCGTTTCGATTTCCAGAGCGTTCCAGCCAGCCTGTTTGACCACGCGGCTTATGCAAAACGCTATCGCGGCATGAGCCGTGTCCAGATAAGACGATCGCTGGACGAGGAAACCGAGTCTGTGAGACTTCCTCAGATCGCGATCGTTCACAATGCCGGCGCCGCCGAGCAGCCGGGGGTGAACTGGCAATTATTCACCGCCACGGGATTCGAAGGTGGCATCTACACCGAAGCCAATGAAGTGCTCTGGCTAATAGGGCTGATCAATTCGAAAAAACCTCTCGACGTAGAGACCCTAATCCGAATCGATCAGCAACTCGAGTCCGCAATGCGCGGCCATATCGCTAAGACCGGTACGACCCCTAATACCGTGCGCTGGTACATCAGCAAGGAGGGCTTCTCCGCGATCGCTTCCGAGAGGCTATCGAAGGTACACGCGCATTCTTCGACCTATTCGCATCTCGATTTGATTCAGGACCACCTGACTGGGCTGGCACTGGAGGGCGAAGCACGCCCAGCCAGCGAGTTCGAGCTGGTCATTCCAATTGAAGACGAGGCCGAATTGATCGCAGCCCGCACCGCGGAGCAAATAGCGCGCGCTGCAGACTTCGATCAGGAAGCGATCAACCAGATCAAGACCGCTCTGATCGAAGCATGCATTAACGCGGCTGAGCACAGCGACAGTCCGGACAGAAAGATACATCAGCACTTCGCAATTGACGACGATAAGCTTATAATCACGGTATCGAACAAGGGAAAAACAATGGGCAGGGCAAATGCACAATCGTCCCCCTCGGTTGCTGCCCCGCCCGCAAAGGGCACGCGTGGCCGCGGGCTTCACATTATCCGGGCATTAATGGATGAGGTGGAGCTCGAACGCACCGACGACGGTGTGCGCCTCGTGATGACCAAGTACCTCAAACGCCCCGACGGTCAATAGCAGGAACAACTCGAATAGCTTTGGCGAACCCGGTCAGGACCAACCTACGGTCTGGTTAACTGTCTGTTGCTGGAGGAGGCCTATGAACTCGGATATTAAAGCTAAGCTGGTCGAGGACGCGGCTGTAATCTATCCTGGCCCCTATCTCAATCAGCTTCGTGGTGAATGCATTGAGAGCCAGTGCAATGAGTTTCTCCTGAGCGGTATTAGACACATCGTAATCAACTTCGAGGAGACCGAATTGATCAACAGCATCGGAATCTCGATCCTGCTGGGAGTGATCGAGTCGGTAAACCACGCTCGAGGCTCACTGGTACTCTCAAATTTAAGCGCTTCGAATCGGGAGTTGTTTGAGATGCTAGGGTTGATGTCGCACGTTCAGATGGTAGACACCGAAGAGATCGCGTTGCTCAAATTTGGCGCCCAAATGCAAGAAGGCGCCACTCGGAGACCAACCGCGATCTAGGCGAGGGAGCGATTTCATTTTCCATTTGACACTTTGCATTTGGC
>JBASRM010000739.1:0-6711 GCA_049273835.1 Blastocatellia bacterium | reverse complement strand
GTTACTTGAACTCAGAGCGTTACTTGAACTCAGAGCGTTACTTGAACTCAGAGCGTTACTTGAACTCAGAGCGTTACTTGAACTCAGAGCGTTATTTGAACTCAGAGCGTTACTTGAACTCAGAGCGTTACTTGAACTCAGAGCGTTATTTGAACTCAGAGCGTTACTTGAGCTCAGAGCGTCACTTGTCGAGTGGGACATTGACTACCGGTACGTCCCAATGCGCCAGTAGAATCTCGAACCTGCGCTGCTCTTCACGTCGAAAGGTCTCTTGATCCGGATATAGCTGTTTGATGATCGGTTCTTCGCTCGCCTGGTCCAATGCAGCGGCCATGTTTTTGAAGACAATGGTCACCCGGTAATCCCATCGCCCGTCTTCGGTGGCGTGATATCTGGGCTTCGCCGCCGTCACGCTGAGGATGCGCCCGGTTTCAATCTGCTTTTTCAAGATCGGAAGATGATTCTTCTTGAACAGGCGAATGAACTCGTCCGCGTACCCCCACTTCGCGGTGTAATAATAATCGGCAACAAAGGGTTCATCGCCAGCCTTGCCTTGAAGCGGCAGGGCGTTAACTATTGTCTGCGCGCACGCACAGACCATCAGCGTTAACATCAGACTCGCCGCTGGGCCAGTAGATTTCGTCATTGCCGGACTCCTCCTTTGGGTTGGTTCGAGAGCCTTGCAGTATAACGGAGATTACAGGTTGATCGGCAGACCTGCCGCGCGGAGTTAATTCGTTATCATCGTGCCGGCGCCCTCGTCGGTGAAGACTTCGTGCAGCAGCGCGTTGCGTTTCGACCCGTTGATTATGTGTGCGCTGCGCACCCCGCGCCGAATCAAGTGAGCGATGGCGGCGATCTTTGGCAGCATCCCCGATGACACCACTCGCTCTCGCACTAATCGCTCCGCGTCTTCGACGTTCAACCGCGAGATTCTTGATGATGGATCATTCCGATCGAGCAAGATTCCGTCAACATCGGTAAGCAAGATCAGTTTCTCGGCTTGCAAGTGTACTGCTATCTCGGCGGCGATGGTATCCGCATTGATGTTATAGATGTTACCTTGTTCGTCGGCGCCAAGCGATGAGATCACCGGCACATATCCGCTCTCGAGCAGCAACCTGAGCAGCCGTACGTTGATTTCGACTATGTCGCCGACGTGACCAAAATCGATCGTTTCTATTTCGCCCGTTTCCTGATTCAACACCTTTTGAATCTCACGTCGCCTGGCGTGGATGATGTTCCCGTCAACGCCGGATAGCCCAACGGTCTCGCACCCTGACCGGCGCAGCGCGGACAATATGTCCATATTGATCTGGCCAGCGAAGACCATTTTGGCAACCTCAAGGGTCTCGGTGTCGGTTACCCGTCTGCCGTTGACGATTCGTTGAGCGATGCCCAGGCGTTCGGCAATGGTAGTGAGCTGCTTGCCCCCGCCGTGAATCACGGCGAGGTAAATCCCAACCTGCTGGCAGAGGGTTATCTCCTCGGCTAGGGAGTTGAGTTGGTCCTGGTCTTCGGTGATCTTGCCCGAGAGCTTGACCACAAAGATGTTGTTCTTGAATCGCTGGATATAGGGCAGCGCTTCACGGAGCAGATCGAGTCGTTCGTTGATCATGGCGAACAATGGGTTCGGGTCAGGGTTTAGAGTTTCTGGTTTGTGGTTTAACCAGAAACCACAAACCATAAACTACAAACCAGAGACCCTGAACCCTTAACTATAATATCGATGCCAACACCGCCTTCTGTACGTGCAACCGATTCTCGGCCTCATCAATCGCGGCGCTTTGCGGCCCGTCCAGAACCTCATCCGTCACGACTACATTGCGCCGCACCGGAAGACAGTGCATGAACCAGCCGCTATCTGTCGAGCGCATCACCTCTTCGTCGATGCGCCAGTGCCTGTACCGCTGCCGAAGCTGAATGTCCTCTTCGGCGCGCCCGTAAAAGTTCTTGCTGCCCCAGCTCTTCGCATAGACAATGCGAGCGCCTTTGCAGGCTTCGCGCGGATCGCGCGCGATTCTCACCTGGCCTCCGCTGGACCATGCACCAGCTTCAATTTCGGCCATCGTCTCGTCGCCGAGGTCGTATTCCTGGGGGCAAGCAATGGTCAAATCGAGACCGAATTGGGCGGCAATCAGCGCAAAGGAATTCGGCACTGCCATCGGCAACGGCTTCGGATGATACGCCCACGACAAGACGACTTTCTGATGCGAGAGTGCGCCAAGCTTCTCGCGAATCGTCATCACGTCGGCAAGCGCCTGAAAGGGATGATGCCGAGATGATTCGAGGTTGAACACCGGCACATCGCTGTGCTCGGCGAACCCTCGCACCACCGGGTCGGATATTTCCTCTTCGAAGTTTTTCATCTCAGGGAAGGCTCGCACACCGATCGCGGCAACGTACCGCGATAACACGCGCGCGGCTTCTTTGATATGCTCGGTCTTGTCACCTTCCATCACAACAGATTCTCGGTGTTCAAGGCTCCACGAGCCCGTACCAACATCCAGGGTCACCGGGTTTCCGCCAAGTTCGTAGACCGCAATCTCCATCGAAGCCCGGGTTCGAAGAGACGGATTGAAGAACACCAGCGCGACGCTCTTACCTTGAAGCGGCCGCTCGCGATGGTCTCCCGATTTGATCTTCGCCGCGAGATCGATGAGCGAGGTCAACTCTTCGCGGCTGAAGTCGGCGGTGCTTAGAAAGTCTTTTCCTTTGATATTCATTGACTTCGACGTTCAATTCCAGAGTTCGAGGGTTTTTGTTTGGAGTTCAACCCAACCCGCGAACCAAAAACACACAAAAAGAAACCCTGAACTTGGGACTCTGAACCCTGCACTACATTCGAATCGCCGAGATCTCATGCAAAAACAAGTCGATCTCCGGTCGTCGCAGCGTCAGCGGCGGCAGGAGCCTCAGCACGCTTGGATCATCCGCGAGCCCTGTGATTATCTTCCGCGAGAGTAGTTGCTGCTGATACGGTTTCGCGTTCCCGTCCGCGAACTTGATACCAATCAAGTAGCCCAGCCCCCTTACCTCGTCCACTACCGGGAGTGTCCCAAGCTCACCACTCAGATAGTCGGAATTATCTCGGACGTTTTCCAGCAAACATTCATCGCGGATTACATCAACCGTTGCTTCAAGTGCGGCGCAAGCAAGCGGCCCTCCGCCAAAAGTCGTTCCCAAATCGCCGGTCTTTATCTCGCCGGCAATCGCATCGGTCATCAACACGGCGCCCATCGGCACGCCGCTGGCGATTCCTTTTGCAAGCGCCACCATGTCCGGTACGACTCCGAACCGCCCCGCAAAGAAAAACTCGCCCGTGCGTCCCATGCCGGTTTGCACCTCGTCGTAGATGAGCATCGCGTTCGCTTGATCGCACATCTCGCGAAGAGCTTGATAGAACTCGGGTGCAGCCATTCGCACGCCGCCCATCGATTGAATAGGTTCAAGGATGACCGCAGCAGTTTCTTGATCCAACAAACTCGCAACGGAATCAACGTCACCGAATCTCGCATGTACATGACCTTCGAGCAGCGGCAACACGTTCTCGCGATACTTCGCAAGCCCGGTCGCCGAGACCGAACCCGGCGTTCGGCCGTGAAAGCCGCCTTCAAACGAAATGATCTTTGTGCGGCCGGTGAGCATGCGAGCGATCTTCATCGTGTTCTCGTTAGCCTCGGTTCCCGAGTTGACGAAGAACGCTTTGGTGAGAAGTTCGGGAGCGGCCTCGACAAGCTTCATTGCTGCGCGGGCACGGACGCCGTTGTAGACGAGATTTGAATAGAAGATCAATCTCGCGGCCTGGTCGGCTATCGCTCGAACGATTCGCGGGTGCGAGTGCCCGGTCGAGACAACCGCGTGCCCCCCGTAAAGATCCAGATAACGATCGCCGGTTGACGTGTACACCCAGACGTCCTCCCCGCGCTCGATGACGAAGGGAAACTTTTTATAGGTCGCGACCTGATATTGTTCTTCGAGATCGATCAGTGTTTCGAGTTGTTGTTGCGTCGTCAATTCTATGCTCCTCGAAGTTAGAACCGCGATTCTTCCTTACGGGATTTAGTTCGTAGTACGGCCTTACTTAAGGCGGCAGTTCGTATTCTGGCAAGGCCTATCCAGGTTACGAACGCCTGAAGGCCATACTACTGACTGGCTAAGACGGCCCAGGTTAGGGGTTGCTGCCCGGAAGCACCAATCCCGTCCGCTCTTCCATGCCGAACATCAAGTTCATGTTCTGGACGGCTTGTCCGGCCGCGCCCTTTACAAGATTGTCGAGCGCTACGAAGACTATCACCGTGTCCCCGCTTGCCGCCCATCCGATATCAACAAAGTTTGTGTTCTTGACCCAGTTGATGTCAGGCGAACCCGCGACCAATCTGATGAAGAACTCATTGCCATAGAACTCACGGAACAGATCACCGGCCTGGTCAAAAGTCATCGCGTGCGAGGTCGTTACGTAGATCGATGCAAAAATGCCTCGCACAGCAGGGATTGAGTGAGTCTGAAACACGAGGCTCGCTTCTGATGGCCACTGCGGCCGGACTGACGCCAGCAGTTGTTCGACTTCGGGTTGGTGCTGATGCTCAAACGTCTTGTAAGCGTAAAAACTGTTGGAGCGCTTCGGGTGATGAGTGTTCGCAGCAGCCTTCGCCCCTGAACCTGACGACCCTGTCTTGAGATCCGCGATTACCTTTCCTTTGACAAGCCCGGTTGCGACCAGTGGAAACAGTCCCAGTTCCAGCGCGGTGGCGAAGCAACCAGGGTTAGCGACCCGGGTCGATTCCTTGATTAGATTGCGATTGACCTCGCTCAACCCGTAAACGAAGTCACGCTGAGCCTGCATGGCGGTGTGATCTCGCCCGTAATATTTCTTAAATACCGCGGCGTCGTTCAGGCGGAAGTCGCCCGACAGATCAATCACTTTAACAGAGCGGGGAAGCGCTGGTGCGATGTCCAAAGCCTGACCGTGAGGCAGGGCGAGGAAGACACAATCCAGTCCGGCGAGATTGGCTGGATTCGGCGCCGTTTCGAAGTTGAGATTGGTGAGCTTTGCAAGGTTTGGATGCACCGCGTCGACACGCTTGCCCGCGTGCTCGTTGGCTGTCACGAGCGCCAGCTCCACCTCCGGATGAAACAGCAGAATGCGAAGCAACTCGCTTCCGCCGTATCCCGACCCTCCGAGTATTCCTGCCTTAATCAACTCAGTCCTCCGTGTTAAGGTCTTCTCCTCTTTCCGGAACTTGGCGTCAACTCTTCGACCAGGCCGCTATCTTCGCCCGGACAAGGCTGCCTAGCTGTTCACCGCCGTTCATCGCGTTAGCTGCGTCCAGGCCGAGCTCGCGCTTAACAAAAGCGGCACCCATCTGCGAGTCAGCCACCGGACCTGAGATCACGTCTATCTTCACGCCGTGATTTGCAAGCAACTCGCGGCCGCCCCACGCGCCCACAAAATCACCGGCGCAAAAAACAATCGCGGCAGTCGCCTTCAACAGTTCGCTATCGTTGAAAATTGTATCGACGCCGTATCCGCCAAGAATTCCATCTCCAAGCTCGATGACAATACAATCGGGCTCAGACTCTGCCAGTTTCGAGATCACACCCTTTGCCATAGGCGCAAGATCATCGAGACCCACCGTGGAGGGAAAGCCACACTCAAGAAAGCTCATCGTGTCGATCGCACCATGATCTTTCATGTTAAGCGTGTCGCGCAAACAAGCAACTCCGGCGAGCTTTGCCGCCGCCACGCGATGCCCGGCTCTTGTGAGATGTTTGATGATCTCCGTCGCGGCGTAAGTCTTGCCCGAGTTCATGCACGTTCCCGCAACCAGCACAAGCGGCGCCTGGCAGTCGAGCGTTTGGCGTGGCTCAACGGCGCCTTCAGCGATGTTGAGGATCCGGCTCCCGCTTACCGGCATTCCAATCACCTCAACTTCGATTGCGTTGCTCAAACTGTGATGATGGCCCACACACCGGCCCACCAATCCACCCAGGTTGAGCAGATGCAAACGGTCACCAGGCTGAATGGCCTCAGGCACATCTCCTACAAACCCCTTGAGTGCTCGCCGATAGCCAAGTACTCCGGCGATGACGTCGCCAGGGTTGATCTTTGCCATTCTGCCGGTAACCAGCTCCAGCGTATTGTAAGTCGCATTGTCAGTCAGCGTGCGCACTACTACTACATTGCCGGAGCGAGCTTCACAGGCGGTTGTTATCTCGAGGTCCTGGTTTAGCCTGAGATTGACCGTCGATGAGGCGATCTTATCGACTCGTACCAGTCGAACATCCGCGTCGACGATCTGCCCATTGCCAATTACCTCGAAGGCAATCTGTTCGGGTTGGGTTTTGTACGTGCTCAATATCACACTCCTTGGCAAGCTTGTAAGGGCGCGCCTCGGTGCGCGCCCGTCTCGAAATGGCAACAATCCATCAATCAACGGGCGCGAACGGAGGCACGCCCTTACAAGACTTTACTGTTTCTCTTCCGCCATCTTTCTCATTCGCAATCGCAATGCATTCAGCTTGATAAAGCCTTCGGCGTCGCGCTGGTTGTAAACGGTATCGTGTTCGAATGTGGCGAACGCTTCCGAATACAGCGAACACGGCGAGCGGCGCCCGACCACGGCGCAATTCCCTTTGTACAGTTTGAGCCGAGCCGTTCCGGTCACGTTCTTTTGGCTCTGATCAATCAATGCCCGGATTGCTTCGAAC
>JBASRM010000044.1:0-8273 GCA_049273835.1 Blastocatellia bacterium | reverse complement strand
GAGCAAGCTAAAGCTTGAACTCAGAACGCAACTCGTTTGCTTGCTGACTGCAAGCCGGGGAAAAGAGCAAGCTAAAGCTTGAACTCAGAACGCAACTCTTAGGACCCAAAAGAGGAAATATGCCACTAGAAAACGTACTAATCGAAAAGCGCGGGCGGATTGCGATTGTAACCGTTAACCGCCCCGACAAACTCAACGCTCTGAATATTGCCACCCGCAACGACATCCTCGCGGCTTTTGAACAGCTAGAAGGCGATGATGATGTGCGCGTAGTTGTCATCACCGGAGCGGGTGAGAAAGCTTTTATCGCGGGCGCCGACATAAACGAATTTGGGGCCATGACCGCGATAAAGCAGCGTGCCGTAATGAAAGGACGGCGAGCCTTTGACTCGGTCGAGGATTTTCCGAAGCCGGTGATCGCGATGATAAACGGATTTGCTCTCGGCGGAGGCTGCGAGTTGGCGCTGGCGTGTGACATTCGAATTGCATCTACGAAGGCCCGGCTCGGTCAGCCCGAAATCAAGCTCGGAATAATCCCCGGCGGCGGTGGCACTCAGCGGCTGACCCGATTGGTCGGGGAAGGAAAGTCGATGGAGCTGATCCTCACCGGCGATATGATCTCCGCGGACGAGGCAAAAGCGCTTGGGCTGGTGAATCACGTCTTCGCGCCCGAAGAACTCGAAGCGAAGACGATGGAGCTGGCTGAAAGGATTGCGGAGCTGAGCCCGGTCGCATTGGCGATGGCGAAAGCCTCGGTGAAGAACGCGTCGCGAATGAACCTTCGAGAAGGGCTTGATTCGGAGGTTGATCTATTCGCGTTGTGCTTCTCGAGCGAGGACAAGGAAGAGGGAGTGCGAGCTTTTATTGAAAAGCGGAAAGCCGAGTTCAAGGGCCGCTAGTCCGCTACCGCACAGTACCACGGACTTGTATTGGGATTCTGCAGAGTTGGTTTTGTTCCAGGGGGGCGACTTGTTCGATCAGCCTTTATTTGATGGTTGTCGAGCGAGAGGAAAGCAGCTTGCCAAACGGATCGACAGATGCCGGCTCCTTGAACCTTTTTAGGTAACGCACCGAACGCAATACTGACGAGAGTAGTGCAAGCAGCTTTTTAGGCAAACCACTGTGGCTAGCAGACGCAATGCTGCGATCAGACTCGCTGAGAAGAGGGAAGGCGACGGATTGATTGCGATAATCTGCGATCCCGTTTATTTACCCTGGTGTTGCAGCACTTCTGGCTTTTTATCCTCACCCTTCTTCTTCAAATCACCCTTGAGATGAGAGTCATACCACCCGATGATCCGCTTGTGATAGTCCTTGACTTCATCGATGGTAGTGGTCGGCATGCCGTGGCCGCCGTTGGTGTAGCTCACCCACTCGACTTCTTTGCCTAACCGGCGCAGTGCGTAGTACATCTCCATCAACTGGCGAGGCGGCACGTTGTGGTCCTGCTCGCCGCACATCAACAGCAATGGCGTCTTGATGCGATCCGCGAACATGATCGCCGAATGTTGAATGTACTTCTGCGGCTGCTGCCAGAGCGTCGCGCCGATGCGGTCCTGGCTCTTCTCGGGCGCGTGAATGTTGCGCACTCCAAGCCGGGGGCTATCGGTGTAGAAGCTCACCATGTTCACTTTTCCGGAAATGTTTATCGCGGCCTTGAATCGATTGGTCTGGGTGATCAGCAAGTTGGTCGCGTACCCCCCGTAGCTCGTGCCCTGCACGCCTAGCCGCTCCGGGTCGGCGACACCCATCTCGATCAGCTTGTTCGCAGCCGATGTCACCCCTTTCATCCAGGCTTCTCCTGGAAATCCGATCTCCAGAGTCACTGAAGGCTGCATCACCGCATATCCGTTCGAGGTCAGAATCGTGATCGTGCTGTTGAACGTATCATCGAAGAATTGCTCGTAGAGGTTGAAAACTGTCGGATACTTCTTGCCCGGTTCGTAATCAGCCGGATAGTACAGGACGCCGTGCATCTTGTTGCCGTCAACGTCGAGATAAGAGATAAGCTCCGTTTTGCCAAGCCGTTTAGCCTTCAATTGCGGGTTTGATTCAACCAGCCGGCGCACGTTCTTGAAGTCCACATCGGCTGCGTAGAGGTCCGCCGGGCGGTTGCCTTCCCCCGAGCTGAACACTAAAGTTCGGCCGTCTCTTGATAGTCTGAAACCCGAGTAGAGGTGCGAATCTTTGATCAGATCTTCAAGCTTTCTGGTTTTTACGGCGTAGCGAACAAGCCCTCGCTCCCACCTGGTGCGTGAATTGTAAATAAGGTAAATGTACTCTGCGTCAGGACTCCAATCGAGTGTTTGGTAACGCGGCGCCTCTTTGTCTTCTTCGGACATCTTCAGAAAACTCTCCTTTGCTCCAGAGGACGTGTCCATGAGCCAAAGGCCCTCTTTGCTCGACGCCACCACCCAATCGCCTTTCGGGCTTAGCCGCACAACGCTGAACTTCTCTTTGTCATTCTTTTTGTCGGGATCGTCCTTCGCTTTGTCTGTCGAAGGCTCGGGTTTGTCCTTCTCGGCATCCGGCTTCTTGCCGGTTAGCTGACGCGGCTCCCTGTCTTCGAGCGAGCCTACGAATATGTTCCCGTCCTTTGAATAAGCGTATCGCCGGCCGTCTCTCGACCAGATGAGGGTCAACCCCTTTGTCGATTTGAGAATAGTGCGAGGTTCGCCGCCCGCGGTTGAGAGAATCTGAACCTGGTTCTCGATCCCGCCTATAACGTCGTAATCGGTTTTCTTTGTGATGTCCTCCTGATAAGTGATGATCGAGCCGTCTTCGACGAGGTCGTATGAGCTCAACTTGATCTCGGGCAAGACCTCGCGAGTCTGGCCGCTCTTCACGTCAAAGGCAACAAGCGATCGTTGAGCGGACATTCGCCGCAGGTCGTCCCAGGCGAGAAAGGGCTCCTTGCTTGAATGCACAACGACTGTTCCGGCCGTCTCGTATTGGAATCTCTCGCCGGCTTTCTTTCGCCATGCGTCTGTTCGAAGCGCGAGCAGCAGGCGCAAGCTGTCCCTGGACCATTCAAGTTCGGCGTTGTCGGCGGCTTGCTTGCCGGCCGGCAAGTTGACGTCGACCATTTTTTCTGTGGCACGCTCCCAGATGATTGGCGCGAAGCGGTTGTTTCTGAAGACTAACAAAGCCAGCCGGCTGCCATCGGGCGACCACTTCAGACTTCGTACCTGGGTCTTACGTGGAAACAATTTGTGGGCTTTGGTGGTTTGAGTGTCGATGATCCACACATCGACCAATGAGGGAGCAACGTAGGTTGGATCGCCAAAGCGATGGTTGTCAATTCCGATTCGATCGCGTAGCGACCCTGAAGTTGCGGCCACCCATCTTCCGTCGTCGCTCAAATCGGCGACGTTGATATTCACAACGTCAAGCGAGTCGTCCACCGTGAACGCCGAGCTCGCGGTCTGAGCGCTCACTGCTGTTGGGCTGACCGATAGGATGAAGGCGATTGCAATTGCAAATGAGATGGTCTTTCGACGTTTGAATGAGCGCATAGAATATTCTCCGGGTTGAGTCGACGATTGAGCCGATTTTCCACTGAGGCTGAGTTAATCTACTACCGGCTCGATGAGAGGTCAAACACCGGCTTACCTTTACGAGCGGCAGGATAGGATTAGAAATGGGACTTCGGCTGTGGCGGTCTGCTGTGCCGATGGGCTGGTCTCCATCATCTCTGCCACGATACGCACTCTTCGAGGTTGAAAAACTTGACGCACCCACGATCCAATCGTGGCTTCTCAGCCGCTTCTATATTCGATATATTAAGCCGCCGCTATTGCAGTGGCATTCCGTTACAGCAACGAAACATTATCTGAAAGGGAGGACGGCCAAATGTGCTTACGCCTGGTTCGTGTCCACCTTATTTTCATTTTGACTCTCGCCGTAGCCGTGTCGTCTGTTCAGCTTCGAGCAGCAGCCGCCGGCATCCCCACACCTCAACAGTTTCTCGGCTTTCGAGTTGGTGAAGACAAGAAGCTTGCCCGCTGGGAAAAGATCGTCGAGTACATGCGGATCGTCGCCGGCGGGTCTAACCGGGTGCGACTGCGCGAGCTTGGCAAGTCCACAAACAACAATCCTTTCATCTTGCTCGAGATCAGCTCGGCGGACACGATCAAGAACCTCGATCGCTTCAAACAGCTCGAGCGAAAACTCTATTTTCAAGGCGGCGCCCCGAGCACTTCCGAACGAGATGAGATATTCCGCTCGGGCAAAGCTGTAGTCTTGGTCTCCTGTAATATTCATTCGACCGAAATTGGCTCGTCGCAGATGGTGCTTGAGCTGGTTCATCGTCTCGCTACCGAGGACTCGCTGGTCGTCAACAAGATACTGGACAATGTGATCCTTTTGCTGGTGCCCAGTTTGAATCCTGATGGTCAAATCATCGTAACCGACTGGTACAACAAGAACGCCGGGACAGAGTACGAGGCCAGCCCGCTGCCGTGGCTCTACCACCCATACATCGGCCACGACAACAATCGCGATATGTACATGTTCACACAGAAGGAGAGCCAGATGACGGCGCGGCTTCTGTGGCACGACTGGTTTCCATCGGTATGGCTTGATGAGCATCAGATGGGGAGCCAGGGCGCGCGGATATTCGTGATGCCCGCTACCGATCCGATTAATCAAAATGTGCACCCGCTGATTTATCGATGGAACGGGATTTTCGGTCAATCGCAGGCCGCGGCTCTGGAAGCGGCCGGCAAGGAAGGAATCATCTACAACTCTACCTACACCAACTTCTGGCAAGGCGCGATGGCCTGGAGCGGCTGGTGGCACAATCAGGTCGGCTTGTTGACCGAGGTCGCGAGCGCGCGCATAGCCAGTCCAGTCGAGCAACGCAAAGCCCAGCCTGGTTCGCAGACCCCTGCTGCAACCGACGACTTTCAGTCCCAGCAGCGTCGTCAGATGGAGAACCCCAGCGAGCCGTTGCCACCTCCTCGCGATATCACTCCGCGAACCGAATACCCGCGCCCGTGGCTCGGAGGGAAGTGGACACTGCGGGACATCGTCGATTACGAGTTGATCGCGACAATGGCGCTGCTTGAAACGGCCGCTGATCATCGCGAGCAGTTGCTCCGCCAGATCTACGCGGTAAACCTTGCCACGGTCGAAGCGGGCGCTAAGGGCGACCCCGCGGCGATAATCATTCCCGTCGATAGGCAACACGATCCGCGCGAGGCGATACACCTTGTCGAGCGATTGCAGATGGGAGGCGTTGAAGTCTTGCGAGCCGAAGCCGAGTTCGAGTCCGAAGGAAAGAAGTACCCGTCAGGCACTTTCGTCATTCCGATGAATCAAGTCTTCGCGCGTTACGCAAAAGACCTACTCGAGAAGCAGACATATCCTGAAGTGCGTCGTTCTGCGAACTCTCCGCCGGAACCTCCTTACGATGTAACCGCGTGGTCGCTGGGAATGCAGATGGGAGTCGAGACGGTGTTTGCGAGAAAACCGCTGTCGGCGGGCACGAAGCTCGTGAAGCTCGCAGACGCGCCGAAGGTGGCCGGTATCGTTGAAGGGACGGGTGACGCATTCGGTTTTGACTATCGGGGAGCTGATTCGGCTATCGCGATCAACGGGCTGCTGAAAGAAGGCGCGCGAGTAACGATGGCGCCTTCTTCGACTGGCGGCCGTCAGTGGACTAGCGTCTTGTTCTACGGGGTACCGCAGTCTTCAGTCGATAGGATTGCCCGTGAGACGGGGATAAAAATGTTTGCGCACGGGAAGGTTGATCCGGCTGTCGGGTTCAACAAGAGCAACTGGCCGCTGAAGCTGCCGATGCCGTCGACTGCACAGACTCTGACGGCAGCTCGAATTGGGCTTTATCAATCCTGGACCTCCAACATGGACGAAGGGTGGACGCGATGGGTTCTTGAACAGTACGGATTTCGGTATACAACCCTTCACAACGCGGAGATAAAAGAACGCGGGCCTTCAACGGGGGCGAGCACCGGTTCTTCGAGTAAGCTCCGAGAGAGGTTTGACGTGATCATTCTTCCCGATCAGCAGCCGCGAGACATCATCAACGGCTTCGACTTCAAATCGATCCGCGAAGAGTATCGCGGGGGAATCGGCGAGGATGGCGTTGAAGCGCTTCGCCAATTTGTTCGTGAAGGCGGGACGCTGATCGCGATGGGAGCGAGCTGTGATCTGCTGATCGACAAGTTCCCGATTCCGGTGCGAAATCTCAAGCGGGGTCTGACTCGCGACCAGCACTTTGCGCCGGGCGCGATTGTTCGCGTTCAAGTAGATGCAGCGCATCCGCTTGGCCTGGGAATGCCGGGAGAGACGTATGGGTTTTACAACAACAGCCCGTTCTTCGCGTTGGTAGAGGGGTTCTCATCGCAGCGAGCGTCAGTGGCGGCGCGGTATCCGAACTCCGACATAGTCGAATCAGGATGGTTGAAGGGCGAGGAGTTGATGGCCGGCCGGGCGGCAGTAGTTTCGGTGGAGATGAACCCGGGCCGGATAGTGCTATTCGGCTTGCGCCCGCAGCATCGGGCTCAGACTCACGCGACGTTTCCGCTGTTGTTTAATGCAGTTTACAGTACGGGTGCGGAGGGAGGATCAGCACGGGTGTCATCGGCTCAAGACAGGGATGACTAAGCCTGCCTGACTTGCGTAGGCCGGGGTTTCCCGAACTGATCCATCTCGTAACCGTACGCTTCTTTCAGCTTTGCCTGGCCGCTGTTGGTATAGACCAGCAAACGTTTGCCGTCGGTTCTCACCATTACGATCCCAAACGCCGCACGGTTAAAGGCGAAGAAAGGCTTTCGAGCTTTCGTGTTCAGGACTGCCGTCCCGTCCTTGAGCACCACCTGTCCATTCTTCAATTTGTGGCGTTCGGGCGTGACGCTGCCAATGGTTTCAAAGAACGCCACCAGCTCGGTAACGAAGACAAGCGGCTCCTCAACGCGCCCGTACTTACCCAATGAGCCCATAAGGGTAGCCCGAGGATGAATAAACTCTTTTCTCGCGTTTTCATCCCCGGAAGAGACGATTGAAATCACAGGAGCCACTGCTTGAATAAATGCGCCCGAGAAATCCGCTGAGCCGTGATGCGGAACCTTGAACACCTCCGATTGCAGGTTGATCTCACCGGTATTGTGAGCGCGCGCCAGCACTTGTCCCGCTTCATCATTGAGGTCTCCGGTAAACAAGAAATTGAAACTTCCATAGTTGAGCCGAAAGATCACAGAGTGGCCGTTGATAGTGTGCGAAGCAGACTGTCCCGTAAATGCCTTGCTGTCGGTTTGCAAGGCTTCCTGACCGACCCTTGGACCCTTGGGCGGGTTTCCCAAGAATCTCAGGCCCTCAACTGCCCCGATCTTGGTCGGCATTGGTCCCAGGACTTGTATGCTTATGTTCTCTTCGGCGAGAAAATCGAAAGCATCATCGCCTCGCTGCAGCCGCCTAAACTTAATAGCGCCACGTTTGCGATAGGTAGTGAGAGCATCTTGCCACTGCTGAAAAGGCTCATTCATCTCCGACCGTGGAAATTTCAACAGGTCGGTCTCGAGACCGGTGATAATTGTTGTGTTCTTGCCTGTATCAGGATCTTTCACCGTTTTGGTTGCTCCAAGTTGTTCCACATCCTTGAGCCTCTTACCGTTGAACATACCGGGCCGTTTCACCAGCCCGTTGTGATAAACGCGGTTCGGATGAATGAACAACCGCTTCCATGCCTGTGTCGCCAGTCTGGGGTCGGTTTCTGACTTATGGATCTCGGTAAGGCCGAGGAAATGGTCCGCGTCCCCATGTGTCACAAGTATGCAGTCAATCTCTTTTGGCTTTGCATCGCTGGTTCCTCGAAACCTGTTGGCGAGATAGCGAGCAAACATTCGGGTGTCGCCTCCGTCAATTAAGATTATTTTCCCGTCTGGTGTTTCGATGACCGAGCCGTCGCCCTGCTGGACATCAACAAAATCGATCTTAAGTATCTCGCTGTCTTTTTTGCGAATTACGACGTCAGCCGGCTTTATGCCCTTTGGGGGTACGATAAAGCCGGGTACCTTTTCGGGTTTTACACTACCGTCTTTTTGAAGTGTGTACTTGGTAGCTTTGATCTGGACATGGTCCGACGCGGGTTCTCCCACGACCTCGATCTCGTCACCCCAAGCCAGTATCGTGATAAAGCCCTTCTTCGCTTTGGTCTCGAAGACTTTTGCCAGGTCAATGTTTAATAAGTGATTTGCAGCCATTGGCTTCTCCTTTTTGCCGTACGGACCTGCTGCGGACATTCTGGTTATAAC
>JBASRM010000456.1:0-9304 GCA_049273835.1 Blastocatellia bacterium | reverse complement strand
CTATAAACATGGCCCTCCTGAAACATGGCCCTCCTGGCGGAGCGCGACCCGGTCGTCTCGGATTCTATAAACATGGCCCTCCTGACGGAGGGCGAGGCCCTCCTGACGGAGGGCGTGCGCATCCCGGACGGATGCGTGAGAATAGCCCAGCAATTCATTGCTGGGTAAGCTAGGCGCGTTGGGTGGAGTCCGGGAGGGACGACTGAACAGGCTGAATCTTACCTTCGCATTCTTCAGTCGTGCCTCCGGGACTTAAAATGGCGATCGTCTATCTCGGTACCCACCAATAAATCCGTGGGCTACTATCGGGCCTCCCTCCGAAAGGAAGAGCGGGCGTGAACGTGCAAATTCCTGCCGGCAGACTTTATTTGCTTTCCGCTTGCGCCAGTTTTTCATTGCTGCTAGAAATTCTCTAGCTCTGTTGAACCTGTTGTTCCTTCGAAGTTCATAATCAAGATTGGAATCAAGCGATGCGTCTGCCGCAAGGCTTTGCCGATGACGTCAAGAACCAGGGTGATATAGTTCGCGTCGTATCCGACTACGTCGCCCTCAAGAAGCGCGGTGCCAACTATCTGGCCTGTTGTCCCTTTCATTCAGAGAAGACTCCGTCCTTTACCGTTCACGCCGGCAAGGGACTGTTCAAATGTTTTGGCTGCGGCGCCGGTGGAAGCATCTTTGACTTCGTGATGCGAATCGAGGGCTGTGGCTTTCCGGAGTCGGTGCGAATAGTCGCGGAAAAAAGCGGCATCCCGATCCCGGTTGTCGAGGAAACCGAGGACCACAAGAAGGTCGCGCGTGAGCGCGACACTGTCCTGCGGCTGAACGAGTGGGCCGCCGAGTTTTTCGAAAGTAACTTGAATGCCGCCGGGGGCGCGACCGCTTTCGATTATATCCTCTCGCGAGGCATCTCGCAGGAAACAGTTAGGTTGTTTCGTCTCGGCTACGCGCCGGATAGTTGGGACGCTCTGACGGACCATCTCAAACAACGCGGCGCCACAACCGACGAGATTCATAGCAGCGGTCTAGCGGTTATAAAAGACTCCGGCGGTTTCTACGATCGATTCCGCGGTCGAGTTATGTTTCCAATCACCGACGCTCAAGGCCGGGTTATCGCCTTCGGCGGAAGAGTAATGGGAGAGGGCGAGCCGAAGTATTTGAATTCGCCTGAGACCGCGTTGTATACGAAGGGCCGTAACCTGTTCGGACTGGCGCACGCGAAAAGCGAGATTCGCAATCTGGGTTTTGCAATCCTCGTCGAAGGCTATCTCGACTGCATCATCCCGTTTCAAGCGGGCGTCCATAATATCGTCGCGAGTCTCGGTACCGCGTTGACCGATGGACAGGTCAGACTTCTGCGGCGTTACATGGACCAGCCTCAGATCGTCGTCAACTTCGATCCGGACTCCGCGGGCCAGACGGCGACGATGAGGTCCATTGATGTGCTGCTGGTTGAAGGATTCAAGGTGAATGTGCTGCGGACCCCGACCAACCAGGATCCAGACGAATTCGTTCGCGCGCACGGAATCGATCGGTTTCGAGAGTTGCTCAAGACAACGCAGCCCTACGTCGATTACATCATCGAGACCGCAATCTCCGAGCACGACACGACGAGACCGACCGGCAAAGTTGCCGCGATCAACGCAATACTTCCTCACCTGGCGCGTATGCGCGATAAGGTCGCGCGCATCGATTACGCCGATCAGATAGCCGACCGGCTAAAGCTTGATTCGCGGGTCGTGCGCGAGGAGCTCAAACGCACCGCCAGCAATAGACAACACTCGATGGATAAGACTCGCGTGCGGGCGGCGGAAGAAATCACGGTTGGCGAGCGTCAATTGCTGGAGCTGATGCTTGCAAACGAGGACGTTCGGCGAGCGATGATCTCCGTCCTGACAGAAGATGACTACGTGGACCTGGCTACTGGAGCCATTTTTGCGGCCATCATCCAAATGGATAGCCAGGCGGTCGACTTTCATTTCGACAACCTCACCGAGCGGATAGACTCCGAGCCTGAACGCGAGTTGCTGCCCGCGTTGTTGATGAGCGATCTTGAATGGGCGGGTGCGAACGACTTCGACACGCTGTTTAAGAAAGCTACCGAGGCGCTGGCATCACTCAGGCGAAGAAGATTCGAGCGAATGCTTGACGCGCTTCAGATTGAAATAGGCCGGGCCGAAAAAGAGCAGGACGCCGAACGCGTGAGCCTCCTTTATCAACAGAAGACCGAGCTTCAGAAGCGAAGACTGGCGCTGTCGGCGGCGTAGTATTGGTCAACACGCCGATGATGCTGATGATATACAAGGCAAGCCGGCTTCAAAGCAGTCGCTGTGTTGCTTGTTGGCGCGATCGTTGTTGTTAAGAAATCATTACAATGGATTCGTCGAACGTGATATCCGCACGGTAGAGCGAATAGCATCTTGACAGATTTTCGTATTGAGGGTACGAATTCACAGTGGCCGTGAAAGCGTCTCTGTGAAGTAGCCCCACAGGAGAGCGTGCGTTGTCCGACATCAACGGAAAATATTCCGACGAAGTGGAGAAACTCCTTGAAGTAGGAAAGGAGAAGGAGTATCTCACCTACGACGACATCAATCGTCTTCTTCCGCCCGACATGAACTCGGCGGACGAGATCGAGGCTATTCTCGATGTCATCGGCGCCGAAGGAATATCGATCTCCGATTCCGATGAGAAGTTCATCGAAGCCGCCGCCTCGGCGATTGGAAGTAATGGCGACGGCAAGCTTGATGACGCACTTGATGAAGAACTCGACCTGGACCTCACACCCGGCACGCTCGACAAGACGAATGATCCAGTCCGGTTGTACTTGCGTGAGATGGCGGTCGTGCCGCTGTTGACCCGAGACGGCGAAGTTTCGATTGCACGTCGAATCGAGCGGGGCCGGCAGCGTGTACTCAAGGCCATCTCGCGATCACCCATTTGCGTCGAGGAAATGATTCAAATCGGCGAGCGGCTCAGGCGTGGCGAGCTGCACATCCGCGAGGTGGTCTCGTTCAGCGATCAGGAGGCAGTCACCGAAGAGAGAATCGAGGAATATCAAGTCACCGCGCTCGAATCGCTAAGCGAATTGAAAAAAAGTTATGTCCGGATGCTAAAGCTCTACGACCGCGTGCTCGAGGAGCCAAAGAAATCATTTCGCCTATCGCGGCTGCGACGCAAGCTTGCCGTTGCGCGAATAGAGCTAAGCCGCCAGGCGCGAGTGCTGGACCTGGTTCTTCAACAGCAGGAACACTTTACGGGACTGATCCGCGACGGGGTCGCTAAAGCTCGGGAAGCACGCACTGGAATCGAGAAGGCTCGCCGATCGCTTGAGAAAAAGAAGTGGAATGAAGATGAGCGGGAACTGCGCCGCAACCTGCGCGATGCGGAACGCCGGCTTGCCGAAATGGAGGCGCGATGGCACGCTTCGGCACTCGAACTCGAGCGCTCTGTGGCCTCAATCAATACCGGGGAGCATGAGGCGAACGTAGCCAAACAGGAACTGATCGAAGCCAATCTGAGACTGGTCGTGTCGATAGCCAAGAAATACACCAATCGCGGTCTCCAGTTTCTGGATTTGATCCAGGAGGGCAATATCGGGCTCATGAAGGCCGTCGACAAATTCGAATGGAGACGTGGTTACAAATTCTCGACTTACGCGACCTGGTGGATACGGCAGGCAATCACCCGCGCGATAGCCGATCAAGCGCGCACGATCCGAATCCCGGTCCACATGATCGAGACCATCAACAAACTTATTCGAACCTCGCGCTCGCTGGTGCAGGAGCTCGGCCGCGAGCCAAGCTCTGAAGAGATCGCCAGAAAAATGGATATCCCGGTTTCAAAGGTGCGCAAGGTTTTGAAGATTGCACAGGAGCCCATATCGCTCGAGACTCCGATAGGCGAGGAAGAAGATTCGCATCTCGGCGATTTTATCGAGGACAAGACTATTCTCAATCCCGCGGATGCGGTGATCACTTCCAACCTCCGCGAAATCACCGAAGAAGTTTTGAAGTCGCTGACACCGCGCGAAGAAAAGGTTATCAAGATGCGTTTCGGCCTCGGACCAAACGGCAGCGAGCATACGCTCGAAGAGGTTGGCCAGCACTTCGCAGTGACTCGCGAGCGCATTCGGCAGATTGAAGCGAAGGCTCTCAGAAAGCTGCGCCACCCGTCACGGTCAAGAAAACTCAAGGCTTTTCTCGAATCGGCGGCGCGACCCTAAGGCCTGTCCGGAATCTACCTTCCTTTGCAGCGCCTCTACGAAAACTGAATTGAAACGAGAATGCCAAGCATCCTTAATCGATGGGACGCACCGGACCGTCAGTGCGGCCCAGCGTCTTTGACTGACCTTCCCCATCAGCGTCTGGAGGTGAGGATCCTGCTTGAGGTGGCGAACCTTTTTCTTGCGGAGCGGTTATTTGAGGTGTGCCTGAAGGCTCTGCGGGAACGTTCTTGTATCGGAGGAGCATTTCCTCTACTCGCGCGCGGGCGCGTTCGGCCTCGAGCTCGCGCTCGGCTTGGGCGACCCGGTTATCAATGGACGTAGCGCCTGAGCGCTTGATGCGCTCCCGCATCTCGTCGATCGTTGCCGAGGGATCCGTTGCGTCGAAGGGCGTTTGGATTGAAGACAGGTTCTCTCGCATCGCGGTCAAGTGAGTCTCGGTGGCAAGGTCTTGACCAAAACGGCGGCGGTCCTCGCGTAGAGCTCTCGCGCGATCAGCCGCTGAACCGGCTTCGCCAAGTTGTTGTACGATCAGATTGCGTTCTGCCTCGAGTGAAAGAAGCTGGCGGCCGGCAGCCGAAGCTGAAGCTTCATCGCCTCGCTCGCGTGCAATCTTTTCGCGCTCGGCTACGCCCAGCAACTTCAAATTTACTTCCGCCAGCTCCTTCTCGAGCACCTTTGCGGAAGCGCGGGTTTGGACTTCAAGTTCATTCAGGCGCGCGAGTTCCGCACGCGTTATCTCACGCGCCTCTCGATCCGGACTTCTGACCCGCTCAATCAGATCGTCAAGGTATGAGTTGATAAGCCGTTTCGTTCTATGCCACATATTCCGTTCTCCGGCTTGCGGCGAACACAAAAAGAAAGCGCCGCAGTTCGCGGCGGGCAATGTTTACCGATCCGGAGGCTTTCTTTCGAACGCAGGAGCCGTCTTCGGGTCATCCTGTTGGATCGAACGTGGTGCCGCGCCCGACTGCTGAACTACGGGGAGGGTGACCGGCTTGACGAACTTGACTCGAAAGACTGCCCCGGGGTTAACAATGATTTCGCCGCCCTTGGTCAGCAACAAACCAGCCAACAGTCCGCCTCCCAGTGAGCCTGCGCCGGCGCCGAGACTACCACCGGAGAGTATTATCACGCCCGCTCCGGCGCCGCCGATCGCTCCGCCGCGTTCGACGTTGCGAGCGGTGTCCGCACCCCTATGACCGGCTTTCACTTTGCCTTCGCTGTCCGCATTCAGCTTCTCGTTTTTGTCCCAGTCATCGACTGCAGTTACGACGACCGAGACCGCTTCGTCGCCCCAGGACAGCGAGATCCGCTCGAAAGCAATACCGATGCTTCCGTTTTTCTGTGGGCGCTTGGCTGCGGTCACTTGAGTGACTCGCCCGTGAAACTCAGTCCCACGCGGCAGCACAAGCTGACCGTTGACATAAACAGGCTCGTCCAGGACTGCCGTGATTGGATCGCCGACCTCGCTCAGCTTAGAGCTGAGCCGAGACTGTAGAATGATCTTAACCTTGGTTTCGGGCTCGATGGTTGCCTCGCGCGCTGCCTGTGAGCGTGCGGATACAGAGCCCAACGCAATAAGGGCGCAAAGCGCAATAGAGCAAAACGGCTTTCTCATATTGGACCTCCAGGCTGGTTGTTGCTAGCGATCAGCTTCGATGTTAGTTGAGCACCCAGATACGGTCAAGAACAAGGTGGACGAACGAGCCGGACGGACAAACTTTGCGATGCGGCCGCTAGCCGATCTTTTGACGGATGATCTCCGCAAGTTGGTTGGCCTGCTCTTTGATTTTTTCCTGATCCTCACCCTCGATCATGACCCGAGCAAGGTTCTCGGTCCCCGAATATCGGACCAACAGACGCCCTCGACCCGACAGGTCGCGCTCCAACCGCTCGATCTCGGCCTGAACTTCGTCGATCGTCTCCAGCGGGGGCCTGCTGCGAACCGGGACGTTGACCAGTACTTGGGGATAGCGAGTCATCTCGCCGGCAAGCTCCGCTAGCGGGCGCGAAGACGCGCGCATCGCGCGAAGCAACTCGATAGACGTTATCAGCCCATCGCCGGCAAGCGAGATGTGCGGAAAAATTATGTGTCCTGACTGCTCCCCGCCGAGCGTCGCGCCTCGGGCCAGTAGCTCCTCGAGCACATACCGGTCTCCCACTTGCGCGCGCACCAGCTCAATCGCCAGCTTGCGCAATGCGATCTCGAGCCCGATATTGCTCATCACGGTTGCCACTACGACATTGCGCGCAAGAAGTCCGCGCTTTTTGAAATCATCCGCGAGTATCAATAGCGTTGCATCCCCGTCCACCAACATACCGTGGGCATCGACGAACAATGCACGGTCCGCGTCACCATCAAAAGCGATCCCAAGATCCAGCCGCCGGTCCACCACCAGTCTTTGCAAGCCCTCGAGGTGAAGCGACCCGCATCCTTCGTTGATGTTCCGGCCATCAGGTTCCGCAAAGATTGTTTCGACTCGAGCCCCCAAACCGCTAAACAAGTCCGGCGCGATCCGCGATGCTGCGCCGTTTGCGCAATCAAGCCCGAGCTTTAAACCTCCCAGCCACAACCCACGCCCTGCATCATTTGCGAGGTAATCGATATATTTTGTTTGAAACTCTTTCTCGATGACGCCTTGATCGCGCGGCCACGCGAGGTTAGATAAGGTTCGGGCTGGCACGGCGGCTGCGTCGATGTCCGCTTCTATTCGGCGCTCCATCTCATCGTCCAGTTTCTTGCCTGTCGGAGAGAAGACTTTGATGCCATTGTCACGATAAGGATTGTGGGACGCAGATATCACCACTCCGGCATCGAATGGTGTCGATCGGGTGATGTATGCGATCCCGGGAGTGGTGATCACTCCCGCCGAGCATACAGCCGCGCCGGCGCCCATCGCGCCACGCGTGAGTGCCAACTCGATCTGCGGCCCGGACTCGCGAGTATCGCGGCCCGTAACTATGCGCGGTGCGCGACCCAGCTCGCGAGCAAGGTTCGAAACCAGCGCACCGCCGATGACCTCCACGGTCCTGTCGTCGAGCGGAAACCGGCCTGCTACACCTCGGATTCCATCGGTACCAAACAATCTTTTTGAGGCGCTTTTATGCAAGCGTTTGAAGGTGTCGTTGCAACTCTTATGAAATGTTAGTGCGATTATCTATCTAATGCGCACCGTCTCAGGCTCGACCTTGCTCACAACAACCAGGTCCGCAAAGACCGGTGCGATCGTAACTTTTGGAGCAACGGCCCGGGAGCCTGGTTGATACTCGATCGCGACATTCAGATCGGCGGCGCTGATCTCATCAACTGCTGAGGCCGCTCCATAGAGCGTTATCGTGACGAATCTTGGGATGGTCCGTGCTCGTCCAGGCGCGCCGAACAGTACAACGGGGACCTCGGCGATGACCCGCTGCTTGCGTACTTCGCCAATGTTGACCGTCAGCATGACCTTGCGGCCGCTGTCTTCGCTGATGCTCAGATTCGGAGATCCGATGTCAATGGCCACCGCCTCGCTAAACGTGGCGCTCTTGTCGCTCAACCTGACGGTTTCGGTTGAAACATTTATGATCTCTCGCATCTGGCTGTCAGCCCCCCCGATCTTCACTGTCTCCGGTGTAATATGCCAGTCGATTACTTGATATCCGGCAGGCGGTTCCCCCTCGAACCTCGGGATGACCGGCACTTCCTTTTCAATTACGCGCTCGACGGTAACTCGAATAGCACGCGGCTCGATCTCTTTTACTCTCACACTGACCGGCAAGCGGCTGGTTTCGATCTTTAGCGGTATTACGCGAACCCCAGGTTCGACACCGGACATATCCGCGGTAACCGAGAGCTGGCCTGCTCGAAGTCCGTCTACGACATCGCGCGGGCCTTCAAGATAAACGCGCGCGGTTAGCGTATCGTATTTCGAGACGGTCAAGTTGGGAGAGTCCTGCAGATTGTAGAATTCGATCGGCACGCCGTTCAACGCCATCTGACTGACCGGGCGCGAAGCGACCGAAAGCCACAACACAGCGGTGATCAGTAGTGCGAGCACCTTCAAACCGGTGTTCTCGAGTACGTAGTCCCGGGCGTACTCTTTCACGGATTTTAAATAGTCGTTCATCCAGTCCATGTGCCCGCCCTCACTTTATGTAGGTCTCGCTGACCTGCTCTCTCGCAGCTTCGGAAGCGGCTTCACTCCGGCGGCGCGCCCGGCGCGCGGGACGAACGGCCTGGACCAACCGTCGCTGAGGCTCGAGCGCTTCCCGAATCAACTCGCGGAGAGATGTGCTGTTCAGGTACCGGGTTATCTCCCCGTTCTGAACGAATGAGATGACACCTGTCTCCTCGCTCACGACGACGGCCGCGGCATCAGTGTCTTCAGTTACCCCGATCGCGGCTCGATGTCGCGTCCCCAGCTCTTTGGACAACCTTGGATTGAGTGTGAGCGGAAGAAAGCAGCTTGCCGCTTCGACCTTGTAGTTTCGAATAATCACCGCCCCATCATGAAGCGGCGTGTGAGGATCGAAGACCGTCACCAGCAAGTCGTAAGAGAGCGCAGCTCTCAGCGATACGCCCGTATCGATGTAGTTCTGCAACCCGACGTTGCGTTCGAGCACTACCAGAGCACCCACTCTGCGAGATGAAAGCGTCATCGCCGCCAAAACGATGTCATCGTAAGCTTCGTGGCTGCCTTTCAAATGCCCAAACCGAAACGGGCCAAGATTCGATCCGACCCGCATCAGCGCCGACCGAATCTCGGGCGCAAAGATGACCAGGATGGCAAAACCGAAATACAGGAGGGTATTTCGCATGACGAACTGGAGCGTCTCAAGCCCCAGTATCACCGATAACTGGTATAGCAGACCGACGCCGAGCAGCCCTACGGCCATCTGCACGGCACGGGTCCCGCGCACGAGCTTCAATAGCCCGTAAATGATTGCCCAGACGGCCAGGAAATCGACCAGGTCGGCCAGTTGAAGCTGCTCTAGGAATCTCAGTAAATCAGTGAAGCGCGCCATCTCTATAACGTATTATTAGACTGGACGAAACAAGCCCCGGTCTTTATTTTTCGCCCGAGGGCGCAATAAAGT
>JBASRM010000710.1:0-6155 GCA_049273835.1 Blastocatellia bacterium | reverse complement strand
CGATTTATCAGTGCGAACTCCGAGCAAACGGCTATGTCGAAGCTTGCCGTGCACCGTCCATTCGATGAAAGCGACCTGCACGACGATCTCGGGGCGTACCCAGTGGGCGCGCAGCCGTGGCAGCCCGGCGGCTTTGGTGAACGGCGGCTTGGCGATCTCGAGTGCATCCAGCCTCGCGCGAAGGTCGAGCAGCAGCTTGGTATCAAATCCAGTGCCGACCTTGCCGGCGAAGATGAAATCCTCGCCGTCGAAGTACCCGACCAGCAACGCGCCAAGTCCGATCCGGCTGCCCTGAGGATCCGTGAAGCCGCCGATCACGAACTCCTGCGCCGCCTCGCACTTCATCTTGAGCCAATGCTTCGAGCGGCGATGCTCATACTGCGAGTCTCGCCGCTTCGCGATGACGCCTTCCCAGCCCTCACTTGACGCGCGTTCCCACGGCTTCTCATCGTTGAGTGACTCCACGGATTGCAACGGCGATCGGAGCGGCAACCCCCTCAACAGCGCGCGGCGTTCGTCGAGGGGAAGCAATGTCACGTCGCGGCCGTCGAGCCACATGATGTCGAATACGTGGTAGGTGACCTGTCCCGTGCCCCAGGTCACTTCCCCGTCCAGGACTGTGTCGCGCACGGGCAACCTGGCGATCGCCTGGGCGACGTGAGGCAGGTTCTGAGGCAATCGATTGCGCGAGAGCAACCGGACGTCCAGCCCGTTTTTGAATGCCAGCAAACGGATACCGTCGAGCTTACGCTCGAATATCCATTCTGGTCCGGTGAACCGTTCCTGGGTGAGGGTAGCCGCCATCGGTTCAACCCATTCGGGAAATGAAGTTGACATGGAAAGCAACCTTCCTTACGACCCGCACACGGAGCCCACCAATTTTAGAGACGGTCAAACCTCCCGAAGATACACCAGCTCCCCGAGTCCCCCCAACCGTCGGGGGTTGTTTTTTAAGCTCAGGCTACGCATTGTGGGAACACATGTTTGATCTAATCTCGCGGGTCACTCGATTCACGTAGTAACAAATTTATCGTTCCGTGCTCAAGAGAGTTGAGTACAGACCGAACACCGAACGAATAAATTCGTTGATACGTGGATCTCATCTGAAGTTTGAGGGGTTGCGCTGCGACTGCGAACATCCTGTCACTCGTGACGCAGCGCTATCATCGGGTCAACCTGCGTCGCCCGCCGCGCCGGAAGGTAACACGCCAGCAACGCAACAACGAACAGTAGCAGCGCCGCGAAACCGATGGCCCACGGATCCATGGGGCTTAGACCATAAAGGAAGCTTGCGAGAAGCAGCGCCAGCACACCAAAGAACGTGCAGACCGTGGTTAAAAGCCTTTCGCTCGCCAGCGTCTGATCAACCTTGGCAGAAAGCGTCGTCACCCGGCGAATCATCAAATCCTTTGAAACGTCCGACAGGGCGGCGCGCACGGGTTTCTCGAGCGCTCCCATGGGCTCGTACTTCTCAAACGACAGCCAATTCTCGAAGCCCTGCGAGTCGGCGATGAGCAGTCGAGCATCGGCAGGTACAAAGTTGGCTGCTCGACTCTCGCCGTCCGGCAGTCGGCGTAAGCGCTGCTGCATACCGAGGCGCAGTTCCTCCCAGCTTAGCGGGCGCGCGACGGCGAGGTGTTCCATAATCCGTTGCAATGCGCCGGAATCGCCTGACCGGTAAGCAAGGACGACGTCGTCCGCCAGCTCTTCATATTGATTCAAGGTCAGATGATTTGGCCCTTCTCTGAAATCCACGACAACCCACCTAGGCTATTGATCTCCCTTCTGCCGTTCGCCCAGACAGTAACAAAGCCCATCCGGCGCCACCACGAAAAAGACTTTGTAGGAAGTCTTTTCGTGTTGATCGATGCGGAAGTCGCCGTCCTCCCTTTCAAAGCCGTTCGCCTTCAGTTCCTGGAAGGCTGCTTCGGCATTGTCAACCTCGAAGAAGCATCCTTCCTGGGATGGGTCGCCACCATTCTCCGCCAGACCGATCTGAATGCCATCCCTGGCCAGCACAGCAGACTTCCACGGCGAATCGTTCCGTGATACCAGCCGGAAGCCCATGGTTGTTTCATAAAAGGGAATCGCCGCGTCGACATCCTTGACCGGAAGGTTCATTGCGTCGTCGGCGTACGGCCAAGCGGTTTTGAATATAGCTTTCATCTGATTTCCTCGTTTTTGTCGAGCTTCGTCGCTCATGCAAGTTTCCGCGGCGGCTTGGCGCCCCCTGCGAGGTCACTTCCGTGTTGCGGTGAGAAGGTTGCGAATGGCCGTCACCACCAGCTCAGGCTCTTCGATCTGGATGTGATGACCGCTGCGAGTTGCGATGACTTGCTTGCCGATTCTAGAGAGATTGACCAACGTTGCCTGATTTTTCTTATGCTCGTCTTCACCTCTCTGTCCGCTCGGACCTCTATCCTCGGGCCTCGCCCGCGATAGGACGATAAGCGGCATGTCGCCAAGCACATGCTCCGTTTTCTTTTTTTCGGCGATCAACAGCGCCAGCTCTTCACCATCGAACGGGTTATCGTTGGCGGCATAATGCTTTAATTGCGAGAGCGCCCACGTTCTCATTCGTTGAGCCTCGATCGGCAGCTTGTCTCGAGGCGGTTCGTTCGCGCGCGGTCCCATCTGTTTCGCAGCGGCTTCAATTTGCCCTCTGGGACCTGGCGGTATATCGCTTTCACGCAAGGGGTTCGAGGTCTTAACCGGTGGGATGGCCCTGCCGGTCGCCGTTTCGGCAAGCAGCACCGGCTGGCCATTTACCAGAGTCCAGATTCCGTTCTCATGTCCGCTCTCAACCAGCACCAGTCCGGCGACATCCGCCGGGTACATAAGCGTGTACACCTGAGCCAGCATCCCGCCCCACGAATGTCCGACCAGCACATAGGGTCCTCGTTCGCCCGCCTTTTCGAGGAGGGTGTGGAGCTCCCACACGATCTGGCGCATTGTACGCGGGCGCGGTCCGAGATCGCTCCAGGCGCTCCCGGCACGGTCGTATGAGCACACGCGAGCGAAACGGGCGACCGCCGGTTGAACGAGGCTCCACTCCACTGAAAAGTCGCCGACGCCGGCTTCGAGGATGACGGTGGGTCGTGAAGCGCCGACTACGCCCGTACAATTGAGGTGCAGGCGCCACCCACCCATATCGACCAGTTTCCCCGGCGGAGGATATGGCGGAGTAGCGGGAGCGCTCTGGGCTCGGGCCGTAGCTGAGAACGGCAAAATCAAGGCTGCCGCGATCAGCCCGAGCAATCGACCGCATGGGTAGTTGTGTCGAGTAGTAGAGAAGTCGCGCTTGCTATCGGGCATTTAGTATCTCCGCGTCTCTCTATGCGTGTCCGTTCAGCTAGTTTCCACTATCCATATGCCAGCCCGGATTTACCCATTGCCCTTTCCGCAACACGAATACCTCGGTGACCCTCCCGGTATGCTTTGATCGCTGGCCGCCAACCTCCAGCTCATAGAGGTAATTCGAGTACACCACGGCGGTGTAGCCGTAAACTTGTATGTCGGTCTTCGGAAACTCGAGCCTTACCAGCTTGCCGCCGCTCTTTGCGAATTGCGCCGCGCCCTCGAAGATGGTGTTGCGATTTGACCAATTGTTATCGCCTGCTTCAATGGCTATCGTCTCCTCCGGGATCAGCTTTTCAAGCGCCGCGCGATCGTTCGAGAAGTACGCCCGCCAGACGGCTTCTCGGGCATCGAGCAAACGCTTCTTCATTTGATCACCCAAAGATCTCGGCGCTTGGTACTGTGAGTCCACCGCTTCGGGATGAAGATCGGTATCGCTTCCGGTCTGGATCCATTTGCCATCCTGCTTCGTGTAAAAATCCGCAATCCGAAGCGCTCGCATCAGCGGACCGTTTGGCGTGTTGGATTCAACATCGGCGGTGAAGCACACAAAGGCTGCATCTCCCTTGAAGATCATGTCAAACTCGCGCATCTTGTAGCTTTTCATCCCGTACGGACTTGTCGGGTCAACATAGATGTAATCCATGTAGCCGTCGACGCCGCGAATCATGGTGCGCGACCCTTCAAGGTAGCCTAACCAGTTCGGATGATGAGTGGCGCGCAGCTCCGCCACGTCCTTTTTGATAAAGGCCTGAAAAATGCGATCGATGTGTGAGCGAATCGCTTCTCGGTCGGCCTTGCGGTCATCCTGCGGCGCCGCTCCGGCGGTTGCGGCAAGGACCAAAAACATAGCAAGAAGATGGCGCCCCATATCTGTCCTTTCTCAAGATCTACTTTGGGTGTACGGTCGAGAGTTTCGCGCGCGCGCAAAAGCAAGCGGCGGTATAGTACGCCGGTTAAACTTGGCGAGCAAGCTGCCGTTTATCGCTCTCTCTACGTAAGGTTCATTCGCCGCAGCAGATCACTGAAGCGCGGATCGGATCGAATATTATCCCACGCTGGCTCAACCTTGAGCTCTATCAGCCAGGTCGCGTTCTCATCATACGCTTTAGTTAGCCAGGCGAATGCGTTGTCTCTTTCACGTAGAGCGGCATAGATCATTGCTATTTCAAGAGGCGATGTGTAACGCGCTCTCGATTCTACTCGGAGCCGCTCAATGATTTTGCGCGCCTCTGATCTGTTACCGGCGATCGCATACACTTGTCCGAGTCGTGCGATGATTTGAGTATTGTTTCCAGAAAGGATGATTGCTTTCTCTATCTCGGCAACGGCCTGCTCGTGCATGCCCTTCAATGAATAAGCCAACCCGCGGCCGAAATGAGCGTCAGCGAAGTTCGGATCCATTGCTAGAGACTTATTATTCTCTTCGATAGCTTGATCATATCGCCGTGCGAGCCGGAGAGTTTCCGCAGAATCCCCGGTTATGAGGAGCGAAAGGGGATCAAGCGCCTGCGCTTTTCTTATCTCCACCAGCGCTTCATCAAACCGACCCATTATTCTCAGAAGATAGCCATACAACTCGTGAGGTCCGGCATAGCTCGGGTCAAGCTCCATAGCTCGCTTGAACGCGCGCTCGGCGCCCGGCCAATCCCATTCATAAAAAAGCTTGAATGCTCCCAGGGCCATGTGCGATTGCGCGAGATTATCATCCAAGTCAACGGCCTTCTCCGCCGCGTATTTCACTTTTGGCAGCGCCTCCTTCGGAGACAGCGGCCCGTTGCTCCCGAGCACGTTGTAAGCCTCGGAAAGACCTGCGTAGGCGAGCGCATAATTGGGGTCCTTTTCAATCGCCGTCTGGAAATAATCAATGGACTTGGTTATCGCCTCGTCTGTGAACTTGTTCCAGAAGTACCGGCCCAATAGATACAGCTGATAAGCTTCTGTGTTATCGGTGTAATTCCTGGCGACTCGCTTGCTCTCCTCACCGCTCAACTTCAAGTGCAACCCGCTGGTCACCTCCCGCGATATCTCTTGCTGAACAGCCAATAGGTCGCCCTGACGACGGCTGTACTGCTCGCCCCACAGTTGCCGACCGTCATCGACGCTCACCAGTTCCAACCCGATTATCAGGCTATCTCCTCGTCGAATCAGATTCCCCGTCAGCACCGCGCCCACGCCTAACCTTCGACCCACCTCTCGCGGGTCATTCTCTTTGCCTTTGTACGCGAAGACCGTGCTTCGCGCCATCACCCGCAGACTGGTCACTTGG
Source organism: Blastocatellia bacterium (assembly GCA_049273835.1). Classification (GTDB taxonomy): domain Bacteria; phylum Acidobacteriota; class Blastocatellia; order UBA7656; family UBA7656; genus Onstottus_A. The sequence continues at coordinate 529 of JBASRM010000710.1, read as the reverse complement.
GAAAGCTTGTTGATTATCGTCTCGGTGATTCCGTCACTGAGGTATTCCACGTCGGCATCACCGCTTGCATTTACAAGTGGTAAGACTGCCAGGGACTCTATCGACCTGCTCTTATCACTCCGAAAGGCCATCTCGTACACGCCCACTCCGATGAGTCCGACAACGCCGACAATCGCCGCCAGTGTATAACGGCGTGATCTTCCCGATGACATTACTCTGGAATTCGCAACAGAAGCGGTGCTCGAATCGCTGTCACGTTTCAGATTCCTCAGGTCAATTAATAGATCTCGCGCGCTCTGATAACGCCGCTCTCTGTCCTTCTCCAAACACTTCCTTATGATCCGCTCCAACTCTACACTCACTTCATAATTGAATCGTCCTATAGCTGCCGGTTGCTCGTGTCTGATCTGCTCGATGGTTTCTGTCGCTGTAGCTCCGCTGAACGGCAGCCTACCCGTCGCCATCTCATACATAACCACACCAAGCGAGAAGATGTCCGACCTCTGATCCACGTCTCGCCCGAGCGCCT
>JBASRM010000452.1:0-5565 GCA_049273835.1 Blastocatellia bacterium | reverse complement strand
TTTTGTTCGATCTCTTGTGGGAAGTATTTTTCTTTCATGATATTGACCGCTTCAATGACTATTCAATTCTAAGAGTGATTCCGCTTGAAGATGTCGGCGACTAGTGAGAATTCGCTCAGCCGAGAAGCGGATTCAGGAGGGTAAGCCTGAGGTGTAGTTTCTTGGAAAACATAGATCGTATGATAGAACGACTCGGGTCGCGTGGCAACTTGAACTCAGACTTTTGCTGGTGATTTGGACAGCGATATTTGCTCAGCCTGTTACTCGAAATGCCGCGGCAGCCATCCTTGGCCACACACTTACGTGTATTCTGAACTCATCCATCGGCTCACCTCTCAACCCGCCAACTCGCGAAGTCGCGCGACGTTCCACCCATATCCCCGCTCTTGATCAACGGGAGTTTCCAAGATGAATGGTATGCGTCGAAACTTCGAGTTGTGCGTCAGACGCCGAAACGCATCATCCCCAATGTAGCCGAGGCCGATGTGTTGATGACGATCGACTCGTGAGTGGAACGGGACCTTTGAGTCGTTGCAATGGATCAGTTTGATTCGATCAAACCCAAATGAGCGATTGATTGCGCGAATCGTAGTCTTCAACCCGCTCTCAGTTGAGATGTCGTAGCCCGAGGTGAATGTGTGCGCCGTATCGAGGCAAACGTCGACCGGCAGGTCATCAAGCCCGGCGACTATCTGGGCAATTTGGTCGAAGTCGCACCCGATCGATGAGCCTTGCCCCGCAGTGTTCTCGATCAGGATGGTCAGCGAGCCCGTCTCGCCGCCTCGATCAGGCTTAGTAGATGCGCCCTTCAACGGTAAGCCTCGCGCGGATTCAAGCACCGATTCAACCGCCGTGGTGATTCCAACTTCAGCAGGCATTCCCATCGAGCTGCCGGGATGAACCACAAGGTATTCGGCACCCAGTTCGATGCTCCGTTTGATCTCTTCTCGAAACGTTTCGCGGGAGCGTGTTAGCAGGAGCGGATCCTCCGCGGCAAGGTTGATCAGATAGACCGAGTGAATCGCGAGTGGCCACAACTCAGCTTTCTCGCGAGCGCTTCGAAACTCGCAAACCTCGCCGCGGGTCAGCGGGCGCGCAAGCCACCCTCTTGGATTGCGCGCGAAGATCTGAAAGCAATCGCAACCTTTTCCGACTGCCGAGGTGACAGAGTTCGGCAAGCCGCCGGCAATCGAAGCGTGAATGCCAATTCGCGGAGCGTTGTTTCGGATCATCTACTTACAATTTCAACACAAAGCTCCGTCGTCACAAAGCAGGGCGTTGACTCGAGGTTTGCATTCACCGTTCTGGCTGTTGATGGTGAGCGTGTAATTGAAGCGAACTTCGAGTCGCTGGCTGTTCCGGATGGGCTTCGCCCTCGGGTAGGTGATGCCATAGCAGCGGCTCCGCCGCGCGCAAGCCGGCACAAATCGCTTGACACATCTCGCAAAGCTCGATAGACACCGGCTCACGATGAAGAAAAGCATCACACTGGCAACCGCTGTCTTACTTCCAGTCTTCGTCTTCGCGCAGACCGGCACGCATTTGGGACCAGGCCGCAAGTATACAAGCATCGAACGCATGAAGATCGAACATCTTCGCGCGGTTCACGCAGACCGTCTCCGCTACGCACGAGAGCGCAGACCAGTCGCTCTTTCAACAGGCTACACCGACTATCGCGCGGTCCTGCACGCACACGCCGAGGACGCCAGTCACACCGGCGGGACTCGGCGTGAGTTGCTTGCGGCCGCCAGGCGAGCGAGCGTTCAGATCGTGATGCTCACCGATCACGTCAGGCCTGAGCGAGACTTCATCAACGATAGTTGGAGTGGGCTGCGCGACGGGGTGCTGTTTATTCCCGGCGCAGAAGACCGCGGCTTTCTCTCTTTTCCAACCAAGTCCATTCGAGGGAGTGAGCCAGGATCGCGCGAGCATTACATAGCGTTGGTTCGCAGCAGCGGAGGAACCATTTTTCTGTCTCATGTCGAAGAGCGCGCAGACTGGCCAACCGATCAACTCGATGGGCTTGAGATATATAATCACCACACGGACATAAAGGATGAAGGTGCATTTCTGCTCTGGTTGCAAAGCTCGCTGACCGATCCGGTGCGACTTCCAGCCCTTGTCACCGCGCTGGACCGATACCCGGCAGAAGTCTTCGGCGCCCAGCAGGACTATCTTGCGGACATCGTCGCCAAGTGGGACCGTGATACTCAGCGACATCCTCTGACGGCGGTTGCAGCAAATGATTGTCATCATAATCAGGTGTTCACTGTTACCGCTATCGACAACAACACGGTCGAAGTCGGTTACATCACAAGCAAACCCACAACCAATCGCGTTACTGCCGACAAAGTCCCGGGCGTGACTGAGCTCGTGAGGAATAGAAAGGCAGGAGAGTTAATTGCCCGGCTCGACTTCGATCCTTATGAGCGCAGCTTGCTGTATGTCTCGACTCACATCCTCGCACGGGAGTTGAGCGAGGCGGCGGTGCGCGATGCGCTCAAAAGCGGACGCGCTTACGTTGCTCACGACTGGTTGTGCGATTCAACCGGCTTCTCGTTCATCGCCCGGACCGGGAAGCGGACTGCGGGGATTATGGGGAACCAAGTCAATCTCGAAGATGGGCTGATGTTGAGCGCCGCGACGCCTTTGAAATGCGCAATGAAGTTGATCCGCAACGGCGATGTTATTCGGACCGAAAATGCGCGCCGGCTTGACGTCGAAGCGAAGACGCCGGGTGTCTATCGCATAGAAGCCTGGCTGGAGGTGGATGGCGAGCACCGCCCGTGGATTTACTCGAATCCGATTTACGTCCGGTGATGCTCCAGAAGCCTGAGGCTTGATGAACCTTGTGTGATAAACTCGCCGTTTTATGAGAGTTGATCCAGTCAAGCTCGAAATCTTCAAATCACTTTACTCATCGGTCGCCGAGGAGATGGGTGTCAGTCTCCGGCGTTCTGCTTTCTCTCCAAACATCAAAGAGCGCAGAGACTACTCATGCGCGATTTTTAACCGCGACGGCACGTTGATCGCTCAGGGCGATCACATGCCGGTTCACCTCGGCTCGATGCCAATGTCTGTCCGAGCCGCTCTTGCAACGGTGCCGATCGGGCACGGTGATATAGTTGTGCTCAACGATCCATACGCGGGCGGAACTCATCTCCCTGATGTAACGATGGTTGCAGCGGTGTTCGGAGAGATGAGGCCGAAGACCGGAAAAGCACGGCACGCGAGTCGAAGCCGGCGAAAGCCTGACCAGCCCCTGTTTTACGTGGCTAACCGAGCCCATCACGCAGACATCGGCGGCGCGACGCCGGGGTCAATGGGCCGCGCAGACGAAATCTATCAAGAGGGTCTAAGGATTCCTCCAGTGCGATTGATGGTCGGGGGCCGTGTAAACGACGACGTTATGCGCTTAATCTCGGCCAACGTTCGAATACCGGAAGAGCGCGAGGGTGATCTGACGGCGCAGCTTGGCGCGATCGCAACCGGCCAGCGGAGGCTGCTCGAAATAGTCCAACGATACGGTTTCAAGGAGGCAGATCAGTACGCTTCCCATTTGATCACCTACACCGCCGAGATGATGCGCCGCGTGATCCGCGACCTGCCTGATGGGGTGTATGAGGCCGAGGACTTTTTAGACGACGACGGGTACTCGGACGACCGCGTTCGTATAGCAGTGCGAATTGAGATCAAAGGCGACCGAGTCGAGGTCGATTTCACCGGCAGCGCGCCTCAAGTTCGCGGTCCGATCAACGCTGTCGAGGCGATCACAGTATCCGCGGTGTATTACGTATTTCGATGTTTGATCCCAATGAACGTTCCGGCAAGTTGGGGCATCCTCCAACCGATCACGGTGACAGCGCCTCTGGGGACCGTCGTCAATGCTCGCCCACCAGCCGCAGTAGCCGGCGGCAACGTCGAAACGTCTCAGCGAATCGTAGACACCGTCGTGCTCGCGCTTTCGAAAACAGGCGCGGCGCTGCCCGCCGCAAGCCAGGGGACAATGAATAACCTTACGATTGGCGGGACCGACAGACGGAACGGAAAGCAGTTCGCGTACTATGAAACCGTCGCCGGAGGGATGGGGGCGCGCCCGGGTCTCGACGGAATCGACGGGATTCACACTCACATGACCAATTCGCTGAACACGCCGGCCGAAGCGATGGAGTACGCCTATCCGATGAGAGTGCGGCGATATTCGATACGTCGTGGAAGCGGCGGTGCGGGCCAGTTTCGAGGCGGTGACGGCATTATCCGGGAGGTAGAATTATTGACCGATGCGCGAGTTACGATTCTTTCCGACCGGCGAAAGACCAAACCCTATGGGTTGCACGAGGGTGAGCCAGGCACGCCGGGCCGCACCGTGTTGATAACAGCCAAGGGTGAACAGGTTCTGGCAGGAAAAGATTCCACGGACGCCACGAGCGGGGATCGCGTTCGTATCGAATCACCCGGCGGCGGCGGATGGGGTAAGAAAAGTAATACCGGAACGTAGGGAGATCAGCTCGCCCTCCCACTGGTCGAGAACAGTCTCAATCTTTTCGCGTACTCTTTCACGCGCGAGATGCCGATCGTCATACTCGAACAGGCACTCATCATATTCGGTGTATGCGTGCCGCATGTGGGCCTGAACCGCAAAGAAAGACGGCGTCGGACTCAAACGACTTTGCCGCCGTAGACCTGCCGACTCTCCCGCTGTGCTTTAGACAACCGTGCTCCGCGATCTTAATATCCGCCCCCGGCAGGAATTCGCGGAAACTGTTCGCGAATCGCATGAGCAAATTCGACGACATCCTTGCGATCGAGACCCTCCCGGCGCACGGCTTCGCCTTCACGACGCTGGGCGCGTTCTTCGGAGTCGGCCTCTGACGCCAGCGCGCGCTGGATGGCTTCGGGCTGGGGAAGGATCCCTTGACGCTCATAACGATTGCGGCTGCGAGACCACTGCACGACATTTTGTATTGCGCCAAGGAATTTTTTCAAACGCGACTGGACTGATTACGTGACGTTGCTGCGCCAATATCCCTCTGCTTGTCACCGTCTCATAGCCGCTGATAAGATTCCGTCGCGATGGCCGAAGACATACGAGACCGGCTCGCGCGCGTTTCGGAGCAGATCGCGCGTGCCGCCGAACGCGCCGGTCGGAGCACCGAAGACATTACCCTCATCGCGGTCTCCAAAACATTTGATTCAGCGACAGTGCAACAGGCGGTAGATGCGGGGGTCCGCGACCTGGGCGAAAATCGCGTGCAAGAGGGCATTACCAAAGCCGCTCAGGTCAAAGGCGACGTTCGATGGCACCTGATCGGCCATCTCCAGTCGAATAAGGCTCGGCAGGCACTCGAGACTTTTCGAGTGATTCACACGATCGACAGCCGGCAGTTAGCTGAACGGCTCGACCGAATCGCCGGTGAGATCGGACGGCGGCCGACGGTGCTCCTTCAGGTAGACCTTTCCCGCGAGCCTACCAAATCGGGCGCCCAGGAAAGCGAGTTGCCCGCGTTGGTTGAGGCACTTGATTCAACCCGCAACCTCGAGTTGCGTGGGCTGATGACGCTGCCG
>JBASRM010000451.1:0-2502 GCA_049273835.1 Blastocatellia bacterium | reverse complement strand
GTCAAATTCGCTGTGCCAGGGTTCCAATCTCGCGCAACGTTCGACGGTTATATTAGTGCTGATTTTCTGGATGACATGCCTGGGTGCGCGCGGTACGGGTGTTCCTCCGAGGCGCTCCTCATTGCAGACCACTTCAATTGCCAATGAGGGGCGCCCTCGGAGGGACGCCCGTACAGGTTCATTCGTGACAAAGTGTTAGGCTTTCTGAGCTCTTGTCTTCTTAGCCTTCGCGGCTTCAATGGCGGTCTTGACGTCCTCTTGTTCCTCTGGCGGCGGCAGCACTGCCGGCATCCCCAAAGCCTGAATCCAGAGTTCGCGTGTCCATCCGGTTGTATGGTAGAGATGCTCATCCTCTTCGTCTTCTACTTGATCGTAGGCTTGCTTGAGTAACGCGGCTTGATCGGAATCCGAATTGGAAGCAAGCTTACCGATTAGCTCCCAGTTCAGATGGTCCTTGGTTTCGGCCAGCACCACGCATTCAGCCGCTACAATTTGAGCGGCTTGAGGATCGCCCGCCCTCAAAGCCATTTCCATGGCCTTGACTAAAGAGGTCCCGATGTAGCGAACAACCTTTCGGCCCGGCGTTTCAGCTTCGAGATCCAGGTTCAGTGATTTAAGAATCTCCGAGACAATCTGCACGTGATTCTTTGTCTGCTCCAGGTACTCGCTCCATTCTTCCTTCAACTTCTTATCGACCGCGCATCGGAGTGCGGTTGAATAGATCTGAACGCCGCCTTTTTCGGTTTCAAGCGCTTGATACAACAGTTCTACGGGAACGGTCTCGGGGAAAGTATTCTGGTTCATGATTTATCCTTCTTACTTTGGTGTGCGGCCGGCGAGCCAGCGTCTCAATCAGCTACGTTTACCTGCCTTCACAAGAGTGAGTCGTCTCGCGACTGGGATTGAGTGCGGTATAAGCATCCGACGTGACGCAAACTGACTGGTTTGTGCGTCGACATGAACGCAAACGGGCCACACTTTCTCTTCGAGCTCCACAAAATGTTGATAGTGCAATCGAGGTGCCTGAGACGGCAGCCTGGCGCTGGCGGTTAGTGAGACTCATCTGGTTTGGATAAGTTGCTCGCTTTGAGCTTCTCCCATTCTGCCTTCGCCTCTTCGCTCAATTCACTCGGCAGAGTCTCGACTGCGAGTTGATTATCGGCGCAGAACTTTCTCCACAACGCGAACCTCACATCCAATTCTCCAGTCTCATCCGGAATGACATTGGATGATGATGAAGATTGCTCTTCAGGTGTGTCTTCAAACATTTCTGCTCCTGTGTACTCAATGCCCATTTGGCTTCAACTCGGAATGATTCACAAAAGAACGCATGTGAGAGGATGGCCCTAAACCTGTTGTGCGGGTTCCAATTCGATGTTCTCCGCTAAGGCGGGCCCGGCTTCGACCCGCGGTGCCAGGAGTTCCGCGACCAGGCCTTCGCTTCCTCTGTGTTCGAGCCAGTGCCGATAGCCCACGGACACAATGGCGACCACTGGAATCGCCAGGAATATGCCTGCGATTCCGCCGAGTTCCGCACCACAGACTACCGCGAGTATTATCGCGAAGGGGTGCAAGTGAATCCCTCGCCCGATGAGCCTCGGGTAAATGACGTAATCCTGAACCAATCGCAGAACCAGGAGAAATATCAGCACCCAAAATGCCTGAGTGAGAGAGTGAAAGCTGGCCACCAATCCAACCGTTGCCGCCGCTGAAAGCGGCCCAACAAGCGGCACGAATTCCAGGAATCCGGCTATCACCGCGAGCGCCAGCGCGTAGGGCACTCCCATGAGATAGAATCCCACGGCGCATGCGATCCCGATGATCACGCACGCCATCAGTTGCGCTCGGATATAGGCCGCAAGCGTGCTATTCACGTCCTCAAAAAATTCGTCGGCCCGCCAACGTAACCGGCCCTTCGGGAGTATCTGCAACGCCGAGCGGCGAAAGCCCTCTGCATCGTTCAAAAAGAAGAATCCAAAGACCGGGATCAGCACAAGCCAGGGCAGATATACGATCCAACCAATCGCATTCGTCATCTGAGCGGTCAAATACTTCTCTGAAGTTTCGATTCCCTGGGTGACAGTGTCATTAATAGTCTCCCGGATAGTAGGCGGTAGTTGATACCGTTGATAAAGAGCGTTTAACTTCTGCGCGCGGCCGCGGGCTGTTACAAGATAGGCAGGAGCCTGTTTGGCGAACTGTGTAACCTGCTCGCCGAGCCGAGGTAACAACAGTACAAGCGCGATTCCAACGAATGCGAGAATAACCAGGTATACCGTGATGATTGCTATGGCCCGCGGCGTTTTGCGCTCGCGGCCTCTGATGGTGAAGGGCCGGTGTACAAGCCTCACCAGCGGCGCCACTAAATAAGCAAAGAAGATTGCCAGAACGACTAAGAGCAACACGCCCCTTAATGCGTGTAGCATCCAAAGCGCAGTTGCGGCGGCAAGCACAATCAAGAGGATGCGCACAAAGGTTCGCGTCTCAGACCATACCGCTCTG
>JBASRM010000684.1:0-1887 GCA_049273835.1 Blastocatellia bacterium | reverse complement strand
GCTGACTGCTGAGCACTTCGCCGGCGTCTTGGTTGACCAGATCGAGGCTGTCGCCATCGACGCGAAGCAGCAGGTGGTTGGCAGCTTGGCTGCCGGCCGGCGTAGCGTATTCGAGCGGTAAAGGTGCGGCGCGATAACCTCGGTCGGCTTCAACAAAATGCGCGGTGACTAACAAAACACCGAAGATGAAGAGCGCCGCTCCCGCGCGCATAACGCGCATAGATCGCTTGTTCGAAGACGCCGAATTCGTTGACAGGTTGTGGTTTTTTCCTACCAGCAGCATAGTAGCCTCCGTTCAGCAAAGGTTTTGCACAGAAGTGAAGGTTCAGCCATAAAATCTGAGGCTGGGCCTTCCGAAAGCGGTGATGAATAATCCGGGGTTCCCCTTCCCGTGTTTTCCGAAGCCATGGTGCGGGGGCTCTGATGGCTAATCTGATTGTGCTTGCGAGGTGCTTCAAAGGGTATTTAGTCCCATCCGTGAGGTTTGTCAACAGCGGGGCCAGGTTAGTAGTGTAATAGCGAATTGCGAGAGATTGCCACTAAACGAGGTCACCAAGACTCACAAGGATTTGTTCGTGCGATTTTCTGTCTCCGGGCCTTGGTGGCGGTAAAAGCAATCGCGGTTTTGCCGGGCCATAAATCTTTTGTCGCCATAAATCTTTTTGCGGCTTCGCGCGTTAACAATTAGAATAAGCGCTAACGCAGATCGTCATGTTGACGGAGAGCGCACTCATAACGGGAGCTTGATACTTGGAACAGGTCGTAAGTTTTCTGTTCAATCACCGGCAAGCGCTCTTCTCAAAGAGCCAGTTTGGTTTCGGCGCGCGTCCCTCGGCGCTGGTGATCATAGTATTGGTCGCCGGTCTTGCCTTGCTGATCTACTTCCTCTACGCGGTCCCGGCAGTGAGACTTGCGCTGCGTTGGAGGATTGCGTTGATCGCTCTCCGGTGCGCGCTGATTGCGGTGATCCTGTTCTGCGTAATGCGTCCGGTCATCGTCGTGCCCTCGATCATTCCGCAATCCAGCTACGTAGCGGTGCTGATGGATGATTCATCCAGCATGAAGCTTCCCGATGACGGGAGTCATACGCGGTTGGACTCGGTCCAGCAGTTGATGTCCGCGAACAGCGCGTTCTACTCGGCGCTTGCGGACAAGTTCAAGCTCCGCGCATATAAGTTCTCTTCGACCGCCGAAAGAATTCAGAACGCCAGCGAGCTATCGGGAGGCGGCGAGGAGACGAATCTTACATCGGCTCTCGATCAGGCCTCGCGCGAATCGGCGGGATTGCCGATGTCCGGAGTCATCGTGATGAGCGATGGCGCCAACAACGCCGGATCGAGCGACGATGATCGCTCCAACAGCCTCTCGACCACTCTTGCCAGTCTCAGATCGCGCGGGCTGCCGGTGTTTGCGATCGGCATTGGACCTGAGAGCCTGGAGGGAGATGTTGAGCTGATTCGCGCGACCGCGCCGCGCCGCGCTCTCACTGGCTCGCCGGTGACTTCTGAGCTGCTCGTCCGAGTTAGCGGCGGACGCAAGAGCGTCACTGTCGATCTGAGCGAAGACAATCACCTGCTGCGTTCGCAGGAAGTGCCCGTCCAGGGCGACGCGACTACGGTGGCACGCATCACATTCACTCCTTCTTCACCCGGGCTTCACCGATACATTCTCACCGCAAGACCGCCGTCCGACGATCCGGTTCCCGAGAACAACTCCCAAGAAGTCGTGTTGGACGTGGTCGATTGGAAGCCGAAAATTCTTTACATCGAAGGCGAGCCTCGTTGGGAATACGCGAAGCTGCGTGAAGCGATAGCCGAAGAGAAGAACATCGTGCTGGTGTCGGTGCTGCGCTCAGCCGATGGAAAGTTTTACCGCCAGGGAGTCGAA
>JBASRM010000678.1:0-6422 GCA_049273835.1 Blastocatellia bacterium | reverse complement strand
GCTGAGAAGAGCAAGCTAAAGCTTGAACTCAAAAGCAAGCTAAAGCTTGAACTCAAAATAATTTCAAGTTCAGAGTTCAGCCTTTGGCTGTCCGATCGCGAGATGCAAGCTAAAGCTTGAACTCAAAACAAACTCAAACCCGGTTCGTGGACGATTATCAAGCCGTCATATAGAATTTCCGTCCGCTCGCGTCGTCTCACCAAATGCAAACGCAAGCGGTTTAAAAAAATGGCCTTATGGAGGAGCAATGGCTAGAAAAAAGATAACAGTCGTCGGCGCCGGGAACGTTGGAGCTACGGCCGCACAGCGATTGGTCGATAAGGAGCTCGGGGATGTTGTGCTGGTCGACATAATCGAAGGCATGCCGCAGGGCAAGGCGCTGGATCTCGCGGAAACCGCGCCGATCGAGGGCTACGACTCGAGGCTGATCGGGACAAACGGTTACAAGGAGACCGCCGATTCAGACATCGTGATCATAACATCAGGGCTCGCACGCAAACCGGGTATGAGCCGCGATGATCTTCTGCGAACCAACGCGGGAATAGTAGGATCAGTCACCGATGAAGTGATGAAGTACTCGCGGAACCCGATACTGATCATCGTGTCGAATCCCCTCGATGCGATGTGCCACGTCGCCTTGAAGCATTCAGGCTTGCCGAAGCAGCGGGTCATCGGGATGGCGGGAGTGTTGGACTCCGCTCGCATGCGATGTTTTGTCGCCGAAGCGCTGAACGTTTCGGTTGAGAACGTAACGGCCTTTGTTCTGGGCGGGCACGGCGACACGATGGTCCCGCTGCCGCGGTATTCGACCGTCGCAGGAATCCCGCTGCCCGATTTGCTGCCGAAAGAGAAGATCGATCAGATAGTGACGCGTACGGCTAACGGCGGCGCTGAGATCGTGAGTCTGCTGAAAACCGGCTCGGCGTATTACGCACCGTCGGCTGCGGCGGTCGAAATGGTTGAAGCGATTCTGAAGGACAAGAAGAAGATCCTGCCCTGCGCGGCTTATCTGGAAGGCGAGTACGGCATCAACGGTTTGTATGTCGGGGTGCCGGTGAAACTTGGCGAGCGAGGCGTTGAAGAGATAATTCAAATCAACCTGACCACCGACGAGCGCTCGGCGCTTCACCGCTCGGCGGCCGCTGTTCAGGAGCTTGTCGACGTGATGGGAAGGTAAGAGCTTGAACGCTCATGCGTGTTTCTACTACGTTGATTGTCCGTCGGCCGAGGTACTGCGGACATGTGGCTTTTTGGTGTCGTTTTTTCTTGACTCCGGTTAGTCGTTGCGCTAGTATGCGGCCCGCTTCGCGCAGACGCTGTGAAGATTAGCAGGGCGACGTGAATCTTGGGCAGCCGCAGTGAAAGCTCGATAAGAAGCCGCAAAGAGATGCTCGCAAGTTGGCGAGCGTCGCTTTGCGGCTTTTTGTTTGCACGCTACGAGCAATCGAGAGCTTGTAACTTTTCCTCTCGGCTCGGGCTGCACGAATAATCCCCAGGTCGATTTAGAAGAGCGAGTCACGGCGAATGGCTCGCTGCCAAGACGCGCGACACTTTGACTGACTCGGAGGAGGATGTATGTCGATGTCACAAGGCAGGGTCAAGTGGTTCAGTAACGCAAAGGGCTACGGGTTCATCGAGCAGCCGGGTGGTGCCGATGTGTTCGTGCACTATTCGGCGATCCAGGAGGAAGGCTACAAGTCGCTCAAGCAGGGCGAGACCGTACAATTCGAAGTTGTTGAAGGACCGAAGGGACCCCAGGCCGAGGCAGTGAAAAGGGTTTAGACTCAGATCAGGTGCACCCTTATGGCCCCGCTTTTAGCGGGGCCTTTTCGTTAGGAGACACCGCATTCAGCGTCGCAGTTAACCGCGTCCCAAACTCTTTCCCAAACACTCTCAATTCAATTCTCAAGCTCGCCTGATGTCAGCAGCACTGTCGGTTCGAACTTCAAGAAGTACGGATAGGCCCGCAAACAGAATCGCTCAAAACGTTCTTAGGAAAGCAGGCGCGTTGCGTCAACGCGGAGGGATCGGAACATCTCACGCATGATTGCGTCTAACGTTCCCGGAGATCCAGTTAATTGACGCCGCGCGTGCAACCCCGTTCAATCCGGCGCGATGCCCGTGGCTGATTAGCATTCCAACCAGGAACCGAGGAGATTTCCATGACTTCAAGGCTCGCAAATATCTTTTTGATCTTTCTACTGCTCACTTCGAATGTCCGAGCTCAATCGGCCGGCGAAGGCTCGGCCGCCGAAGAAAAGAAGGCCCGCGAGGAGCGCGCGAAAAAAACGATGTCGTTGGTGGATCAGATCGCCAAGGAGAGCGAGTCTCTCAGGCTGCCAGAAAATAGGATTCGCGTTGACATAGCTCTCGCGAAGTCGCTTTGGCCGCGAGATGCGAAGAGGGCGAGCTCACTGTTTAGGCGTGCGGTCGCTACCCTCGGCGAGCTTGCGACGGCGGCTGTGGACTATGGGGACCAGTCGAATCTGAATATGGCACAGTTGCCGCATCAGTTGCGGCAGGAGATTCTGCAAGTTACGGCAAACCACGACGCCGGCCTCGCGCTGGAATTTCTAAGAGCTGGTCCACCCGCTCCGCAGCCGAACTCGCCAAACTATTCAAATCTGTTTTCTGAAGGGCAGCTTGCGATGAGACTCGCTTTGCAGATCGCCGACAAAGATCCTCAGCAAGCGTTGGTCGCCGCTGAGCACTCGATGAAACTCGGTCTCGACTATGAGGCGATGAGCCTTCTGTACCAGCTCGACCGTCGTGACAAAGCCGCCGCTGAGCGATTTTTCGGAAGCATCATGACCCGGCTTCGAACAGGTGACTGGAACAAGAACTACACTCATTATCATGTCGGCTTGACCCTCTTGCGCACCTGGTTTGAAAACAACAAGTCTCGGTTGGAACCCCCAGCGCAGCGGTCTCTCGCCAGTCTTTCACTGCCGAACATCGATGAGGAGACCGCAAGAGAGCTGAGCAACATCATCCTCAATCGTGCGTTGGACGACGGCCCCAATGAGTCGGCGCTCTATCGAATGTATTCGGGCCAGATCACCGGTGTTTTACAACAGCTAAAGGTGATGTTGCCAGATATCGAAAGGCTCAACCCGAGTCGAGTCGCGGCGCTTCGCCAGAGACTTGATGAGCTCGAAAAGTTCACCGCAGCGCAGCAGGGACCCTGGGCCAAATACAATCAGCTCTTTCAGAGTGGCACAGTGGAGGCAATGATGGAGGCGGCGAAGACAGCCGCTCCCGAAGTCGCCGACAGGCTCATTCAGCAAGCTGCGTCCAGGGCATACAACGCACGGGATTTCCAAACGGCTAGCCAGATCGGGGAGAAAATAGCCGATCCCAGGCAACGAGCCGAAATGAAGTCGAACCTGGATCGACACGCATTTTATTTTGCTAGAGAACAGAAAAAGCTCGCGGAAGCCCGTGCCGCCATAAGCCGCCTTGCGTCGGTGGAGGAACGAGCTATTTTCCTCGCGCAGCTGGCCGACTCGTACATGTCCGAAGGCGACAAGGCTGCAGCGTTTCAGGTCCTGGGAGAGGCCGAGGCTCTGCTCGGCGATCGAGCGGCTAATTACGGACAACTCCAGGCGCAACTCCAAATCGCCGGCGCTTACGCGCAGCTTGACGTCAACAAGAGCGCGGCCGTTGTCGAGCGGGTTATCGAGCAGGTCAACGAGCTCTCAGCGGCAGCGCTGGTATTGAACGGATTTGATGTTCAACATTATTTCCGAAGCGGCGAGTTCATTATCAATGGCGCCGGGGGCCCGCTCAATATGATCGCGCAGGAGTCGGGCAAAAGGTTGGCATCAGTCGCGCGCATGGAGTTCGACCGCGCGAGATTGGCGGCCGAGCGCTACCTGCGGCCTGAGATGCGGGTGATTGCATTGCTGCAGATCGCTTCGGATGCACTGACCATTGAGAACAAGTAGTAGACTCGAGTCAGCGCGCTTTTACAGCGAGATAAGACCATCTTAGCTTAGCTTTAATTGCCGGGCTTTGTACTCCGTTATGAATCTCGGCGGCCTCGGCAGAAGAGCCGCTGATCACCGACCTCGTGTCTTGTGAGCTGTAAAACCTTGCGTGTTGAGAGCCAGCGAATTTGCAGGGGGATCAACGGGCGGGGCGGGCGGCGAACTTAACGCGGCCGTTGTCTACTCCGACGACGAAGTCCACCTCTTCAGTTGATAGGTTATCTTTGATGTGCTCCGCACGCGATGTGAGGAATTGAGTAAACACCTCGAGACTCAGCGCGCCGAGTTTCTCACCGCACTTACGCTTGGCTGCTACGAGGTGATCGTAAAGCTCGCTGACCTTTTCGGGTTCGAGTTTGGGATCGTGACACCGGATAATCGTGATGTGCTCGCGGGCCGCGATATGGGCTTCGGCTGTAGGCGGCCGCCCGCTCTCTTCTCGCTCTTGAGTTTGTCTCCGCCAAAGCTCACGCATAACGTTATACCGGGCTACCAGGCTGTTATAGCGAAAGCGCTGTCCAAATGACATGCCTCGCGTGTCGTAGATGCGTTTTATGGCAGTTTCAAGTCGGCCCTTTGTGTCGATGGGTGGACGCAGAGTTCCGCCGTTGAAGTAGATGTCATACTCAACCTTCAATCGGCGAATCTCGTATTCGAGCCGGTCGAGGTCCTGGTCGATAGGACTGTCCGCTTTAGGTTCCATTGTGCTAACTCTGGAGGGCTTGGGAATTACCTGTGGGGGTTGTGATAGAATGTACGTCAGACACTAACCGGTGTCAACGGAAATCAAATGCGGAATCAACTGCTTAGATCGTTGCCCTCGATTGAGCGGCTGCTTGAACGACCGTTGGCCTCGCATTTGTCCGCCGCTCTGGGTCGCGACCGCGTGCGCGATCTCCTGCGTGAGATAACCGATCAGGTAAGAGAAGAGGTTTCGGCACCAGACAGTCAAAAACCGGAAGAAGCTGACGACTGGTTACAAGCGCCGTACTCTTTGCTCGTAGAGATCGAGCAGAGGCTTGAAAAGCGCGCCGGGTTAAGCGCTCAGCCATCGCTTCGACGCGTTATCAATGCTACCGGCGTCATCATCCATACAAATCTCGGGCGCGCGCCGCTTGCTCGGCAGGCTGTCGATGCAGTCTCTGAAGCCGCGGCTCACTACTCAAATCTCGAGTACGATCTCAACCGCGGAGAACGGGGCAGCCGGGAGGATCATTGCCAGGAACTGCTGGCGCGATTGGCGGGAAGCGAAGCCGCTGGCATCGCCAACAACAATGCGGCGGCCGTGCTGCTGGTGCTGAATACTCTGGCTGAGGGCGGCGAGGTAATAGTCTCGCGCGGCGAGTTGATCGAGATCGGCGGCAGCTTTCGCATTCCCGATGTGATGCACAAGAGCGGGGCGACCTTGCGTGAAGTCGGCACGACAAATCGCACTCGAATCGGCGACTTCGAGCAAGCTATCAACGAGCGCACCCGGCTAATACTACGTGTACATCCGTCAAACTATCGCATTATCGGCTTCACTGAGCGCCCGAGCGTTCGTGAGATCGCCGATCTCGCAAGACTTGCCGGTATCCCTTCGTTCGAAGACCTTGGCTCGGGTTGCTTGATGGACCTAGCGCCATACGGTGTCAAGGATGAGCCGGTCGTTGCGCTCTCGATTAAAGCCGGCATTTCGGTGGTTTCCTTTAGCGGCGACAAAATGTTGGGAGGTCCACAGGCGGGGATCATCGCGGGCTCGCGCGAGATCGTCGATCGCGTCCGCTCCAACCCTCTGATGCGAGCGTTGCGCGTCGATAAGATGACTTACGCGGCGCTCGAATCAACGCTCCGGCTGTACGAGCAAGGCGCCGCTTTGAAGGAGGTCCCGGTTATCCGCGCGATTGCTGCCACTCGCGAGGAAATCGCGGCCCGCGCCACACGATTCTGTGAAGCTGTTGCTCAATCGACGATCGGACGAATCAAATCATCTCTCGAGGAGGGCGAATCAGTCATCGGCGGAGGATCAGCACCCGAGGTCAAGCTTCCGACGGTTGTTGTCGCTCTTCAGGATGCCGCGATGTCGCCGGCGTCGATCGAAGAGCGGCTTCGTGGTTATTCAATTCCGATAATCACGAGGACGGAGCGCGATCGGGTGATGATTGACCTGCGTACAGTTGCGCCTGAAGAAGAGGTGGTGATACTCGCTGCGCTCGCCGAGCTTGCGCAACCTGCGGCGCAGACCACAGCATCAGTAGAAGTATCAGCCGTGTGAATCCAGAACCCAGATAGGATATAGAACAGAATGTTGTTTACACTCTTAAACCTTTTACAGACACAGCAACGATTGTCCAAGGTGGTAGTTGTCGGTGCGGTGCTCGTGTTTATTGCCGGAGTCTCCCTGCTCGTATATTTCTATCGCCGATATAAGAGGATCGAAAAAGAGCCGGAGGA